>DAOMWV010000087.1:0-12047 GCA_035436725.1 Hyphomicrobiaceae bacterium
CATCGCGTACGGCTGCGAGATCCCGCGGCCCGCCGCGCTGAAATGCAAGGCGCGTCATCGCCCGGGCGACATCCGGAGCGCGGCGCAGTGCCTCCCTTACATCCTGCCTCAGCGCCTCTGCTTCGGCGAGGTAGCCGACGCCGTCGAGGCGGCGGTTGACGAGTGTGGCATCACGGGACGGACTTGCGAGCCGCTGCGCGAGTTCGCGCGCACCGGCACCGGTGACTGTGCGATCGATTGCTGCCAGCAGGCTGCCTGCGCGGTCGCCGTTGCTGGCGCGAACGAGTTCGAGTGACGATCGTGTTGCCGCGTCGATCACCATGATTGCGTCGGCGCCGCTGCGGCGGGGCGGCCGGAGCAGCGGCTTCTTCCCGATCTGTGTGAGATCAATGTATTTGAGCAGCGCGCCGACTGCCGCAAGTTCCAGTCGCGAAAACCCGCCGTACGCGCCGAGATCGCCGATGCCGAGCTGCGATTTCATGAGGCGCTCGCCGGCCAGACTTTCGAACGTCTGCGCCGGAACCGGCGTTGCCGCAGCGCCGGACTGCTGAACGAGCGCCATGAGTTCCTTGTCACCGGTCATCGTATCGGGCACGAGGATTTCACCCGCGTTGAGCCTCGCGAGTTCTCCGCCGACGTCGGTCACGCCAACTGAACCGATCTCGAATTCACCGGTCGAAATGTCGACCGATGCGAACGCTACTGACTGTGCTGCACCTTTGGCGCGGCGTTGCGTCTCCGGAGCCGACATCATGGCGGTGAGATAATTGCGAACGGTGGCGTCGAGGAGGGTGTCTTCCGTGAGTGTGCCCGGCGTCACCAGTCGAACCACGTCGCGCCGTACGACCGCCTTGGAGCCTCGCTTGCGCGCTTCCGCAGGGTCCTCGAGCTGTTCGCACACCGCCACCCGGTAGCCCTTGCGGATCAGCCGTTGCAGGTACTCGTCCGCCCGATGGACCGGCACGCCACACATCGGAATGTCTTCGCCGAGATGCTTGCCACGCTTCGTAAGCACGATGCCGAGCGCTGCCGAGGCCACGACCGCGTCTTCGAAGAACAGCTCGTAGAAATCCCCCATCCGATACCAGAGGATCGAATCGGGGTTGGCGGCCTTGATTTCGAGGAATTGCGCCATCGACGGGGTCGCCCCGGCGATTGACGCACCGGCTTCGGCCGTCGCTGCGGCACTTTCGCTATTAGACTTGCGCTGCATGTGGCTTGGTCGAAAGTGGGAGGCGCGTGCCGGTCACGGAACGGGCACGATGAACGCCCCCTGCTTAGCACACCCCGGTGCCGTGCGCGTAGCGTTCGACTTACTATTTGATCTTGCGGGATTTATCACGCCGCCGTGCCTGTCCGGCAAGTGCCGCCTGCCGTGCGGCGCGCAGTGATGGCGGTACCTTCGACAACTGACAGTCCCCGGCCGGAGTCGGGGAGAATGTGAAAATGCGTCAACTCGTGCCCCGACGCCCCGTTGCTGGCCTGAAACGAGCGTGGTATGGCACGCGCCGAGTTTCCGGGATCAGATGAGGCCAAAAGGGTCGCGTCTGGTAATGGATGCTTTTCCCATCCAGCTCGACTGGCGGCAGCGCCGGTTCTGGTCTTTCCCCATGGCGCGCGCTGCCGGACGTGTTTTTCCGCGACGCGCCGCCTTCGAACGGTCGAGACTAATATCGTGGCAAGCGAAGATTCGACGACGTCAGGAGTGGCCGGGCGTTACGCCTCCGCACTGTTTGAGCTCGCGAAGGACCAGAACAAGGTCGCCGAGGTCGAAAACGGTCTGAACACAGTCCAGAAAGTCCTCGATACGAGCGAGGATTTTACACGGATGGTCCGCAATCCCGTTTTCTCTGCAGATGATCAGTCCAGGGCGCTCGCCGCCGTCAATGCCAAGGTCGGTGTGACCGGTCTCGCCGCCAATTTCGTCCAGGTCCTGGCGCGTAACCGCCGCCTCTTCGCTCTGCCCGAGATGATCCGCGCCTTCCGCGAGATCGCCGCCCGGGATCGCGGTGAAGTGATGGCCGATGTCGCTTCCGCCCATACGCTGAGCGAAGCCCAGATGAAATCCCTTGCCGAAGCCCTCAAGGCATCTGTCGGTAAGGACGTGAAAATTCAGGCGAAAGTTGACCCCTCCCTGCTCGGTGGCCTTGTCGTCAAGGTCGGCAGCCGGATGCTGGACAACTCGCTGAAGACGAAACTCAACGCACTCAAAGTTGCCATGAAAGGGACCGGCTGATGGATATCCGCGCCGCAGAGATTTCCTCGATCCTGAAGGATCAGATCAAGAATTTCGGCCAGGAAGCCCAGGTTTCCGAAATCGGCCAGGTGCTGTCGGTCGGTGACGGTATCGCCCGCGTTTACGGTCTCGACAAGGTCCAGGCCGGCGAGATGGTCGAGTTCCCCGGCGGCGTCCGCGGCATGGCCCTCAACCTCGAAAACGACAACGTCGGCGTCGTTATCTTCGGTGACGACCGCGCCATCAAGGAAGGTGACACCGTCAAGCGCACCGGCGCCATCGTCGACGCGCCTGTTGGCAAGGGTCTTCTCGGCCGCGTGGTCGACGCTCTCGGCAACCCCATCGACGGCAAGGGTCCGATCAAGGCCGACAAGCGCGCCCGCGTCGACGTCAAGGCCCCCGGCATTATTCCGCGCAAGTCGGTGCACGAGCCGATGGCGACCGGTCTGAAGTCGGTCGACGCTCTCATCCCGATCGGCCGTGGCCAGCGCGAACTCATCATCGGCGATCGCCAGACCGGCAAGACCGCGATCGCTCTCGACACGATGTTGAACCAGAAGCCGCTCAACCAGGGCAACGACGAGAGCCAGAAGCTCTACTGCGTCTACGTCGCCGTCGGCCAGAAGCGGTCGACCGTCGCGCAGTTCGTGAAGAACCTTGAGGAAAACGGCGCGCTCGAATACTCGATCGTCGTCGCCGCAACCGCCTCCGATCCGGCGCCCATGCAGTTCCTCGCACCGTTCACCGGTTGCGCCATGGGCGAATTCTTCCGCGACAACGGCATGCACGCCGTGATCATCTATGACGATCTGTCGAAGCAGGCCGTCTCGTACCGTCAGATGTCGCTTCTGCTTCGCCGTCCGCCGGGCCGCGAAGCCTACCCGGGCGACGTCTTCTATCTCCACTCGCGCCTTCTCGAACGCGCCGCCAAGATGGGCGATGCCGCCGGCAAGGGTTCGCTGACGGCGCTCCCGGTCATCGAAACGCAGGGCAACGACGTGTCCGCGTTCATTCCCACGAACGTGATCTCGATTACCGACGGCCAGATCTTCCTTGAAACAGACCTCTTCTATCAGGGCATCCGCCCGGCCGTGAACGTCGGTCTGTCGGTGTCGCGCGTCGGCTCCTCGGCCCAGACGAAGGCGATGAAGAAGGTCGCCGGCAAGATCAAAGGTGAGCTCGCGCAGTACCGCGAAATGGCAGCCTTCGCTCAGTTCGGTTCGGACCTCGATGCCGCCACGCAGCGTCTTCTGAACCGCGGCGCACGTCTTACGGAGCTCCTTAAGCAGCCGCAGTTCTCTCCGCTCAAGATGGAAGAGCAGGTGTGCGTGATCTGGGCCGGCACCAACGGCTATCTCGATCCGATGTCGCTCGACAAGGTCCGTCCCTTCGAAGACGCGCTCCTCGCCAACCTGCGCGGCCAGAATGCGGCGATCCTCGAGGACATCCGCACCACCAAAGACCTGTCCGACGCGACCGCGGCCAAGCTCAAGGCCGTCGTCGAAACGGTCCAGAAGCAGTTCGTCTGAAACTGAGCCGGGCGCGCCGCCCTGCGGCGCGCCATGTGCATCACGCGCCCGTCAACTGAGTGCTGATCGGAAAGACCGAACGATCCCATGGCCTCCTTGAAAGAAATGCGGACGCGCATCGCCTCGGTGAAGGCGACGCGCAAGATTACCAAGGCGATGCAGATGGTGGCCGCCGCCAAGCTGCGTCGCGCCCAGGAATCCGCGCAGGCCGCGCGCCCCTACGCCGAGCGCATGGACACGGTTCTGGCCAACCTCAATCGCCGGGTGACGAACAAGGCCGGCGCCTCGCCGCTGCTCGTCGGCACCGGCAAGGACCAGACGCATCTGCTTGTCGTCATGACCGGTGAGCGTGGCCTCTGCGGTGGCTTCAACACCAACATTGCCAAGCTCGCGCGTGCCGACATCAATCGCCTTCTGCGCGATGGCAAGACGGTCAAGATCCTCGCCGTCGGCAAGAAGGGCGCGGACAACCTGCGTCGCGAGTTCGGCAAGCTGATCGTCGATCGCGTCGACTTCAAGGCGGTGAAACAGCTCGGTTTCGTCCACGCCGAAGACGTCGGGAATCGTGTGCTTGGCATGTTCGAGAAGGGCGAGTTCGACGTCGCCACGCTCTATTTCTCCGAATTCAAGTCGGTGATCTCCCAGAAGCCGACCGCGCTTCAGCTGATCCCGGCCAAGATGCCCGAGGAAGCCCCGGCGGCGAAATCGTCCACCGCCGAAGCTGTGAACGAATACGAGCCGAGCGAGGACGAAATCCTCGGCGTGCTCCTCAAGCGCAACATTTCGACCCAGATTTTCCGCGGCCTTCTCGAAAACAACGCGTCGTTCTACGGCGCTCAGATGTCGGCCATGGACAACGCGACACGCAACGCCGGCGAGATGATCAACAAGTTGACCATCAAATACAATCGCCAGCGCCAGGCGAACATCACCAAAGAACTCATCGAAATCATCTCGGGCGCCGAGGCGCTCTGACCGCAATCTGAACGAGGACCGAGACAATGGCTGGAAAAGTTGGAAAAATTCGTCAGGTCATGGGCGCCGTCGTCGACGTGCAGTTCGATGGCCACCTGCCCGAAATCCTGAACGCTCTCGAAACCACCAACCAGGGTCAGCGCCTCGTTCTCGAGGTTGCCCAGCACCTCGGTGAGAACACCGTCCGCACCATCGCCATGGACTCGTCCGAAGGCCTGACGCGCGGCCAGGACGTGACCGACACCGGCCAGCCGATCTCGGTTCCGGTCGGCGATGAAACACTCGGCCGCATCATGAACGTGATCGGCGAGCCCGTGGACGAAGCCGGCCCCGTCAAGACGACCACCAAGCGCGCCATCCATCAGTCCGCTCCGACCTTCGCCGACCAGTCGACCGAAGCTGAAATCCTCGTCACTGGCATCAAGGTCGTCGACCTGCTCGCGCCCTACGCCAAGGGCGGCAAGATCGGCCTGTTCGGCGGCGCCGGCGTGGGCAAGACCGTTCTCATCATGGAACTGATCAACAACGTCGCCAAGACGCACGGTGGCTTCTCGGTGTTCGCCGGCGTCGGCGAGCGCACTCGTGAAGGCAACGACCTCTATCACGAAATGATCGAATCCGGCGTGAACAAGAAGGGCGGCGGCAACGGCTCGAAGTGCGCCCTCGTGTACGGTCAGATGAACGAGCCGCCGGGCGCCCGCGCCCGCGTTGCGCTGACCGGCCTGACCGTCGCCGAACACTTCCGCGATCAGGGCCAGGACGTGCTGTTCTTCGTCGACAATATCTTCCGCTTCACGCAGGCTGGCTCGGAAGTGTCCGCGCTCCTCGGCCGTATCCCCTCGGCGGTGGGCTATCAGCCGACTCTCGCGACCGACATGGGCGCGCTCCAGGAGCGCATTACCTCGACGCAGAAGGGCTCGATCACCTCGGTGCAGGCCATTTACGTGCCTGCCGACGACTTGACCGACCCCGCGCCGGCCACGTCGTTCGCCCACTTGGACGCGACGACCGTTCTGTCGCGCTCCATCGCTGAAAAGGGCATCTACCCGGCCGTCGACCCGCTCGACTCGACCTCGCGCATGCTCGATCCGCGCATCGTCGGCGAGGAGCACTATCAAGTCGCCCGTAAGGTTCAGGCTGTGCTGCAGAAATACAAGTCGCTGCAGGACATCATCGCCATCCTCGGCATGGACGAACTCTCCGAAGACGACAAGATGACGGTTGCCCGCGCCCGCAAGATCGAGCGCTTCATGTCGCAGCCGTTCGACGTGGCTCAGGTCTTCACCGGTTCGCCTGGCGTCCAGGTTCCGCTCAAGGACACCATCAAGGGCTTCAAGGGCATCTGTGATGGTGCCTACGATCACCTCCCCGAACCCGCTTTCTATATGGTCGGTACCATCGAGGAAGCGATTGCCAAGGCAGAGAAACTGGCTGAGGCGGCTTGAGGAAAAAACTGTGACCGGCGGCGTAAAGTTGCTGCCGGTCAGGTTAGACTCTGGCAACGTACTCGCGCCTGGAATTTGCCGGGCAGTCATGGAAGGAGCGTCTCATGGCCGCTGATGGATCCAAGTTCGGTACGTGCTGCGAAAGCCTCCGGGAAGCGATGGCGGGCGAGGACTTCGAACCGCTCATTGCTACAGGCGACGACGGCATCCTCTACATGTCGGTCGGCCTGGCTGAGATGGAAGACAAGGAGACCGGCATGATCGATCATCCGATCTTCTTCTGCCCGTTCTGCGGGTCGCAGTTGCAGACGCCTGAGGAAGTTGACGCGAAAGGCGGCGGCGCAAGCTGACGCAGCCGCGATGTGAGTGAGCGAAAGGCACTTCGTGCTGGATGGCACGGATGTCGAAATAGGGACTTTTGGCGATGGCAGGCACCTTTAAATTCGAGCTCGTGAGCCCGGAACGCATCGTTGTGTCTGCCGACGTCACCGAAGTCCAGCTGCCCGGTGCCGACGGTGATATGACCGTCTATGTGGGCCACGCACCGGTCGTCTCGACCTTGCTGCCCGGCTCGGTCCGCGCCGTCATGAGCAGCGGGATCAAGCGCGTGTTCGTCAATGGCGGCCTTGCTGAGATCAGCCCGACCGCCGTTACCATTCTCGCCGAACGCGCTTACATCACTGACGAAGCCGATCCGCGTCAGATCGAAAGCGATCTCGCCGAGGCAGAAGCGGCGCTCAAGGCGGCCGAGTCGGACGATGCCCGCCATCACATCGGCCGCGCCATCGACGAGTTGAAGGCGCTGATCGAACAGCGCCGGAACTGAGTTCGACGTCGGGGAGAGGCGCGATGCGATCTGCCCTCTCCGTGTGCCTCTGCATAGGTGCCGCCGCACTATGCGGGTTCGCGTTCGCGAAGCCGGCGCCGCGCCCGTCATCCTTTGTCGTGCCACCATCGGTGTCGGCACAGGGCCAACCTTACTTTGCGAGATACGTCGCCGGTTTCAATGCCGGCGGGATCGTCCATGCGGCCAGCATCGTCGAAACGAAGGCCGGTCGTAGCGCATTCTGGTTTGCAGGGAGCCGGGAAGGTGCCCGTGACGTCGCCCTGAAGACCGCCGTGTTCGACGGCGTGCGCTGGAGCGATCCGAAAACCCTGACGGATGCCAGGACGACGGGCCGCGATCTCGGCCGTCGTATCAAGACAGTCGGCAACTCGGTCGCCTTCCGTCATCCCGGCGGTGAACTCTGGCTCGTCTACGTCAGTGTCAGCTTCGGCGGGTGGGCTGGCAGCCGTCTCAACCTGATGCGCAGCAGTGACGAGGGTGAGACCTGGTCCAGGCCGATACGATTGCGTCTCTCGCCCCTTCTCAATCTGTCGAACCTCGTCAAGCAACCCCCTGTCGTCTATGCGGATGGGACCGTGGGCCTGGGCGTCTATCATGAATTCAGTCGCAAGTTTCCTGAGCTGGTTTTGCTCGATCGGTCTGGAGCGGTGATCGGCAAGCGGAGAATGGGCTCGGCAGACAGCGGCATCCAGCCCGCGATCACTGTTTTCTCGCCCGACCATGCCGTCGCGCTGATGCGCAAGGCACGCCGCTCGACGACTGGAATGCGCCGAACGGAAACAAGGGATTCTGGTTGGCTCTGGTCAGCCGTCACTCCGTCGGGATTGCCAAATCCGGGTGGAGCCGTCGCGACGCTTGCGCTGGAACAAAATACCGCGCTGGTTGCCTTCAACGACAGTGAGCAGCGAGAATCCGATCTGACGCTCGCCGAAACGGTCGATGCCGGTAGCAACTGGCGTCGTCGCGCCGTCGTCGCAACGAGCCCCAACGATAAGGCCGAGGTCAGCTATCCCTATTTGATTGCGGGTTCGGACGGCATGATTGATCTCGTCTACACGAACACGGCCGATGCCACCATCCGGCATATCCGCTTCAATCGCGCCTGGCTCGAGACGCAGCGCGGAGGCGCCAGATGACCGGTTTGGCCCATACGTTCGCACTGGCGGGACCGCTGGCGCTGGTTGCGGCGATTGCAGCATCGATCGCAACGAGAGCAGGGCTGAAGGGGCGTCTGGCCGGCGTAGCATCCGCAGCGGCAGCCGTCGTAGCGCTCGTGCCGGTCGGCGGTACGTCGCTCGTTTCTGGACTGCTGGGCTTTTTCGACACCTTGTCGATGACGACGATCCTGCTCTTGTCGTTGGCAATCGTGAGCCTCACGACCGGCCGTAGCGGCGTGACGGGCAGCAGACACGACCGGGCCTTTATTGCCCTTGTTCTTCTGGCTGCCGCGATTGTCCTTTACCCCTCGACCATGGGCCTTTTGAGCACGGATATCTACGCCATCGGGTTTGGCGGGTTCATGCTGCCGGCGGTTCTCGGTGTGATGCTGGCCTACGCGGCCTACAATGGTCTTGTCGTCGTTCCAGCCACCATTGGCCTGGCGCTGGCCGCATGGCTACTTGCGATCGGTGAGAGTCGAAATCTCTGGGATTATCTGCTCGACCCCGTCGCCGTGGTCGTCTCGATCATGGGTGCACTGCGCCGAGACTGATCTTCGTCGGCCTCCGCCGACCGTCAGGCAATCGTCCGCGCCAGGTGATCCGAGAACTCGTTGAATGCAGCCGCGTAGACGTCACGCTTGTGATCGACGGTCGAACTCAGAATGTCGTCCGCTCGGGCCCAACGCCAAGCCTGGAACTCGGCCTTGTGGCCGTTAGACGTTCCTGTGATGTCGATCTCGGCGTCGTCCCCCGTGAACCGCATCGCGAACCATCTTTGCCGTTGCCCGCGATACCGCCCTTTCATGGCGAGACCGAGCGCATGTGTCGGAACCTCGTAGACGAGCCAACCATCCGTCACGCCGATCACCTCGACCGACTGGACGTTGGTTTCCTCATACAACTCGCGAAGCGCCGCTTCGAGCGGGTCTTCGCCATCACTGATCCCGCCCTGCGGCATCTGCCAGATCGGAGCGGGATCGGAAGGGTACCAGCCGGGCCTTCTGTGGCCGACCCAGACGAGACCGGCACGATTGACCAGAACGATCCCCACTCCCGCGCGCAGCGGAAGCTGGTCCTGCTCGATCTTTCGTGGCGGAGACTGATTCATTAGCTTTGGTCCACAGCGGGTTTGTTGATCGACCCGCCATTCGTGACATTAGAAGGATTCGATCGTCGATTTCATGACGCACTCGCTTGTCTCACGATTAGATGATGTGATCCGCGCCTGCTGACAAGCGGGAACCCTTCGACAATGGCGAGATAGGCGACGATGGCCAGCGCGCCCGCTTCAGCCACCGGGAACGGCAAGATGCCGGAACTCACCGATCACCTGATCGTAAACGTCGCGTTTGAACGGTACGACGAGTGACGACAGTTCTTCGACCGGCGCCCAACGCCAAAGATCGAATTCGGCATCGTGATTGTCGGGCGTGATGTTGATTTCGCTCTCGTCGCCCGCAAAGCGCAGCGCGAACCACTTCTGCATCTGCCCGCGAAACCTGCCACCCCAGACACGGCCGACAAGGTGCGCGGGAAGGTCGTACGGATACCACGTCCTGCTTTCCGCAAGGATAGTAGCGGTGTGCATGCCGGTTTCTTCACGCAACTCCCGAAGTGCCGCGTGCGCCGGAAGTTCTCCGACGTCGATTCCGCCCTGCGGCATCTGCCACCAGTTACCGTCCTGGCTCGCAGCACCAACACGGCGACCGACCCAGACATGGCCCTGGCGGTTCAAGATCATCAGGCCGACACAGGGACGATAGGGCAGCAAACCCGGATCGACAGCCATTTCTCAATCTCGCAAAGATGCGCGGTCGGAAGGTCTCCGACGGTTTTCGGCGACACAATAACATCGGGCGCCGAAAGGCGCCCGATGAAATTTGGCAGTGAAGGATGATTGCGCCTACTGCTTTTTCTCGGTGGTCCCTGCACCAGGCGGCGTTACGACCTCGGCCTTCTTGGCCGGTTCGACGACTTCACCGCGGAGAAGTTTGAGGGCGTACTGCAACTGTGTGTCCTTCTCCGGTTCCTTCGGAACATACGCTGATGACCCCGACTCTTCCTTCTTGTCCTTGCCGATATCACCCTTGAGGTGTCCGCGCAGTGACGCCTCGCCTCTTGGCTTCTGCGCCGCGGAGGCGGATTGCTGGATCTGGAGTTCCGGCGGCAGTTCCTGCTCGACGATGGTATCCGGGTCTATGCCCTTGGCCTGGATCGACCGGCCCGATGGCGTGTAGTACCGCGCCGTCGTGAGGCGGATCGCTCCGTCGGTCCCCTGAGCGCCGAGCGGAATGATGGTCTGTACCGAACCTTTGCCGAAAGACCGCGTTCCGATGATCGTGGCGCGCTTGTGATCCTGCAGGGCACCGGCGACAATTTCCGACGCGGACGCGGAACCACCGTTGATCAGCACGACGATCGGCTTTCCGTCAGTGACGTCGCCCGGTCGGGCGTTGGCGCGCTGGGTCTCTTCGAGGTTTCGCCCCTTCGTGAGAACGATGGCACCCTTGTCGAGGAAGTCGTCCGAAACCGAGATCGCCTGATCGAGCAGGCCGCCCGGATTGTTTCTGAGATCGAGAACGTAACCGCGCGGCGCCTTGCCCTGAAGCTGCTTCTTGAGGGCATCAACCTGCGACATCATGTTTGCGTGTGTCTGCTCGTTGAATGTCGAGAGCTTCACATAGATGATATCACCTTCGAGGCGCGAGCGGACTGCCTGCACGCGGATGACGGCGCGCGTGATCTTGAGATCGAACGGCTCGTCTTTGCCTTTGCGTACGATGGTGAGCGTGATCGGGGTATTGGCTGGACCACGCATTTTTTCGACGGATTGTTCGAGCGTGAGGCCCATGATCTGCTCACCGTCGAGGTGCGTGATCAGGTCGTTCGCCTGAACGCCCGCCTTGGCTGCCGGGGTGTCGTCGATCGGAGAGACGACCTTGATCACGCCGTTCTCCATCGTCACTTCGATCCCGAGTCCACCAAACTCTCCGCGCGTCTGGATCTGCATATCGCGGAAGCTCTTCGAATTGAGGAACGCCGAATGCGGGTCGAGCGACGCGAGCATGCCGTTGATGGCACTTTCGATGAGTTGGGTATCATCCGGCTTCTCGACGTAAGTGGAGCGGACGCGCTCCAGAACGTCGCCGAAGAGGTCCAGCTGCCGGTAGATTTCGGTGCTGGAAGGTGTGGCCGAGTACGTGCGCGAGACGTTGAATACGGTGCTGGCGCTGGCGAGGCCGGCCATCGCGACGAACGTCCAGAAAGCATAGTCCGACTTGCGGCTCATCCTTGCACCTTTCGCGCTTGCACCCACCATGGATCCGGATCGATGGGTTTCTGGTCTTTCCGGAACTCGATGTACAGTACCGGTGGCTTATTTGCGGCGTCGACTTTCGCGCCTCTCGGCAGCGGAGCCATGGTCCCGACCGGCTCGCCGGTAAGAACGAACTGACCGACCTGCACATCGATCAGGTTCAAACCCGCCAGTAGTATATGATAGCCGCCACCGCCGTTGAGAATCAATATTTTGCCATAGCTCCGGAATTCTCCTGCATAGAGCACCCAGGCGTCGCTCGGCGACGTGACCTGCGCGCTGTGCCGCGTTTCGATCACGATTCCTTGAGACGGCCCTGTCTGCGTCCGGTCACCGAATTTCAGCAGCGTGCGTCCCTGCGCCGGAAGCGGCAGTTGTCCGCGGGTCTGATGAAACGGTAGCGCTGGCTGGATGCGCCCCGGCGACACCATGGCCAGTCGATCGCCCGGTGCGAGCGTGATGGATGGCCTGAGCTCGGGTGGCGGCCGTGCAGGAGCGGCTGCCGCATCCTCGGAAGTGGATCCGGCTGCCGGCGCTCC
>DAOMWV010000088.1:0-12006 GCA_035436725.1 Hyphomicrobiaceae bacterium
AATTTCCGATGCTCGAGCACGTACTCCTCGTCGGGCTGGAGCATCGGAAATTTGCGGATTTCCTGCAGGTAGCGGCTCAAACCGCCGGACCCTTCGGAAATAACGGGGAGGCCTTTGCTGCTCATGGTCTCGTTCACGACGACCGACCGACACTCTCTGTGCCGTTAGGTCATCGGCTCCTGACATTGGGCCGACCGGATACGCCGGACCGCTACTGGACTACGAACGGGGTTCAGGATCGGATGATCCAAATCCCGATCGGAGTACTTGGTTTTTTCATACACCGCCTGGGTGAACGACGCTAACCAACACTACGTGCGGCACTCATAACCGGATTTCACCCTCCTGTGAGCAATGGCGATAGTATTTCTGGTCGCCTGCGGGGAAATTCAAGGCCCCGACCCAGACTTCCTGATCACATAACGCTCGGGAGGGCCCGTTCCGTTGCCGAGGCTCGAAAAAAATCACGCGCCGGTGCGCAAGGCCCGGACGACGCCCGCGATGTCATCAGGCAAATCACTGTCAAAACACATTTTTTTGCCTTTTCGCGGATGCTCGAAGGCGAGCATGGCGGCATGCAGCGCCTGACGGTTCAGCGCCGTCAGGGCCTGCTGCGCGGCCGGCCCGAGACGCTTGACGCTCGCGGCGAAGCCGGCGCCGTACGTCGCATCCCCGAGCAGCGGATGGCCGATGTGAGCCAGATGAACGCGAACCTGATGGGTGCGGCCGGTTTCGAGGGTACAGCGCACGAGGCTTGTGGGGGGGCGACCAGCCGGCTCGAAGCGCTCGATCACCTCGTAGCGCGTGGCTGCGTGACGGCCGCGATCCTCGTGCACGACAGCCATCTTAGTGCGATTGTGCGTGCGCCGGCCGATGGCGGCGTCGATGCGGCCTGAGCGCGGCTGCGGAATACCCCAGCAGAGTGCGAGATAGCCGCGCTCCATGCGACCATCGCTGCCGTGGGCGGCGAACTGCTCGGAAAGGCTCTGGTGGGCCATGTCGTTCTTGGCCGCGACCATGACGCCGGTCGTGTCCTTGTCGAGCCGATGAACAATGCCGGGGCGGCGGACGCCGCCGACGCCGGAGAGCGTGTCGCCACAGTGGTTTATGAGCGCGTTCACAAGCGTTCCGGTGGCATGGCCGGGGGCGGGATGGACGACCAGGCCCTTCGGCTTGTCGATCACGATGACATCGCGATCCTCGTACAGGATCACCAGCGGGATTGCCTCGGGAACGGGCACGGCCGGCTCCGGCGGTGGTACCGTCACCAGGACGACATCGCCGGATTTGACCCGCAGGCCGTGCGACACTATGGTCGCGCCGCTCGAATGGCGAACGCGCCCGTCGCGGATCAACGCCTGCACACGCGAGCGCGACAGCCCGTCGACGTGGCGCGTGAGCGCGACATCGAGGCGCTGGCCATCGTCTGCCGCGTCGAGTTCGATCCGCAAGGTCGTGCCGGGGTCGGGGTCGTCGCCACCGTCGTGTCGTTCTGTCATCGAGCGCTTTGCAGGTTTTCGTTTTGCCAATGGTGGGGTCGAAGGTGTCTCAGGATCAGCGGCCGCTCACCGAAGCAGGGCGAACTGCGGGCGACCCTAAGCCCGAGACGGCCGACGGGGCAACCGGTGCGATCCTGAACGCGACCCAACTTCGCTGGGTGAAGATCTCGATCGTGGTCATGACGGCCATGTTTGCCGTCGGTATTCCCTTGCTGATCGGGCGGATCATCTACCTTGCACGGTCAGGGGGGGCGCCTGCGCCCGTGGCCGCATCTGCTCCGGCGACCCTGGTCGATGCGGCGCGACTGGCGCTGCCGGAGGGGGCGACCGTGCGCGGGGTTTCGCTGGCGGGCTCGCGCCTTGCCGTGCACTTCGTCACCGTCTCCGGTAGCGAAGAGGTGCACGTGCTCGACCTGCAATCGGGGCAGGTCGTCAACCGGACGGAAATCGTCAGGCCGCGCGGCCGGTTCTGATCCTGCCGCCGCCTTGCTCGCGCCGCACACGGATTGCATAGTTCCGCCCATGGATTCGGACCCTCGCAGCAGCTTGCGCCCAATTCGCCGACGGCTGGCCGCCGTGTCGCTGGCGCTGGTGTTCGTAGTCATTACTCCGGCAAGCAGGGCGTTCACGCAAACGTCGGTGCCCGCCGAGGCCACAACCGAGCAGAAGCCTTACGACGAGAAACTCATGCGGCTTTCGGAGTTGCTCGGTGCACTTCATTTCCTCAGGGAACTGTGCGGCGGCAACGACGGCATGACGTGGCGCGACCGGATGCGCGAAATCATCGACGCGGAAGGTACGACCGCCGCGCGCCGCATGAAATTCACGCGCGCCTTCAACGCGGGGTATCGCGGTTACAATCGCAGCTATACGACGTGCACGCCCACAGCTCGCACCACGATCGAGCGTTTCCTCGCGGAAGGCACGGAGCTGGCCGACGGACTCGTGAAGTCGGCGCCGTAAACCATTTTACGACGCTGTTTAGCCTTGTATCCAGTTTCCGGTTTCAGCCCGCATCAAGTGTTGTAGAACGCACTGACCGGGACCTCGAACGTGCGGCCACCGGTTGTCGCGGTGCTCCTGACGTGCGCGCGGCAATGCCACATCCTACGACATGTTCCCAGTGTCGCCCGCCCGACGAGATTTCGATGGAATCGCTAGGTCTTCGTAACAGTGCCGATGAACGTCTCCGCGCCCTCGACGTGGTGTTGCAGGCATGGGAGGACGGCGCGGACTACGGCATCCCGCCGGAACTCATCGCCTACGCCGCGCTCTATACCGGGCTCACCGATCTCGTTGCGACGTTCGGCGAGCAGAATGTCGCCCAACTCGTCGATGGTCTCAAGACGCGCGTCCTGTCGGGAGAGTTCTCGGTGGTGCATCGGACGCAATAGGCGGCTACCCGCGCTACCCGAACCGCTGCCTCAAAATCGCTTGAGAAAGATCTCGGCGATGAGCATGGTGCCGAAGCCGATCAACAGCAGCCCCGATATCTGATTGAGCTTGCGCATGCGCGTCTCGTCGAGCTTGTGACGGATCGAACTGATCGCACGTGACACGACGACCCAATAGCAGAAGCTGCCACCCATCACGGCTGCGACCATCGTAAGCGCATCGAGATAGCCTTCGATCTCGACGAACGAGGACACGCCACCGAAAATCGCTATGAGCCCGATCACCGCGCCCGGATTGGTGATCGTGAGAAGAAACATTTGAGGAATATCCCAAGCGTAGTCCTTCAACGTGGCGCGTTCGGCCTCCGCATTGGAAACGACGACAGGGCGGGTAAAGAACAACTTTGCGCCGGCGAAGACGAGTGCGAGACCGCCGATGATCTGGATCGGGGTCCGATAGTCGCGGATGGCGCCGGAAATCGCATGGACACCCATCGTCGCTCCCAACGCGATAAGTCCGTCTCCGAGCATGATGCCGATGCCGGCGGCAAGACCGCCGAAAAAACCGCGCTCGGCCGCCCTTTGCAGGGCCAGGACGTTGGTCGGGCCGATGGGCAAGGCAAGCAGAACGCCGACCAGCATGCCTATGGGAATGATCAGCGGGTTCGGGATGTACGTCATCAAGCAGCCCGGCCGACCGCGCAGGCGCAGGCGCTGTAAAGCTTGCGCGCTACCGGCTTCCTGTCACAGCCCCTGCCCATGCCCCACCGCAAATCCCTGTCCGGCCAAAGCGCTGGCGGGCCATACCGGCAGCCCGCTGTTTTCCCCGCGGCAACACTCCCGTTCGAAGACCTGAATTCCATACTCAGGCGGTCGAGCATTGTCCATGCCGCGATGGTCGCTATTGGCGTGGCGCGAACTCGCAGCCGGCTAACGCACTGCAGTTGCCGAGTGCATGCTTCCGGCTATCGCAAGGATCCTGCGCCGTCGAACGTCGCACTGTGGCCGAGACAGTGGGGGCGGCTCGACGTGTACCACGGGCGCAGTGTCGTGGCTCCGCTGCGATCAAAATTCCGATATCTGCCATTTCATGACAACAAATGGTTCCAATGCGGCGTTAGACTGAAGATGTCGTCCGGCGCGGGTGGTGCTCATTTCGCAGGCAGGTCGGCGTCTCGCAGTGCACTGAATTGCGGGCCAACGGACAGATTCCATGAACTCCCGGGCGCGGTAACCATATGCTTTCGGCGTTGTCGTCATTCCTAACGAGAAAGGTTATCAGCGGGGCCGGTTTTTATCTTTCAACGTCTTTGGTGAGGTGAACAGGTATGTGGCGTATCGGATTGGTGCTCGGGGCAATGCTGGTGGTCGCGCCGGAGGCGCAAGCGCAATCGAGACGATGGGTGCCATGGGCGGAGATCGGTACTCCTGCACCGGCGCCGCGCTATCAGCAGCAGCGGTCAGGTCGCGCGTCGCGTGACGACGACGACAACGCGAGCCCGTTCGCCACGTCGGGTGCGATGCCACGCTCCCCCGTACAGTTCCCGGCGCTCATGGAAGGTGGTGCACGACCGGACATCGCGCCCCGCGCGCCGCAGACTGTCGCGTTCCGTTCGGGCTACAGCACTGGGTCGATCGTGATCGACACCGCCGGTCGCTCACTCTACTACGTCCTCAGCCCGACAGCCGCGTACAAGTATCCGATCTCCGTCGGACGTGACGGCTTTACATGGCGCGGTACACAGCGTGTCAGCCGGGTTGCGTCGTGGCCGGACTGGCATCCGCCGCAGGAAATGCGCCAGCGTGATCCGCGACTGCCGGAGAAGATGACCGGCGGCGTGAATAATCCGCTCGGTGCCAAGGCGCTCTACCTCGGCAATTCGCTCTACCGCATTCACGGTACGAATGACGCGCGCTCCATCGGTTACGCGGCATCGTCAGGCTGTTTCCGCATGATGAATCATCACGTCATGCACCTTGCAACGCTCGCCGGTGTCGGCACCACCGTGCACGTGCTCGATCGCCTGCCGTCCAACGTCGCCGTCGGCGTGCAGCCATCAGAGTCCGATGCGCCGCAACCGTCGCGGAAGCCCCGGCGCAGTGCAGCACTGCAGTAAGGGCGAATAGCATCCGGCAAACAAAAAAGGCCCGCACAAGCGGGCCTTTTCCTTTGCGCATCCCTTACAGTGGGCCGGGATATCCGCCGCCGTCGATCAGGATGTTCTGACCCGTGATATAGCCGGCATGTTCCGAGCACAGGAAGGCGACGGTGGCACCGAACTCGTCGGTCGTGCCAAAGCGCTTCGCAGGCACCGCCGATTTGCGCGCCGCATCGATCTCGGCGATCGATTTGCCGCTCTTCTCGGCCATGCTCTTCGAGGTATTGCGCAGCCGATCGGTATCGAAGGGGCCGGGCAGAATACCGTTGATGGTCACGTTCGAGCCCGAAGCCTTGCGGGCGAGGACGGCCACGGCGCCGGTGAGGCCGAGGCGTGCGCCATTCGACAGCTCGAGATTGGAAATCGGATTCTTGATCGATGCGGACGTGATGTTGACGATGCGTCCGAAGCCGCGATCGATCATGCCGTAGATCGTCGCGCGGATGAGCGCGATCGGCGTGATCATGTTGCCCTCGACGGCCTGGCGCCAGGCAGCCTCGTCGAAATCCTTGAAATCACCTGGCGGCGGGCCACCGGCGTTGTTGATCAGGATGTCCGGGTTCGGGCACGCAGCCAGCAGCGCCTTGCGGCCGGCATCCGTCGTCACGTCGGCAACCACCGTGGTCACCTTGATGCCGGGGGCGGCCTTACGGATCTCGTCCGCAGTCGCTTCCAGAGCGTCCTTGCCGCGCGCGGAGATGACGACGTTCACCCCTTCCTTCGCCAGCGCCATGGCGCAACCCTTGCCGAGCCCCTTCGACGCCGCGCACACGATCGCCGTCCTGCCCTTGATCCCGAGATCCATGTTCGTCTCCTCATGATACCTTTGCCGTGGACTGTCGAAGCATCGCGCCCAGGCACGGTCAAGCGGTAAAGCTGCATGGGTTGCCTTCCGACGACCCACCCTGGCTCCGTCCGGGCTTCGATGGACTCGGCCGGTGGCGGCAATCGGTGCCACGGATCGCGCTTCTGTCGTGAGGCAATGCGTGCGAAGACAGGCGCTCGTGGCCGCGCGGGCGGACTTCTGGAGAAGAGCTTGCGACATGCGCGCCTCGGATCGGACCGAAACCGGACATGCTCCGACGACACCGGGTGGCGCACGTTCACTGGTCACGCACGCGCTCGGCCTGCACACCCTGGTGATGTATGGCATCACCTACTATGCCATCGGCGCGACCGCGCCCGTGATGGCGCGCGAATTCGGCGTTACGACCTCGACTGTCTTCGTCGTGCTCGGAGTTGCATTGGTCGCCCATGCGATGGTCGCGGCGAGCGCGGGCCGGGCAATCGACCGTCTCGGAGCCGGCCTGTTCCTGCTTGCCGGTAGCATCATGCGCGTGCTGGCGCTCGTCGTGATGGCCTTCGCTGCCGACGTTTTGGTCTTCGTGACGGCGCTGGCGGTTATCCAGTTCATGTCGGTTTTCACCGAATACGATGCCGCCTTCGCGGCGGCCGTCGAAGCGCATGGCGACAATGCCCGGGGATCCCTTAGCCTGATTACGGTCTGGGGCGGGCTCGCATCAACCGCCTTCTGGCCGTTGACGACCTACCTTCTCGATGGCGTCGGTTGGCGCACCATGTTCCTCATGTACGCCGGCATCATGGCTGCGGTTTCGATCCCGGTTTCGCTCTACGTCCTGCAGCGATCCCGACGTGGTGGTGCGCGGCCTTCGTCCGTCGGGACGATACCGCCCGGCACCGCTCCGGGCTTCAAGACTGCGACGCCCGATACTGCCGCAGTGTTCTTGCCGCTCGTCCTTGCCTTTTCGCTCGGCAGTGTCGCCATGGGCATCCCGATCGTGCTGCCGAACCTGCTCGACGGGCTCGGCCTCGGCTCGACGGCTGTGCTCGCCGGGCTGCTCTTCGGGCCGTCACAGACCGCCGGGCGCTTCTTCGAGTTTCTGTTCGCGCGGCGGCTGACCCCGCTTGCCGTGGCGATCGGGGCAACCGCTCTCCTGCCGCTGTCGATCGCGCTCCTGGTCGCGGGGCGGGATCAGGTGTGGGCCGTGATCCTGTTCGCCGTCCTTTTCGGTGCAGGCAACGGTATAAGTTATGTCGTTCGCGGGACGGTCGTGCTGTCACTGTTCGGCCCATCCGGGTATGCGACCTATCTCGGCCGGATCGCACGCATCCGGCTTCTCGTCGCCGCCGCGACACCTGTCGTGCTGACCTACCTTCTCGACCATTACGGGGCGGTTGCCGCCTTCACTTTTGCCGGTGTTTGCGGTGTCCTCGCAGTTGCCGCGTTCGAAGTCGTCCGGCGGCTCGGGCAGGGAGAGCGGCGGCACGGCTGACGCCGCACGGTTCAGATACGCGTCGCGGCCGGAGGGGGTGGTGCCACCCGACCCTTCGGCGTCGTGTCAGACGGGGTCGGTGCGCCTGCGGGAGGCGGCGCCGCCACGGGACCACGGGGGACTGTACGCTCTTCAGGTTCGGCGGTCGTGGTGCGGCGCGGACTCGGGCCGACGGAATTCGCCCAGCCGTAGGCGAACATTGTAATGAGCGCCGACGCCGCGAAGAAGTAGATGCCAGGCTCGACGCGCGCAGCGGTGTAGCCGGACGAGTTTATGTAAAAAATCATGAGCGCCAGCACCATGACGTCGGTCATGGAGTAGCGGCCGAGCCATTCCATCATCGACACCGACTTCTCGCGGAACTTCTCGTCCATGTCGGGGGACGTCACCAGAGTCAGCAGGTAGAGGAGTTTCAGGAACGGGAAGGCGATCGAGAAGGCGAAGATGACGAAGCAGAGAAAGAACTCTTCGTTCTGGTAGAGCGCCCAGATGATGGTCGCGATCGAGTGCTCGTTCTTCCAGACGTAGACCGTCGTAAATCTGATCGCGGGCAGCATGATGCCCAGCGCGAAGAACACAGTTGCGACGATGATGAGAAAGCTCAATACGAAGTTACGGAACGGAGACAGTGGCCCGGGCCGCTTCGCGGCCTTGCGCGTGGCGATGACGGCGCCTTCGCGGACGGCGTCGGTCCGGAGCCATGCATAGGCCAGGATCATGAGAACGACTGCGGCGGTGAAGAAATAGACGCCGTTGAGCGAGCGCGCGTCATAGACGCCCTGGCTCTTGATGAAGAAAATCGTGAGCGAAAGCACGAGCACATCGTGCATCGACCATTTGCCGAGCCATTCGAGCGCGCGTAGCTGGCGGCCGTAGCGGCGCAGTTCGGTCACCGGAAGTGTTGACAACAATAGAAGATACAAAAGTTTCAGGACCGGCAGAACGATCGAGAAAATGAGCACGGTCAGGCCGAGGAACGTCTGGCCGGTCGCGAGCAGCGCCTGCACGGTCGACAGCAGCGAGTGCTCGTGCGTGAAGAAGACGAACTTCGTGAGCTTGATGATCGGAAGACTGACGCCAAGGGCGAGGCAGACGCTGGCGGCCACGATCGCCATCGCCAACAGGAACCGTCTGCCGCCAAGTGTCATCGGGACCGGTCCCCTGCTCGGCCGTCGTTCAGTAGATCGTGTCGCGGAGGCGTGCCGGATACGCCGCATCGTACGCGGCACCGTCGAACGGCTCCTGTTTCTTGCGCTCGGCGATGCCCTGCATCATCTGCCCGACAGTCGGCAGCGCGGACCGGTCGAGGCGTGATGCGGGGTCCCAAAGTTTCGAGCGCACCAGCGCCTTCTGGCATTGCGGGTAGACGCGCTCGGCCGTGACGAGGATCACGCACTTCGGAACCTTCCCTTCCATGACGAAGCTCTCGCACAGGGCAGGATCGGTCGAAAGACGTGCGCGGCCGTTGATGCGCATGGTCTCGCCGATGCCGGGGATCAGAAACAGCAGCGCGACGCGCGGATCACGCACGATGTTGCGCAGGCTGTCGACGCGATTGTTGCCGCGGCGATCCGGGATGGCGACGGTGTTGCGATCGAGCACGCGCACGAAACCGGCGGGATCGCCACGCGGGGAACAGTCGAGACCTTCGTCGCCCGACGTCGCCAGCACGACGAACGGTGACGCTTCGATGAAGCGCGCGTAGTCGTCCGAGATGTGGTCGAGTTCCTTCATCAGGGCCACCGGATGGGCGTCCCCGTAGAGCGCGTCAAGTTCCGCTGTCGTCGTGATGATGTTCCCTGCCATGATCTCAATCCCCGCCCGAGGCCCGCTGCTCGCCGCCGCTGTGATCCAATCTAAAGCAACACGGCGACAGTGTGGCCACTGTCGCCGTGCTGGCAATCGATTTCTGTGTCGCGAACGTGCGCTCGCACGTCAGGCCGGCATCTTGCCCCGGCTGGCGTCGAAGGCGACGCCCTTCTCGGTCAGGAGTTCAGCCAGTTCGCCCTGCTGGAACATCTCGCGGACGATGTCGCAACCGCCGACGAACTCGCCCTTGACGTAAAGCTGAGGGATGGTCGGCCAGTCGGAGAACTGCTTGATGCCGTCGCGAATGGACATGTCCTCGAGGACGTTCACGTCCTTGTAGTTCACGCCCATATAGCCGAGCACCTGGGCGACCTGACCGGAAAACCCGCACTGCGGGAAGTTCTTGGTGCCCTTCATGAACAACACCACGTCATTGGTGTCGACGGTTTTCTTGATCCAGTCCTGTACCTGGTCGCTCATCTGTCTCTCCTCACGCGGCCGAGGAAGCCGCAATTGTCGCTCTGGCCGGGCTCGGCGGAACGTAGGCATTCGAGGCTTGTTCCGCAATCCCGGACGGTGCCTGCCTGACGCGGTCTATACCCCAGGTCCGGCACTGGCGGGAAGCATCCCTGTGGCCGGGTCAGTCTTTCGGGACGGTCGTGGTGAGGGCCAAGGCATGCAGGACGCCACCCATACGCCCTTCCAGGGCCTCATAGACCATCTTGTGCTGAAGGACGCGGCTCTTGCCCTTGAAGGCCGACGTCGAAACGTGGGCCGCGAAATGGTCGCCGTCGCCGGCCAGGTCCTTTATCTCGACCGTCGCGTCCGGGAAGCGCGCCTTGATCAGGCGTTCGATTTCGTTGGCGTCCATCGGCATTTTCAATTGTCTCCTCGTGATCGCGGACGTCGTCTCCGGGCCTACATAGCGCCTGATCCGGTCCGAGCCTAGCGTTCCGCCCCCATCAGCCCTGACCGTGTCCGGCATAGGTCTGATGACCAGGACGGGCGGCCACGAAGTCCTCGGTGGCGATTCCGTGCTGTGCCAGGGCGGCGGCGAGGGCCTTGGGCGGGGCGTCGATGGCCTCGTTGGTAAGCTGGAATGTTCCCCAGTGATGGCCCAGCGCGCGTGACGCCCCGGACAGCCTGAAAGCCGCCACGGCCTCGGCCGGGCTCATGTGGCTCCCCGCCATCATCCAGCGCGGCTCGTAGGCGCCGATCGGAAGCAGCGCGAGGTCGATCCCGGGGTGGTGGTTGCGGACGTGCCGGAACGTCCTGCCGTCGCCGAAGCCGGTATCGCCGACCATATAGATCTTGCGACTGCCGTTGTTGACGACGAAACTCGCCCAAAGCGCGTGCATGCGATCGCGCGTGCCACGGGCCGACCAGTGTTGGGTCGGAACAGCCGTTACGACGAGCGGTGTATCGTGACCACGGCGCGGCTGCGAAACCGACTGATCCCAGTCGAGCGCCTTCACGTCGATGTCGCCGAGTTCACTGCGAAGAATGGTGTCATTGCCGAGCGGCGTCACGAAGCGTGGCCGGTCGCGCTGCAACAACCGGTGCAGCGTGCGCATGTCCATGTGGTCGTAATGATTGTGCGTGATCAGCACCATATCGATGCGCGGCAGGCTTTCAAACGGCACCGCCGGCGGATTGACGCGACGCGGGCCGGCAAACGAGACCGGGCTCGCGCGCTCGGAATAGACGGGGTCGGCGAGAATGTTCACGCCGCCCGTCTCGATCAGGAAAGATGCATGGCCGACATAAGTCACACGGATATCGTCGCTTCCGACGAGGGGGCGAGGTGGGGCAATCTCGATCGGTGACGGAAACGTCGCCGGCCAGGCTTCGGCCCGGGTCGTGAACTGCCAGCGAAGGAAGCGGCCGAAGCTCGACGGACCCCGACCGCCGGGATTGAAGAAGCGCTCACCGTCGAAATGATCCGAGACCGGCCCGGCGTAGTAGCGGTTGCCGCGCGGCATGGTCATGCCGACGCCAGCCGCTCCGACGCCGAAAATGCCGACACCTCGGAGCAGGCGCCGTCGCGTCCATCCCCTTCGCCGCGTCGGCGAGGGCTCCTCTGATTTCGGACCTTTTTCCATCGCGTATGCTTCTGTCCGCTCCTGGACCAGTTGCGTCCCCTACAGCGTTTCGCCGACTGCGGCCAAACGGGATCATCTGCCGACGACACCGTCCGGGTGCGCATTAACGATATCCGCCGCGCGCATGGTTCAAATGTGGACGCTCTGGTTGATTTTCAATTGACTCCCGGTTCATTCTGACGCGCGATACGCGTCGAAGTTGTGTTCCATTCGGGGGTTCTGTCAAATGTCCGACGTTATGCCGAGCAGCGGGCGCGCCCGCGCGACCGCGACCGACATAAGCAGCGGAACGGTTCGAGGTCCGGATGCGGATCCTGCGCGAGTCGCGATGGCCGCGCCGAAGCCCGTGTTCACTCCCGGCCGACCGATCACCGACGTCACCATCGACTACGGTCCGCCGGCCGTACTCGGTCGCTTTTTTCTGGACGGCGTCGCCGCTGTCGAGGCGACCGGCCTCACGCTGACTTTCGGCTCTTTCGAGGAACTGCTCGAGGCCAATACGCTGAACCGGGCGAGCTGGAAGCCGGTCACCTCGATGTTCGACCATCGCTACAGCGCCGCAGGGCTGGCCCCGGATCGGGCGTTCTGCCTGTTCGGCCGGAACCGGCAGGGTGAGATCGTGGCCACCCAGGCCGCGCGTCTGTTCGATCTGGACGAGACGTCGCTTTACGACGAGTTCGTCTCACTCCGGGCCTTCTACGACAATCCCGCGCGCGACGCGCAACCGGGCGAGACCTGCACGGTCTCCG
>DAOMWV010000089.1:0-11787 GCA_035436725.1 Hyphomicrobiaceae bacterium
AAGGCGCGCAGCCACATGAAGTCGCCGGCCTCGACCTCGACCCAGTCGCGGTTCAACTTATAGACCGCCTTGCCTTCGAGCACGTAGAGGCCGTGCTCCATGACGTGCGTTTCCTCGAACGGGATGCTGCCGCCCGGCTGGAACGTGACGATGGTGACGTGCATGTCGTGGCGCATGTCGGCCGAGTCGACGAAGCGCGTCGTGGCCCAGGTGCCGTTTGTGCCCGGCATCGGTGATGGGGTGATGCTCTTCTCGTTGGTGATCAACGGAGGTGGCACGTCGATGCCGGCGACGGGTTCATACAGCTTCCGGATCCAGTGGAAGCGCGCGGCGGCAGCGCTGCGATTGGCGAGCGTCCAACCACTCGACGGCGGCAGATAGGCAAAGCCACCCGGTTCGAGCGTGTGTGTCTTGCCGGCGATCGTCAGCTCGATCGCGCCATCCGTGACAAAGATGGCCCCTTCCGCGCGCGGATCGGGTTCCGGACGGTCGCTGCCGCCTGCCGGCGCGACTTCCATGACGTATTGCGAGAACGTTTCGGCGAAGCCCGAGAGCGGGCGCGCAATGATCCAGCATCGGGTGCCGTTCCAATGCGGCAGCTGGCTCGCGACGATGTCCTGCATCGTACCCTTCGGCAGCACCGCATAGGCTTCGGTGAAGACGGCGCGACCGGTCATGAGCTGGGTCTGCGGCGGATGGCCGCCAGCGAGGGCGAAGTAGTTCGTTTGGCTCATGGTCGTTGTTTTCCGGTTCAGACGTCGATGTGCAGCGGCTGATCGAGCCAGACTTCTTCGAGGTTGTCGCCGGGGCCGGCGCGATCGACGACGATGAAGCGTTCGGCGTCGGAAAAAACCAGCAGCGGATGATGCCAGACGTTCACGGCATAGTTCACGCCCTGCCGGCCAGTGGCGCGGAATGCGCGATACGATCGCGCGTCGCGCGGATCGCGGCAGACGAGGACGAGCCAATCGGTATCCTGGAGCGGATAGAAAAGCTGCGAGCCGAGCGGGTGGCGCTCCATGAGCTTCACCGCTATCGGGCGCGGTCTCGCCTTCGCCTGGAAGAGCGAAACATTGACAGTGCCCTGCCCGGCCGCGACGTCGATACGGGCGAGACCGTTCACGCGTTCGGCGAAGCCCTGATTGATGCCGATCGGTGTAGCGCCGTCGACCTCGACGACATCTCCGAACGGCTCGAATGCGGCCTTGGTCAACGGCTTGACGGGGATCACTCGCTATGTCCTCTCAGCGTGTCGTCACGAGCCACTGCGCAAGCGCATGGCGCTCCTCGCGGGTCATCTGGGTGACATTGTTCGGCGGCATCGAGACGGTCATCACGGAATGGAGGCGGATCGCATCGCGGTGGCGGTGGATCTGTTCATGGGTCTCGAGCACGATGCCCTTCGGCGGCGCTGCAATGCCGGTATAGACCGGCTCGGCGGCGTGACACATCGAACAGCGCGACGAGATGATGTCATCGACCGCCTTGGGCACGGTCACGGCCGAGGCGACCTTGACCGGCTTCAGTGACTTCATGCCGAGGGTCTGGCGGCCGGCCGGATTCGACAGCATCGACAGCCAGACGCACAGCGCGATGCAGACGGCGGCCACGATCCAGGTCCACCACTTGTCGCCGCGGCCGGCGTGACGCTCGTTGTAGAAGTGGCGGACGATCGCGCCGGCCACCAGCACGAGACCGACCATGATCCACGCGTACGGCGAGGTGAATGTCAGCGGGTAGTGTCCGGAGATCATCAGGAACAGGACCGGCAGCGTCAGATAGTTGTTGTGCGACGAGCGCGTCTTGGCCTGCTTGCCGAGTTCGGGATCGGGCGCTTTGCCCTTCATCAGCGAGGCGATCACCTTGCGCTGGTTCGGGATGATGTTCATGGCGACGTTGCCGGTCATCATCGTGGCCATCAGTGCGCCGGTATGGATGAGCGCGCCGCGACCGGAGAAGACCTGCTGGAAAAACCAGGCCATCGCCATGATGAAGGCGAAACCGACGGCGGCCAGTGCCACCTCGTTCTTGGCCAGAGGCGATTTGACGAGCTGGTCGTAGACGACCCAGCCGAGGACGAGCGAGCCGATGCCGATGGCGGCGGCGACGGGCGTCGACAGCTGCCGGACCGCGGGATCGATCAGATAGAGCTCGGCGCCGAGATAGTAGACCCAGATCAGCAGGAAGAAGCCGGTGATCCAGGTCGAGTAGGATTGCCACTTGTGCCAGATGAGTTCATCCGGGAGTTTTTCCGGAGCAACCAGGTACTTGCGGACCTGATAGAAGCCGCCGCCGTGCACCTCCCAGGTCTCACCGCCCTTCTCGATCTCGGGGATCTTCTTCAGGGACGCGTCGAGGTGCATGAAGTAGAACGACGACCCGATCCAGGCGATGCCGGTAATGATGTGGGCCCAGCGCAGCAGCAGATTGCCCCATTCCAACACTATCGCATCCATGGATCGCCCCTCGCGCTTCGCCGAAATCACCGGATGGATCATGCCGCGACGACGCGTGCGTCGTCCATGCATGGAATTGTAGCGCTGTGGACGAATTGCGAAAATGATGCAAAATTGCCGGGTCTTTCAAATCTGGCGCGAAAGTCATCATGCTCGACAACATCCGGGTGCTGGTGCGTGCGGTCGAACTCGGCAGCTTTTCGGCCGCCGGACGGAGCATGCGGCTGTCGGCGGCCGTCGTCAGCCATCGCATCCGGTCGCTCGAAAAGCATCTGGGGTGCCGGCTCTTCAACCGGACCACACGCAAGATGCATCTCACCGACCAGGGCCGCGTGTTCTACGAAAACAGCCTCGAAGTGCTTAGGGCGCTCGAGAAGGCGGAGGCGAGCGTCGCCGACAAGGGCGCGAGCCCGCGCGGCATGATCAAGGTGACGGCGCCATTGGGGTTCGGGCGCCGCGTCGTCGCTCCCGTCGTGCCGAGGTTCCAGAAGACGCACCCGGAGGTCGACGTCGTGCTCCGGCTGTCGGAGCACCTGATCGACCTTCTGAGCGAGGCGGTCGACGTGGCCGTACGGATGGCGGTGCTGACGGACAGCTCTCTCGTCGCACGCAAGATCGCCGACATCGACCGCGTGCTGGTCGCGTCACCGCAGTATCTTGCGAAAAAGGGGCGACCCCGAACGCTTTCCGACCTCGAGAGCCACAGCTGCCTGCTGCTGCGCTATCCGGGCTCGCAGCAGGTCAAATGGCCGCTGAAAAAGGGCAGTACCTTCGCCCCGATTGCAGTTTCGGGCCACATGGATACGGACGATGGCGAGACGCTAGAGGCGTGGGCGCTCGACGGGCACGGGATCGTGCTGAAGCCGATCTTCGAGGTGGCAGATCATCTGAAGTCCGGTGCCTTCGAAGTCGTGCTGCCGGAGCATCCGCCGATGCCGGTCACACTCGCGATCCTGCATGCCTACCAGAGGATGGAGCCGCCGAAAGTCAGGGCCTTCGCCGATCTCCTCGTCGAGGAGGCGCGCAGCCACATCGGCAAAAAACTCACCGGGCTTTCCCAGAGTGTCGGGAAAGCCCGGCGCGGCAAGTCTTGACCTGACGTGTTACTCGCTGCCGTGCGTGGTTCGTGCTGCTGCTGCGGCGGCTTCCTCGCGGCTCTGGAGGCCGTTGAAGAAGAGGTTCAACGCGACCGACACAATCGCCGTCAGGATGATACCGGAATGCAGTATCGGCCCCAACGACGGCACGAGCGCCGTCAACTTGTTGAAGAATGTCGGCGCGACGAGCGGTATGAGGCCAAAGCCGACCGAAAGCGCGACGATGAACAGGTTGTTGCGATTGGTCTTGTAGTCGACATCGGCGAGGATACGGATGCCGGTGGCTGCGACCATGCCGAACATGACGATGCCGGCGCCACCGAGGACATAGAGCGGGATGCTTTCCGCGAGCGCGCCGAGCTTCGGGATCAGACCCATCACGACCATGATCACGCCACCCATGACCGTCACCCAGCGCGACCGCACACCCGTCACGCCGACAAGGCCGACGTTCTGGGAGAACGACGTGTAGGGGAACGTGTTCATGATACCGCCGATCGTCGTGCCGACGCCGTCGGCCATGAGCCCGCGCGTCATGTCACGCTGGCCGATCTTCTTTCCGGTCATGTCGGATAGGGCGAGGAACATGCCGGCGCTTTCGATCAACACGACGATCATCACGATGCACATGGTGATGATGTGCTTCAGGTCGAAGATGGGCATGCCGAACTGGAAGGGATAAATGAGCGCGAACATCGGCGCTTCATGCACCTTGTTCAGCGACATCGTTCCCCAAACGAAATAGCAGAGCAGGCAGCCGACGACGATGCCCATGAGGACGGCGATGTTGCCGAAGAAGCCCTTCACGAAGCGGGTGATCAGAAGAATGATCGCCATGACGAGGGCCGCGACGCCGATATTGAAGACGTCGCCGTAGCCGGGCAGCGTCGGCACAGCCGCACCGGCGGCCCAGTTGACGCCGACACGCATGAGCGAGATGCCGATCATGAGGATGATCGAGCCCGTCACGATCGGCGGGAACAGCGGCAGCAGGAAGCTCAACAGTGGCGCGACCATGATCGCGAAGATGCCGGCTGCGATGGCGGAGCCGAAGATGGTCAGCAGCCGTTGCGTGCCATTGGCGGCATCGATGGCCGCCTGCGTAGCGCCCGGCGGCACAACTCCGACGATCGAGGGATCATTGGCGATGGCAAGCATGGGGCCGACGGCGGCGAACGTGACGCCCATCATGACAGGCAGCCGGATGCCGACCGGGCCCAGGCCCAGCGACTGGATGATGGTGACGATACCGCAGGCGAGGAGATCGGCGTTGATCAGAAGTGCTACGGTCTCAGGCGGAAGTTTGAGCGCGCGGCCGATGATGAGCGGGACGGCGATGGCGCCGGCGTACATGACCAGGACGTGCTGCAGGCCAAGAGCGAACAGCTTCGGCGGTGCGATCATTTCATCGACGGGATGCGTGCCGGCGTGCGTGGCGGCGCCGATCGACGCCGCCTGATGGGCGGTTGCCATGGTATTCTCCCTCGTTGCATTTCCCCCGCGCGACCCGAACTCTCCGGTCCGGCCCCTTGGTGTGCCGCGCCCTGCTTGCCTCATAATCAGGCAGATGGACGCTACGCCCGGCCGCGCTCTATTGTCTTGGCGCGAAAGATGCGAATATCTTCAAAGCTGTTTTGAAAGCATTCGCGAGCCAGACGCTTTACGCTGAGGGCGACTACGACGGTTCCGCAGAACAGGGACGACACCCATGGGACGACTTTCGACGCATGTACTCGACACGGTCGCAGGCCGACCGGCCGCCGGCGTGGAGATATCCCTGCATCGGCTCGACACATCCGGCCAATGGGTCCTCGTCAAGCAGACGCGCACCAACAGTGACGGGCGCACCGACGAACCGATCCTCACCGGCGATGCGTTCAAGACCGGCACGTACATGCTGACGTTCGAGATCGGCGCCTATTTCGCGGCGAGCGGAGCGAAGGCTGCCAACCCGCCATTTCTCGACTCCGTACCGCTGCGGTTCACCATCGCCGAGCCGGACGGGCATTATCACGTCCCGCTGCTCGCCTCGCCGTGGAGCTATTCGACCTATCGCGGCAGCTAGGCCCGCGCGGCGGGGGTGGTCGGCATAATTGTCATACAAGTTCGGAGCGGGTTATGGTTCTGTCGCGACGGCGCGGCGGCGGATGGGCCGGCGCGTGTGTGACACTCCAAGGGACCAGACATGGCTGAGCGCAAGAAGACCCCGGAAACGCTGAGATCGGCACGCTGGTTCCTGCCGGACGATCTGAGGTCGTTCGGACACCGCTCGCGCATGAACCAGATCGGGTACGATGCCTCGGAATTCCAGGGCAAGCCGGTTATTGGCATCATCAATACCTGGTCCGATTTCGCGCAGTGTCACGCCCACTTCAAGCATCGTGTCGACGACGTGAAGCGCGGCGTGCTGATGGCGGGCGGCTTCCCGGTCGAGCTGCCGGCGATCTCCCTTTCAGAGTCGACCGTCAAACCGACGACGATGCTCTACCGGAACTTCCTCGCCATGGAGACGGAGGAACTGATCCGCTCGCAGCCGGTCGATGGCGTCGTTCTTATGGGCGGTTGCGACAAGACCACACCGGGCCTGATCCTCGGCGCGACGAGCGCAGGCGTTCCCGCCATCTTCGTTCCCGCGGGCCCACAGTTGCGCGGCAACTGGCATGGCAAGGTTCTGGGATCGGGTTCGGACGCGTGGAAGTACTGGGACGAGCGTCGCGCCGGAAACATATCGGAGACCGACTGGAACGAGATGCAGATGGGGCTCAACCGCTCCTACGGCGTGTGCATGACCATGGGTACGGCGTCGACAATGACAGGGCTCGCGGACGTGCTCGGCATGTCGCTGCCTGGTGCGTCGTCGATCCCGGCGCCGGATGCCAGCCACGTCAGGATGTGCTCGGCGGCAGGGCGGCGCATCGTCGACATGGTGTGGGACGACAACACGCCGACGACGATCATGACCAAGGGAGCGTTCCAGAATGCGATCCGCGTGGCGATGGCGATGGGCTGCTCGACGAATGCTGTCGTGCATATCCTCGCCATGGGACGGCGCGCGGGTCACGCGATCGGGCTCGAGGATTTCGATGCGGCGAGCCGGATCGTTCCGGTCATCGCGAACATCCGGCCGTCCGGCGACAAGTACCTGATGGAGGACTTCTACTACGCGGGCGGTCTGCTCGGGCTTATGTCGCGGATGACCAAGTTTCTCGATCTCACACAGGTCAACGCAGGCGGCGAGACGTGGGCGGAGAGCCTGAAGGACGCGAAGGTCTGGAATGACGACGTGATCCGGCCACTCGACAATCCGATCTATAAATCGGGCGCGCTCGCGCTGCTCAAGGGCAATCTCGCGCCGGATGGCTGCGTCATCAAGCCGAGTGCGTGCGAGCAGCGCTTTCTCAAGCACACCGGTCCAGCACTGGTGTTCGATACCTACGAAGAGCTCAAGAAAAACATCAACCGCGAGGATCTCGACGTCACGGCGGATACGATCCTCGTACTCCGGAACGCGGGGCCGCAGGGTGGTCCGGGTATGCCGGAGTGGGGGATGCTGCCGATCCCGACGAAGCTCGTGAAGCAGGGAGTGCGCGACATGATCCGCATTTCCGACGCGCGCATGAGCGGCACGAGCTACGGCGCGTGCATCCTGCACGTTGCGCCGGAAAGCTACATCGGCGGGCCGCTCGCGCTCGTGAAGACCGGCGATACCATTTCGATCGACGTGGAGGCACGTTCGATAACACTCAATGTATCCGACACGGAAATGGCGGCGCGGCGCGCGGCGCTCAAACCACCGGCACCGCGCTATGAACGCGGTTACGGCTGGATGTTCTCGCGTCACATCAAGCAGGCGCACGAAGGCTGCGATTTTGATTTCCTCGAGACGTCGTTTGGCAAGCCGGTGGACGAGCCGTCAATCTACTAACTCAAGCAGGACAAATTGCGATGCCTCTCTCACCCACCACACGCGACAAGCTGAAGACCGTTTCGACGGCGACGATCGCGACGGCGCTTTTCAAGCGCGGATTTCGCAACCAGATGATCCAGGGCGCGCAGCCGCTGCGCTCGGGCAAGCCGACTATGGTCGGGGAGGCATTCACTCTGCGCTACATGCCGGCGCGCGAGGATCGCAACCCGGTGTCGGTGTTCCAGAACCGCGCGCATCCGCAGCGCAAGGCCGTCGAGGAATGCCCGCCGGGTGCAGTGTTCGTCATCGACAGCCGCAAGGACCCGCGTGCGGCTTCGGCCGGTTCGATCCTCGTCACGCGCCTTCAGGTGCGAGGCGTCGCGGGCATCGTGACAGATGGCGGATTCCGAGATGCGGCCGAGATCGGCGCGCTCGACATCCCGTCGTTTCACGTGCGACCGTCCGCGCCGACAAACCTGACGGTGCACGAGGCCATCGACATAAATGTGCCGATTGGCTGCGGCGACGCGCCGGTTTTCCCCGGTGACGTGGTCGTCGGCGACGACGATGGCTGTATCGTCATCCCGGCGGGGATCGCCGACGAGATCGCAACGGAGGCGGTCGAGATGACGGCGTTCGAGGATTTCGTGACCGAGAAGGTCAGAGAGGGCCGCTCGATCCTCGGGCTCTATCCGGCGACGGACCCGCAGACGAGTGTGGACTTCGCAGCGTGGCGGAAAGCGAAGGGGCGGTAAATCGTCAGCCCGTGCGCATCGCAGCGTGTAACGGTGCGATGCAGACACGGGACCGCAATGATCTGCGCGAGGTCCCGGATCAGCGGTGCACCACTGAAACGTGCTGCACCGCATCCGGGATGACACCGTTCCTACTGCCGGCTCAGGTTCATCGTCGCGCGGTTCATGGGTATGCCCTGCGTCGTGATCGTTATCGTGAGGGACGATCGCGAGATCGAAACCGCCATCGCTCCGGTCAGACCGCCGCCCGTAATCGACAGGTTTACGTTCGACGAACTCGCTGAACCGCTCGCGGTGCCTGCGGCATTGAACGTACGCTCCTCCCACTGACCGGACGCGCGGCCGCCGTCGATCTTCAGCTGACTGCGGATGTGGATCGGGTTCTTTTCACTCCTGCACTGGATCGCCATACGCACCTCGCTGCCGCCGCCGGTGTTGTAGGCATTGCAGCGGATCGCCTCGGACGAGCCGTCCGTGTAGGAAATCCGTCCGGACCCCGACCAGTTGCCGAGCAGGTTGCTGACAGCGGATTGCGCCATGGCCGAACCCGCCTGTGACAGTGCCAATAAGAGCGCGGTCGCCGCGACAGCGCCGATTTTCCTTGCAGCATGAAACATCATCTTACCCTCCACGAATTTCAATTCCCGCTCACAAGCCGGCCAAAGTCCATGTGACAATTTCGGTCGCGACCTTCGTGAACGCCGCATTCAACGCCCGGGTTGCATCCGGCGCGGCAAGTGAGGCCAGTGGCGCGGAGGCCTTGAAGACCTTGCTGCCTGCAACCTTGCCCTCGGACGAAACGAGGCGAACGGCGAGTTCGACATCGGCGGTTCCGCCGGGATCGGCGGAGACGCTGAACGCCCTGATCTCGACCGACATCTGATATTCGGGCCGGACGGCATCCGGCGCACGTCCGAGGACGCCGGAATAGCCGGCATTCTCGAAGCTCTGGACGAGGCGCGACTGCACGACCTTCGGCAGGAGATCGGGCCACTGGGCATTGTCGATCACAGGCTTCACACTCGTCTCGCCGCGAATGACGATGCGGTCGGTGTCGAGCATGCTGAGCGTGGTGGCCTCGGAGATCTGGAGCTGGACGGCCGGCTGACGGTTGAGCGGGGGGAAGCCGGTTGCAGATGCGAGGTCGTAGATCTTGTTCGGAACCTTGTTGCCGCCGCCGGTGAACCTTTCGAGACCGGATACGAGACCGTCGATCTTGTCAGAGTTGCGGGCGAGGGCCTGGGCAAACTTGTCGGCGTTGGCGATGAGGCTCTTGAAGGGCTCGGCGTTGTCGGTGACGACCTTGTCGATCGAGCGGATGGCGTCGCGGGCGGCCTGCGTCATGCCCTGGCCTGCATTCGGTTCGGCATTGAGAACCGGACGCTCTCCCTTGGCGGTGGCGAGTAGCGGAAGCGTCGGGGTGCCGCCGGCGAGCGATACGACGGGGGCTCCGGTCAGGCCCTGGAAATCGATGCCGACCTTGGTGTCGGCGCGCACGGGCGTATCGCTGCGGACAGCGATCTCGACCATAACTTCGGAGGGCCGCGCGGGATCGAGGCGCAGTGCCGTCACCTCGCCGGCACGAATGCCATTGAAGAGGACGGGCGCGCCCTTGAGGAGTCCGGAGACGGGGCTGTCGTAACGCAACTGGTAGGTCGTGCGGGCACCGAGGCCGCCGCCGGCATTCAGCCAGTAGACGAATGCGAAACCGAGCGCGATGACGCCAAGCGCGAACGAGCCGATCAGAGTGTAGCGAGCTTCGGTTTCCATATGTGCTCTCACGGCATTGGCGTTGCGATGCGGTGTTCGCGCTCGATGGCACGGCGACCGCGGAAATAGGATCGTACCCACGGATGGTTCGAGGCGAGCATGTCGGACATCGGACCGTGCGCGACGATGCGGCCGCCGGAAACGACGGCGATGCGGTCGCAGACGGTGTGCAGGCTGTCGAGGTCGTGGGTGACCATGAAGACAGTGAGGCCAAGCGTGCGCTGGAGCGTGCGCAGCAGCGCGTCGAACTCTCCGGCAGAGATCGGATCGAGACCGGACGTGGGCTCGTCGAGGAAGACGATATCGGGATCGAGGGCGAGGGCACGCGCGAGTGCCACGCGCTTCGTCATGCCGCCGGAAAGCTCCGACGGCATGCGGGTCGCGACAGCCGGCTCGAGGCCGACCATCTGCAGCTTGGCGAGTGCGATGGAACGACGGAACCCGTCCGGCAGGTCGAGGTGTTCGCGCATCGGAAACTCGATATTCTGCTGCACGTTCAGCGACGAGAACAGCGCGCCATGCTGGAACAGGATGCCCCATCGGCGCTCGATGCCGCGACGCTCGTCCTCGGCGATGCGCGACAGGTCTTGCCCGAAAACCTCGATCGTGCCGGCCCTCTTCGGGATGAGGCCGATGATGGTGCGCATGAGAACGGACTTGCCGGAGCCGGAGCCGCCGACGAGACCGAGAATCTCGCCCCGATCGACATCGAGGGACAGGCCGTCGAGCACCTTGTGGCTGCCGAAGGCAACCTCCACGTCGCGCACACTGATGATGGTTTCGGACCCCGGCGTCGTCATGGCTACAGTCCGATGGAAGCGAAATAGACGGCGAAGATGCCGTCGAGCACGATGACGAGGAAGATCGCCTTGACAACGGACGCGGTGGTACGGAGACCGAGCGACTCCGCACTGCCCTTGACGCGGAGGCCTTCGGCGCAGGCGACAATGCCGATGACGAGCGCCATGAAGGGCGCCTTCAACATGCCGACCTTGAGATGATCCATCGACAGCGCCTCGCGCAGGCGCGCCATGTAGATCTCAGGGCTCATCCCGCCGTAAAGGGACGCGACGAGGCCGCCACCATACAGGGCTGCGAGAATGCCGAGCAGCGTAAGCGCGGGCAGGGCTATGACGAGCGCGAGGACGCGCGGCAGGATCAGCACCGAGACGGGATCGAGACCCATGGTACGGATCGCGTCGATCTCCTCGCGCATCTTCATCGAACCGAGTTCGGCGGTATAGGAACTGCCGGAGCGGCCGGCGACCATGATGGCGACGAGCAGCACGCCGATCTCGCGCACGACGAGGATGCCGACCATGTCGACGACATACTGGTCGGCGCCGAACTTGCGGAAGTGAAAGAAGCCCTGCTGCGCGATGATGCAGCCGATCAGGAACGTGATCAGTGCGATGATCGGGACGGCCTGCCAAGCGACGCGGTCAAGCTGATGGACGAGCGAGGTCAACCGAAACGAGCGCGGATCTCGCGCGACACCGACCAGTGCGCGCCCGACGCGGCCGAGCATGTCGACGAGGCCGGTGACCTCGCGGCCCATCTCCACGGTCGAACGGCCTACGCCAGCGAGGCTCGCCGGGACGTCGAACCGGCTCCGGGGTTTGTCAGGGGGTACGACGGCGGTGCGGCCGACGGCGTCGTAGAGACCGCGGTAGTCATCGGCGAGGCCTGTCACCTCGGCGGCCCGTCCGTCGGCAGCGCCGTGCTGGCGGAGGCGATGCAGGAGGACGGCGCAAGGTGCAGGAGCAGGTCTTTGCTGCGGCCGACAAACAGATCACCGCGTG
>DAOMWV010000090.1:0-11591 GCA_035436725.1 Hyphomicrobiaceae bacterium
AATCCCGAGGCGGTAACGCCGTGCGGGTTCAAGTCCCGCCGTCCGCACCAATGCCGGTTCAGAGCCGATCGGCCGGATGGCGCGTCAGCACGAGCGCAGTGCCGCCGGATTCGATTAGGCAACCCCACGAAGCAGTGGTTTTCCGGCCATAGCCGGTCCGTACCGTCCGGATCGCGAGCGGTCAGGACCGCTCGCCGCCACCGAACACGTCGCGATAGGCGTGCCATGTTGCATGCCCGATCAGCGGAAACGCGATGACGAGCCCTGCGAAGGCCGTGGCGACGCCGGCTCCGATCATGACCACGATGAGCGCCGCCCAAAGCCCCATCGGACGCGGATTTGCGACGACCGCCGCCACACTCGCCCGCGCCGCAGTGAAAACATCCGTCCGCTTATCGATCAGCATCGGCACCGAGAATGCGGAGAACGCGAAAACAACGACCGCCAGCATCGCACCGAGTGCGGTGCCGACGATCATCAGCGAGAGGCCCTCGGTCGTGAACAGCAGCGTCTGCACGAAATCGCGAAGCGGCGGCAGGCTCATGCCACCGAGAAAGATCGAGGCCAGAAGTGACGCGAAACGCACCCAGGCCGAAAAGAACAGGAGCAGCAGAACACCGAAGAACGCGAGTTGGCCACGCGAATGCTGCGCGGGCAGGAACACGTCCGTGAACCTGACCGTCAGCCCGGCCTCCAGTTGCCGGCTGATCTGATAAAGCCCGACCGCGAGCATGGGACCGAGCAGGAGAAACCCGCCCGCCAGCGCCAATACCAGCGCCAGCGCTTCGATCTGCAGCAGGCCGAGAAAAAGCAGCCACGATGCCGCCGCAACAGCAACGCCGTAAACCAGGGATACTCCAGGCGCGCGCCAGATGTCGCGCCACCCCGCAGCAAGCCAGTCCCACGGCGCATCGAACCGCACGGAACGCGGTGCCGGAATCGGATCGGACACGACAGCGGCCCCACGCGGCCCGCGACTGGCCGGTGCGCTCATGCCTTAGCTCCCTGCTTGACGTCACCGACGGCAGACGCGCCGCCGTCATTTCCAATCGAACCCGCCTTCGGCAACGGCTTGTCCTCGAGTGCGCGCCAGCCGGCGCCCTCGAGATCGTCGAACTGTCCCCGCATGAGGGACCACATGAATGCTGCGAGCCCCAATCCACCGAGCAGAAGCGCGGCCGGAACGAGCCAGGCAAGAGCCGTCATGACATCACCCCTTTTTTCACCCGAGCCAGTCTCAGCGCATTGAGCGTTACCGCCAGTGAGGAGGCGCTCATCGCGATGGCCGCGATCAATGGCGTCACCAGACCAACGACAGCCATCGGAACGAAGACGATATTGTAGCCGATGGCAATGGCGAAGTTCTCGAGGGCATACCGGCGGGCCAGCTTCGCCACCCTGAGTGCCTCGACCACCGCACCGAGCCGTTCACCCTGGAACACCGCATCGGCGGCTGCCTGACTGACATCGGCTCCTGTTGCCGGCGAGATCGACGCATGCCCGGCCGCCAGCGCGGGCGCGTCGTTGAGACCGTCCCCGACCATCAGCACGTGCCGCCCCGCCGATTTCAGACCTTCGATGTGCGCGAGTTTCTCGTCCGGCTTGACGCCACCCTTGGCTGTTCCGATGCCGACCTCGGCAGCGGCGACCACGACTGCATCCGGGCGATCGCCCGACAGCACCTCGACGCCGTATCCGCATTTTACGAGCTGTTCGACCGTCGCCCGCGCATCCGATCGCAGGCCGTCGGTGACGGGAAGCAGGATGGCACCCTGCCCTTCACGCTGGAAGGCGAGCGACGCATCCGACGCGACCGGCAGGCCGCAGAACGCCGCCGAACCGAGCCGCACGTGCACCCCCCCGGCGATACCCTCGAGACCAAGCCCGGTACGTTCGATAACGTCCTCGACATCAGCCGGCACGATCCCCCGCGATCGCGCTGCCACTACCACGGCACGCGCATAAGGATGCCGGCTCCGCGCCGCGAGCCCGGCAGCAGCAGCCAGGTCGGCCGCCGACAGCGTCGCTTCGTCGACCAGCCTCGGCTCGCCCCGCGTCAATGTTCCGGTCTTGTCGAATACGATCGTGTCGACCTCCGCGAGCCTTTCGAGCCCGTCGGATGCCTTGAGCACAATCCCCGACCGCATCAGACGGCCGGTCGCGACCACTTGCACCGCCGGCACGGCGAGCGCGAGCGCGCAGGGACAGGTGATGATGAGCACGGCGACCGCCGCCGTGAGCCCCGGCTCCCAGCCGTACCCCAGCATGACCCAGCCGATGAAGGTGCCGAGCCCGAGAATATGGACGGCCGGTGCATAGAGCCGTGCCGCCCTGTCGGCCAACCGCACGTAACGGCCACGTGCCTGCTCCGCCGTCTCGACGAGACGCGCGATTTCGGCAAGCAAAGAGTTGTCGTTGACCGCCGTCGTCTCGATTTCAATCGCCGCACCGAGATTGATGGTCCCGGCATAGACCGCCTCGCCAGTCTGCGCCTGCCGTGGCCGGCTCTCCCCGGTTAGCAGCGCCTCGTCGAGCTGGGCATCACCTCCGAGAATGCGTCCGTCGACGGGGACGCGCTCGCCTGCAGCGACGAGCACGACCATACCCGGCGTTATCTGCTCGAGTTCCAGCCGCTCGATGCGACCGTCGGGCTGAATGACTGTCGCCGATGGCGACCGGAGCCCGAGCAAATTCTCTGCCGCACTCGACGCCCTCTGCCGCACACTCTGGTCGAGCGCCCGCCCGATCAGCAGGAAGAACAGCAGCGACACCGCCGCATCGAAGTAGACCTGCTGCGAACCCCGCATGGTCTGATAGAGGCTCATCACCGTCGCCAGCGTCACCCCGAGCGAAATCGGAACATCCATGTTCAGCCGCCCCGCCCGGATGGCGCGCGCGGCGGATATGTAGAAAGGCTGGCCGGCATAGGCGACCGCCGGCAGCGCGATGAGCGCGCTCAGCCAGTGAAACATCGTCTGCAGCGACTTGGGCATGTCGCCGGACTGCCCCGACCAGACCGCCACCGAAAGCAGCATGATGTTGGCCGCTGCGAAACCAGCGACCCCGACACGCTTCAGGTAGTCGTCCTCGGTCGGTTTGGGTTTTGCCTGCGCCTGCAGAACCGAAGCCGGAAAGCCCGCCCCGGTAACGGTATCGATCAGGGTTTCGCGTTTGACACCTGCGTCATCGAGCGAGATCACCACGCGCTTCGACGACAGGTTGACCCGCGCCGTCGCAACACCCGGAACCTTCTCGAGTACCTCTTCGACCTTCCGCATGCAGTTGCCGCAGTGCATGCCGTCTACGGCGAGCGTGACGGTCGCGGCCGGCTTCGCCAACTGGCCAGGCGCGGCACCGCCCGCGCGCACCCGCTCCGGTGTCAGGGCTTCACCCATATGCGCCTCCTAGCCATGTAGATTGGATCTTCCCGACCATCCGAACCGCGTGCCTCCACGTCGATGACCCAGGTTCCACCGGCTATATCCTTGGCTTTCGCAGCGTAGACGCCGCTCCCGACCTCCGCGAGCGACAACCGCTGGTCCATGGCTTTCGTGGCAGGCCGCCCGACGACAGCGGTGATCTTGAGGCCACGCACCGGCGAACCGTCGTCCCGCACCAGCCGGACAGTCACGTCGCCATTGGGCCCGAGGCTGGTCTCCTCGCGCCATCCGAGTGCTTTCTGCTTCTCGTCAGCGGCGATGCGCTCGTTGTAGGCGAGCCCCTTCCGGTACGGCTCGTTCGCCACCACGCCGGTGTACGTGGACAACGCGCTGTAGAGGAAGACGCCGTTGACGGAAAAGACGACGGCAAAGAACCCGACCATCGCCGCAAGTACGTGCCAGCCCTTGAGATGAAAACCAGCCCCGTGACGTTCACTCGCCATCATAGTCATCTCCCGATCGCCGGAGCCTGGAACAGAGTGCCACGAACCGCTTCGCGACCCGACTCGTTGTCACGAACCACGATCGAGAACGACTTCGACGCGCCCGTGATTTGCCCGAGATTTGCCCTTGGAACGGTGACGAACACCTTGATCTCCCTCAGTTGGTCGGTAGCGACCCGAACCGATTCCGTAGACATGTCGGCGCCGACGAAGACGATCTTCCCGCCATCCAGATCCCTGAGCGACATCGAATACGTCCGCGGCTCGTGCAGTTTGTTGAGGATCTTGACCGTGTAGCCGTTGCGTATCGAGCCGTCCGACAGGAGCACATATGGCGGATTGCGGTCGGCGAGCACGTTCACCTCCACTTCCGTCCGCCGCATCCAGGCGACCAGCATGACCAGACCGACGAGCGCGAACAGACCCGCATAAAGCAGCGTCCGCGCCCGGATGAATGGGATCTTGTGCTCTTCGCCTGCCTTGCTGGCGGCTTCCTTCGCCGGTGTGACATAGGCGACGAGGTCGCGCGGCCGCCCGATCTTGTCCATGATCTCGTTGCACGCGTCGATACAGAGCGCGCACTGGATACATTCGAGCTGGAACCCGTCGCGGATGTCGATGCCGGCAGGACAGACAGCCACGCAGGCCTTGCAGTCGATACAGTCTCCCCGCGTCGACCAGTCGACGACCCCACCCGCTCCCTTCCGCACCGGTCCGCGCGGTTCACCCCGCTCCTCGCGGTAGTGCACAAGCAGCGTATGGTGGTCCGTCATCGCACCCTGGATGCGCGGCCACGGACACATGTAAGTGCAGACCTGCTCCCGCGCGATACCGCCGAGGACATACGTGGAGACAGCGAAGATCGCGAGGAACAGATACGCCACCATCGGGGCCGTACCGGTGACCAGTTCGCGCGCAAGCGTCGGCGCATCGCGGAAATAGAACACCATCGCGCCGCCCGTCAGCGCACCGACGAGCAGCCACGAAATATGCGTCATGCCCTTCTTGAAGAGTTTCGAGAGGCCCCAGGGCTCCTTGTCGAGTTTGATGCGCTGGTTGCGATCGCCCTGCCAGAACCGCTCGATGACCACCATCAGGTCGGTCCAGACGGTCTGCGGACAAGTGTAGCCGCACCACACACGTCCCGCCACCGATGTCGCGAGAAACAGCGCGAGCGCTCCGAGGACCAGAAGTCCTGTGACGTAGTAGAATTCCTGCGGCCAGATCTCGAGAAAGAAGAAGAAGAACCTGTTGTTCTCCATGTCCAGCAGCACGGCCTGGTTCGGCAGGTCCGGACCGCGGTCCCATCTGAGCCACGGCGTGCCGTAGTAGACGCCGAGCGTCAGCGCCATCACGATCCATTTGAGATTGCGGAACGTGCCGTGCGCGAGCTTCGGATAGACCTTGCGCCGCTTGGCATAGACTTCGCGTTCGCCCTTGCGGTTTACCGCCTCGGCATCGTGGGATTCCACGGCCCCGACGGGCTTCGCGTTCTTGTTGGTCGTCCGGTCGAGTACGGTTGTCACCGTGCCGCCCTCGCATAGCTTGAATGGGTGATAAACCAGGACTTGAACAGCGACAGCAGGAGCGCCACCCGGTTTCCGCTTTTGCGCAGATCCGCGCCGTCCGAGTCGGTAGCGTTGGCCGAAGTCGCGACGGCGGCTGCCTCAGCCGTGCTCGTCACGGCGATACCGCTCTGCCCCGTCTCCGCTGCGATCCTCGCAAGTTCGGCGCTGATCGCCAATTGGCAACCGCAGGTGCACATGCCGGCCTCCGTCGCCTCAAGGAATGGAGCGGGATTTCCAGGAACCCCGCTCCGATCTGTCGTCAGTCTCGCAGCAAGCTCACTTGCCGCCGCCGAGGCTGTGCACGTAGACGGCCAGAGACTTGAGCGTGACCGGATCGAGCCGCCCGACCCAGGACGGCATCGAGCCGCCACGACCGGTCCGGATGCTCTCGACGACCTGGGCACGATCTCCGCCATAGAGCCAGATTCCGTCGATCAGGTTCGGCGCGCCCTGTTCGACAATGCCCTGGCCCTTGTCGCCATGGCAGGCCGCGCAGTTGTCGGCGTACACCTTCTGACCACGATCCTTCACGTCCTGCGCTGCGGCCTTGCCGGACAGCGACATGACGTAGTCCGCAACGTCGGAAATCTGGGCATCCGTGAGAATTCCCTCGATCCCATAACGCGGCATCTGGTTCGTGCGCGACTTCTTGTGCTCGTTCCGGATGCCATAAAGGATCGTCTCGTGGATGTCCTCGATCTTCCCACCCCAGATCCAGTCGTCGTCATTCAGGTTGGGATACCCGACGAAACCCTGCGCGCCGCGACCGTGGCACGGAGCACAGTTTGTCTGGAATGATACACCACCCGCCGTCATCGCGAAGCGCTGCAACTCAGGCTTCGCTTTGATGTCCTTGAGCGCCGTCGCCTCAAGATCCTTGCGGAAGGCCGCCTGGCCTTCCTGGCCACGCTTGACGTCAGCCGCCACGGTTGCCCGCTGGCTGTAGCCGAGCATGCCCTTCGTGTAGTCTGTCAGTGTCGGCCAGGCGGGATACGCCACCATGTAGCCGATCGCCCAGATGATCGAGACATAGAAGGTCCACAACCACCACCGCGGCAGCGGCTTGTTGAGTTCCTTGATGCCATCCCACTCGTGACCGGTCGTCTCAACGCCGGTTACATGATCGACTTCGACCTTTTTAGCCACAGTCGCCCCCTATCGGTTCTGGTTCCGGTCGAGATCGAGAGCGTCGCGCTGCGCCGCCTCGAACTTCGCTTTGTTGGTCGGCCACATCGCGTAAGCCACGACGCCGCCGAAAAGCGCGACGAAGAGCAGAAGCGAAGTAACCTGCGAGAATGTCGCAACCGTATCGTATGTCATGATTGCATCACCTCAGGTTCGGACCGGACGCGTCGAACGTGGCGAAATCGACCATCTGACCAAGCACCTGCAGGTACGCGATCAGCGCATCGAGTTCCGTGGGCGCCTTCGGATCGCCGCCACCGGAGTAGGCGAGGATCTTCGCCTTCGGATAACGCACCAGAAGTTCCCGCGCCTGACGGCTTTCCGGGCTCAGCTGTGCTGCGATATCTGCCTGCGCCTTCTCGATCTGCTCGTCCGTGTAGGGTACGCCGACCATCCTGAGCGTCCGCATCTTGCCCTGGATGTCGTCCGTCCTGAGCCGCGTCGACGCGAGGAAGGGGTATCCCGGCATGATGCTTTCCGGCACGAGGCTGCGCGGATTGATCATGTGATCGGCATGCCACTGGTCGGAGTACTTGCCGCCGACGCGGGCGAGATCAGGTCCCGTCCGCTTCGAGCCCCACTGGAACGGATGGTCGTACATCGACTCCGCTGCGAGGCTGTAGTGTCCGTACCGCTCGACTTCGTCGCGCAGGGTCCGGATCATCTGGCTGTGACAGGTGTAGCAGCCCTCACGGACGTAGATGTCGCGTCCGGCCTGCTCCAGCGGCGTATACGGCCGCATGCCTTTCACCTTTTCGATGGTGCTGTCGACCCAGAACAACGGAGCGATCTGCACGAGCCCGCCGATCGACACCATGATGAGGATGCCGATCAGAAGGACGATCGAGTTCTTCTCGAAGACTTCGTGTTTCATATCAGCCCCCGTTATTCCGCAGGTTGCAGGCGCAGCGCCGGAGCAGCAGCCACTTCCGGCTGGTCTGCTTCGTCACGGATCGCGTCACCGCGGATCGTGCGCCAGATGTTGTAAGCCATGATCAGCGAACCCAGCACGAACAGCAGGCCACCAAGTGCACGGATCAGGTAGTACGGCCGCATCGCTTCGACAGTCTCGATGAACGAGTACTGCAGGAAGCCGAGCTTGTCGTACGCGCGCCACATCAGACCCTGCGTGATACCCGACACCCACATCGCCGAGATGTAGAGCAGGATACCGATCGTCGAGATCCAGAAGTGCCACTCGACCAGCTTGATCGAGTAAAGACCACGGCGGTTCCACAGCCACGGAACGAGGCAGTAGATCGCCCCGAACGACACCATCGCGACCCACCCGAGCGCGCCCGAGTGAACGTGACCGATCGTCCAGTCCGTGTAGTGGCTGAGTGAGTTCACCGCCTTGATCGACATGAGCGGACCCTCGAAGGTCGACATGCCGTAGAAGGCCACCGAGACCACGAGAAGTCGCACGACAGGGTCGGTCCGGAGCTTGTCCCAGGCGCCCGCGAGCGTCATCAGGCCGTTGATCATCCCACCCCAGGACGGCATCCACAGCATGATCGAGAAGGTCATGCCGAGCGTCTGCGCCCAGTCGGGCAGAGCCGTATAGTGCAGATGGTGCGGACCCGCCCAGATGTAGATGAAGATCAGTGTCCAGAAGTGAACGATCGACAGCCGGTACGAATAGACCGGTCGCTCGACGCGCTTCGGCACGAAGTAGTACATGATGCCGAGGAAGCCCGCCGTCAGGAAGAAGCCGACCGCATTGTGGCCGTACCACCATTGCGTCATCGCATCCTGAACACCGGAATAGACGATGTAGCTCTTCGTCCCCGTGAGCGAGACCGGAAGCATCGCGTTGTTGACGAGATGCAGCATCGCAACCGTCACGATGAACGCAAGGTAGAACCAGTTCGCCACGTAGATGTGCGGCTCCTTCCGCTTCCACAGCGTGCCGAGGAAGACGAGCAGGTAGACGACCCACACGACCGTCAGCCAGAGGTCGGCGTACCATTCGGGTTCGGCGTATTCCTTGCCCTGCGTGATGCCGAGCAGATAGCCGGTGCCCGCAACGGCGATGAAGAGCTGGAAGCCCCACACGACGAACCACGGCGACCAGCGGCCAGCGAGTCGGGCATGGCACGTGCGCTGTACGACGTAGAACGACGTCGCAAGCAGCACGTTGCCGCCGAACGCGAAGATCACCGCCGACGTATGCAGTGGCCGGAGACGACCGAACGTGGTCCACGGCAGATCGAGGTTCAGCGCCGGAAAGGCGAGCTGCAGCGCGATCACGAGACCGACGACGAAGCCGGCGATACCCCAGAAGACGGCGGCTATCGTGGCGACCCGGATCGGGCCGTCGAAATAGTCGCCGTCGGAAATCGTATCGGCGCCCTTGGTCAGCTTGGCGTACCGGAGCACGCCGACTGCGGCCAGGACACCACCGAGAACGAACAGAGCGCCGTGGAACACCAGCGGCGCTTCAGTGGACATGAATGCGAAAACGAGGCCGAGGGCAGCCACCAGGGCAGCTCCCACGAGCGCCATCGTATCCGACAGCGCCTCCCATTCCGCTCGAGTATTGGACATGGCTCCCCCAACGAGTTAGTCGAGCATCGATAAATTGCACCCTTAGGTACGCACACAGCACTTGCACCATGCGATCGCCGCGCCCTTGACGAAGATCAATAGGACGCGGCCGCCGGCGCTAGTGCGACAACATGACGGGTATCGTCATGGTTTTCAGGATGTGCCGGGTCGCACCGCCGAAGACGAATTCGCGGAGGCGCGCATGACCGTAGGCACCCATGACGAGGAGATCAGCCGCGGCATCACTGCATTCGTTGAGCAGGGTGTCGCCCACCGCCTGGTCCATGCCATAAGCGACCGCGCCCGTGCATCGGACACCATGACGCGCCAGCGCCGACGCGATTTCCGCAGTTGGAATATCGACATTCTTTTTCGGATCGGGATTGACCCACACGAGCCGCACCTCGTCAGCCTTCTCGAGGATCGGGAGTGCGTCGAACACTGCGCGCGCGGCCTCGCGCCGATCGTTCCACGCCACTACCACGCGTTTGCCGATGCGTTCGAAGTTGCCGGCGTTGGGTATCATCAGGACGGGGCGACCGCCCAGCATGACGATATCTTCGGGATGTTCGAGGAGCAGAGAGTCTGACCATTCAGGTTCACGCTGCGACAATACGACCAGATCGGCCGTGCGCAAGTTGGTCGTGAGCGCCTGGGGAATGGAATGCTGCCCCGCCTCGATAACCCGCCAGGTCTTATTGACCACAAGCGCCGACCCCGAGGCTTCGAAATGCGTTTTGACTTTCGCTGCCTGATCGAGCAGCGCTGCACGCCCGGCCGTGACGAACTGCCGGCCGAGCGCGAATGTCGGAACGGTGACTTCCGGCGGCATGACGTAATAGCCGGTAACATGGGCATTGTGCTGCGCGGCCAATTGCGTTGCCACTGCGAAAACCCGTTCCGCACGATCGGCGTCCGGCACGTATGCGGCGATGTTCTTGTAGCCTGTCATGTCTGACGCTCCTTCGGAGTGTTTCACGCGTTTCGTTTTGCAGTTTCGGATATGCGCTGATCGGACGCCTTGACACGTCTCAACCCCGGAGGTTCTCGATGACCGCGGGCGCGCGACGCGCCTGCCGCTCCGAGAACGCGATCGACGCCGCAAGGCTGCACACATTTGACGTGACGCAACCCTGGACCTCGATCCCTTGCTAGACTTGCACCCACACCCTCGACGCAGGAGGGAGGAAAGGTAGGTCGTCCATGCGAACGCAAAAAACACTCGTCGTCGTCGCCGACGCTGCCAGCGCGCGCTTCTATGAGGCATCCGGTATCGGCCGCGACATGGTGGAGTTGACCGAACTCGCACACTCCCAGTCGATCCCGCCCGGCCGCGAACTGGAACGCGATCGCAGCCCGCGCACACACGACTCGAGCGGTCCCGCCCGCCACGGCACCGAACCCGCGGACTCCCCCCGTCGCAACCTGAAGCGAGCCTTCGCCGAAGCCGTCGCGAACACGATCGACACCGCTGCCGCCGGAAAACGCTTCGATCGCATCGCCATCGCAGCACCTCCTGCGATGCTGGGCGACCTGCGCTCCGCCATGCGGCCGGAGACACGCGCCATCGTCGCCGCCGAACTGGACAAGGACCTCGTCCACGTCCCGGCCCGGGACTTGCGTCAACATTTCAGGGACCTGCTCGTCTTTTGACCCCGCCGCAAGTCGTCGGGCGGCCGATCCGCCGCCCGCAGCTTGCCTGCATCAGTCGAGATCGCTCACGCGCATGACACGGAACGTGCGCATGACGCCGTCGTGTTCCTTCACCGAAACGTACTCGCCCGGCACGAACTTGTGTGAACTGAACTTGAAACCGGGTTCGTCGTCGTCCGACCGGGATTTGTCGTAGTCGAACGCCCAGCTGCCGCCCGGCCGGTGCACCAGCAGACCGATTTCGTTCGGCTCCCCTTCCCAGAAGCGCTTGACCCGGCACCGCTCACGCGTCTTCTTCCATTCCGCCGCATCGAGATTGCCGTCGTCATCCAGTGGCGCCGCGAATTCATAGCCGTGATGACTGCTGCCGTTCGGGTAGTCCTTGTCCCGTGCCAGCTCGAGGCGAACGCGCTTCAGGGTCATCGTTGTCTCCGTCACAAAAGAAGTTTGAATTCCGGCGGTCACAATCCGTGCAGCTCGAACGTCTCGACGCGGTCCGAACTGTGCGCCAGGAGGATCCGCGTACCCGCACGCAACTGCTCGTAGGACAGCGCATTCGCCCCGAGCAGCCACGCCCCTGAATAGAGTTGCGCCAACAATTTTGACCGGGCCCCTGCCAGCGGACTGTTCTCCGGCAGATCGTCATCGTGGGGAGAGAAGCAGCCCGCAAACTGTCCCTCTGATCCCTCACTGACCATGATCTTCTTGCCCTTGAGCGTTTCCGGCACCTCGCCATTGACGATCCGCTGCGCCAG
>DAOMWV010000091.1:0-3084 GCA_035436725.1 Hyphomicrobiaceae bacterium
CGATCGTCCAGGGCGGCGCTGGAGGCACCGCGGAAGGTGAGGGGGGAGCTGCCGCGACGGCGCAGCCGCCCGACAACGAAGTGCCACAGGCCGCTGTGCAACCGGCGACACCCGCTCTCGTCCCGCCGGTGCCGGTGGAAGCAGTACCGCGTCCGGCATTGCCACGCCAGCCCGGCGCAGGCGCCCCGAAATCATCGACTGGAGTTCGACCGCTGACGGACGAAGAGCGTCGCCGCATTTTCAATGGCAGCGGCGGCTGATAGCTTGGGACACTCGCAAAATACTGTCCGAACCGTCGTGAAGCGACTCGACCGCGTTCACGTCATCGTTTCACGGCACGTTTGAGCCCGAGCTTGGGATGTCGGCGTCCGGGCGGACTTGCCCCGCTCGCCCCGCGCCGTCTGCAAGCGTCCGATAATGCATCAGGATATGCACACGGATGGCGCTGGAGAGATTGGTCGCCTGGCGCTGCTTGTCGATGCGTCCCACGAGAGCAGCAAGAGAAAGGTTCTCCTCCCGCGCAATATCCCTCAAGGCGAGCCAGAACGGCTCTTCGATGCTGATCGAGGTTTTGTGACCGGAGATTGAGAACGATCGCTTCTTCGGCTTCATTCTTTTGACGGTTCGTCGGTCGAGCTGCGGTCCGTGTCGTTCAGTCTGTGCCCGGCATGCCGTCGCCCGGCATGTTCGTCGAGCGCCTGCTCGAGATCCCGTTCTGCCCGCGATCGCCCGTAACGGCTTCGGTTTTCCGCAGCGAGCGCTTCCTTCGCAGCCCTCTCCCGTGCTTTCCGGAACTGTCGCAGATTGATGATCTCGGCTGTCATGAGGGGACCGTGAGTCTCGACCGCAAGAATAGCAGTGGTTGGGACGAACGTCGTAGTACAGCATAGCTCGCACCGGCGACCCGGGTCAAACATTGTCGGGCCATAACAGGACCATGTGAAGCACCGATCGGTGTGCTGCGATGCAGCAGCGATGCGCCGATCGAAAAATTGTCCGGACGCAGGGCTCGGCGTGTTTGATGACAGCACGTCACTGCAAGTATGGAAACGTCACTCGAAGGCGAGGTGGACATGACGAAATCGAAGAATGCCCGCCGTACACGGCGCCCGCTGGCCGTTGTCACGGGAGCGGCGAGCGGCATCGGTCGCGGCGTTGTCGACGTCCTGCTCGCCGACGGCTGGGCCGTAGCAGCCCTCGATGCCAACGCCCAGGCGATCGAACAGCTCTCGGCGTCACTCGGATCGCGTGACGACGTCATGACCGCCATAGCTGACGTGACCGACGAGCCCGCGATCACGGCACTACTCACCGAGATCGACCGCGAATTCGGCGGCATCGACGGCGTTGTGAACTCGGCCGGTATCGCCGCCGACAAGCCTGCGCTTGAAACGCCCGTCGACCTGTTTCGCAAGATCCTCGACGTCAACGTCGTCGGCAGCTTTATCGTCGCCCGCGCCGCCGCCCGCATCATGATTTCCCGCAAGACCGAAGGCGCCATCGTCAACATGGCCTCTGTATCGGGTTTGCGCGGTTCCAAGGGACGCGTCGCCTATGGTGCATCGAAGGGTGCGGTCGTCACAATGACTGAGGTGCTGGCCAACGATCTCGCCCCGCACGGCATACGCGTCAACGCCATCGCCCCCGGCCCGATCGACACGCCGCTCATCAAACGGCTCCATACTGCCGCCGATCGGAAGCTCTGGCTGCGTTATGTCCCGGCCAATCGCTACGGATCGCCCGAAGATGTCGCCGCAGCCGTATCGTTCCTGCTCGATGCGAAGCGATCAGGCTTCATTACTGCAACGGTTCTACCGGTCGACGGCGGATTCGCCGGTGCCGGCATCATCACCGATCGCGCGTGACCCTCGGATGTCCCGAGCTGCGATAAGGCATCAGAAAAATCCGCCCGCAGCCGGTTCGACGACTTCCGCGCCGGTTGCGCGGACTTCGAGGATGGCCAGCGCCCGCTCGGCCGGACCTTCCGCCGTCAGCCGGAACAATCCGTCGACGCCATTGTATCCGGCCATGCGCGTCAGCGCCGATGGGATGTAGCGTGCGCCGGCCGGATTGCCAGCCAGCGCGACCGCGACTGCCGTCGCATCATAGGCGAGCGTCGCGATCCGTGGTGGCGACAGGCCGTGAACGCGCGAAAACCGCTCGGCGAAGGATTGGAAGCCCTTCGGCTCCGGTGACGCGAACCACGCCCCGACGAAGGCCGGCTCGCGACCGACCGTGGGGCTGTCGAGCGCACCCGTACCCAGGATCTTGATGCGCGACGTGTCGATGCCGACCTGCGCCAGCATCGGTCCGACGATCGGCACCATTTCCTCGCCCCCCGGCAGAAGAAGCGCGTCGATTGGGTCGCCGTGCTGCTCGGCCGCCGCCATCTCGAGCTTCAATGCCTTCAGCGCTTCGAGGATTGGCACCGTGCGTCCGCTGCCGTCCGCCGGATACGTCTTCGCTGCTACAATCGTGCCGCTGTTGCGCGCCACCGATTCCCTGAACCGCTGTTCGACCGTCTTCCCGTAAGTGTCGTCGGGTATGAACGCGGCGAAACGGCGCTTACCCTTCGATACGGCATAATCGGTCACGCGCTGCACTTCCGGTCCGGCGAAAAAGCTCAACAGGTGCACGCCAGTACCCGCCACCGTGCGATCGTTTGAAAACGCGATCATCGGCACTTGTCTCGATCGCGTCACGCTCGACGCCGTCGCCACCGATCTCGAAAACAGCGGTCCCAGTATGATTTCCGCGCCCGCATCCACCATCTCGGTAGTGGCCTTCAATGCACCCTCGGGAGTTCCTCCATCGTCGCGCACGACGAGTTCGATCACCTGCCCCGCCTGCATGTCGCTGATGGCGAGTTCCGCTGCCCGTTGCAGGCTTTGCGCGATGATCGCCGTCTGCCCGGCGCCGGACAGCGGCAGCAACAGGCCGACCTTGACCCTGGCGGCGGGCGCCTGTCCGCTCGGCGACGGCTGTGGCGTACCGAGAGCGAGCGCCCCGTTCTCCGGCTGCGCTTTCGGTATCGGCGCCGGCACCTCACGGGCCTGCTTTGGTGCTTCGAGCGGAGGCGTGAGG
>DAOMWV010000091.1:3094-11573 GCA_035436725.1 Hyphomicrobiaceae bacterium
CCCGACAGCACGACCGCCCCCGTCGCGACCAGCGCGCCGCGCCACCAATGTCTGTTGCCCGATCTCACACCGACCCCTCGATATAATTCGCCCATCTCGAAGCGATACCCGCTGAATTTGGCCGGTCAACCTGCCGATAGCCGAAACATCTTGGCAAATCCCGCAAGACGCGCACAGGACTCTAACGCTTTGAGTTAGAATCCGTTTCCTGCCGCGCGCGATTGCGCGCCGTGTGACCCGCTGGGTTGAGTCTGCAATGTTCGCCCTCTGTTCGCCGCACTCGGATGCTTTCTGGCCGGCGTCGGCGTTAAGTTCCCCTTAACCAGTTTGGCAGAGAACGTAACGGTTCTTTCAGCATTCGCGCGCTTGCAAACCGGGTGGCGCAGTGCCGAAGTATGCCCACTTCGTTCGACGGGCGAAGGGGCGCCGTGCGCGTGTCGGGCGTATCGGATCTAGTGGTTGTGAGTTCGGAGTTAGAGTATGGCGTTGCGTCGCAAGTCGGTCGTCGGAACATCTGCTGTCGAGGTCAACCGCGTCATCGCCGGTGACTGTATCGCTGGATTGAAATCCCTGCCCGACGCCTCCGTCGATCTCGTTTTCGCCGATCCCCCCTACAATCTGCAGCTCGGCGGCGATCTCATGCGCCCCAACGAGACGCGCGTCGACGGCGTCGATCACGCCTGGGACAAATTCGCGTCTTTCTCCGAGTACGACGCTTTCTCGCGTGCATGGCTCGCCGAATGTCGCCGCGTCCTGAAGCCGGACGGTGCACTCTGGGTCATCGGCAGCTATCACAACATCTTCCGCGTCGGCGCCGCACTTCAGGACCTCGGCTTCTGGATCCAGAACGACGTCGTCTGGCGCAAGGCCAACCCGATGCCGAACTTCCGTGGCAAGCGCTTCACCAATGCGCACGAAACCCTGATCTGGGCGGCGCGCGACCAGAAATCGAAGCCGACCTTCAACTACGAGGCCATGAAGGCCTACAACGACGACCTTCAGATGCGCTCGGACTGGCTCATCCCGATCTGCTCCGGACCCGAGCGGCTCAAGGACGACGGCGGTCGCAAGGCGCATCCGACGCAGAAACCGGAAGCCCTGCTCCATCGCATCATTCTCGCCTCGTCGAGCCCCGGTGATCTCGTTCTCGACCCCTTCTTCGGCACCGGCACCACCGGCGCGGTGGCGAAGCGGCTCGGCCGCCGCTGGCTCGGCATCGAGCGCGACCCCGACTACGTGAAAGCCGCCGAGGAGCGCATCGCCCGCGTCATGCCGCTTTCTCCCGACGCCGTCGAAGTCACCAGATCCAAGCGCACCGAGCCGCGCGTCCCCTTTGGCCAGATCATCGAACTCGGCATCCTCGAACCCGGCGCGAAACTGTGGGACGAGCGCGGTCGCGTCTGGGCCGAAGTGCGCGCCGACGGCACGCTCGCGCTCACCTCTGGCAATGCACGTCAGGGTTCCATCCATCGCCTCGGCGCGGAGGTGCAGGGCAAGCAGGCGTGCAACGGCTGGACCTTCTGGCACTTCGAAGCCGACGGCAAACTGAAACCGATCGACGTGCTCCGCGAGCAGGCCAAGCGCCAGCTCGGTCTCACCCGCATGAGCTGATCGCCGCGAGCCCCCGGTTCTGGGCTGTTTGGCTGATCGCTAGACGCGGGTTCCGAGATCGAGTTCCCAGTTCTGACCGACGAGATCTGCGCCGAAGGAATGGTGCCGCTCTTCGGCGACGAGCCTGAAGCCGCGCGCGAGATAGATACCGCGTGCGGCGTCCAGGATGTCGTTCGTCCAGAGCGTGAGCTGCTCGTATCCTTTCGCGCGCGCGTCCGCGATGCACGCATCGACCAGCATCTTCCCTACACCAAGACCGCGCGCCTTGGGCTCGACGTAGAGCAGGCGCAGCTTCCCGATGACGTCGCTTTCCCGCACCAGAAACACACTCCCGAGAATCTCCTCGCCGTGTACCGCGACCCACGCGTTCTCCCATCGCGGATCGCGCGACTGCAGGAACTTGCCGGCGATCTCGGCGACGAAGCCCTCGAACGTGATGTCCCACCCGTATTCCTGCGTGTAGAGCATCCCGTGACGCCGGACGATCCAGCCGAGATCGCCGGATTGCAGGGGACGTAACGACGGACCGTCGTGCGTGCGCGACGCGCTGGGCATGTGATAACTCCGCATAGGCCTGAACGCTCGCCTGTATCTTCCGGTGCCTGCGCCGCGACTGGCGTACGCGCGAACGTCCACGTCCACTTTCACCCTCGCTGCATTGTCTTGCAAGAGCCTGCAATTCCAGCCGTACCTGCGGCCACTTCGATCGCTTCGCGGTCGTGACGCCACGACCACCCACCGCCGTATCGAAGTGAGCCCCCACCGAATGGAGGGCGTGGCGGAAATGCAGCTACCGGCCTTGTACTTTCACATTTAATGTTCAGCCGGGTGATGATCGGGTCGCTGCCCACGCATGTCGACCTTTTGGGGAATGTACGCATGATCGGGACACCGGTTCCTCTCGGCAGCGACGTTCGCGTGAACACGTCGACCACCGGGACCCAGACGCACGCGTCTGTGACGGCGCTCGCCGATGGTGGCTGGCTCGTCCTCTGGTCCAGCATCGGTCAGGATGGCGGCGGTTCCGGAATCTATGCGCGTCGATTCGATGCCTCCGGCGCCGCGACGGCGGAGTTTCGCATCAACGATACCACTGCGCTCGATCAGACCTATGCCGCCGCGACCGCGCTCGACGACGGCGGCTTCGTGGTCACATGGTCCAGCAACGGTCAGGACGGCAGCGGCTACGGCATATTCACGCGTCGCTACGATTCGGCCGGCACTCCCGGTCCCGAAACGCAGGTCAACGTCTACACGACGTCGCGTCAGGATTACTCGTCCGTGAAAGCTCTTGCCGACGGCGGGTATCTCGTGACGTGGTCCAGTCTCGGTCAGGACGGCAGCGGCTATGGAATCTACGGTCGCCGCTACGACCAGTCCGGCGCTCCAGGAGGCGAGTTCAAAATCAGCCAGACGACCGCGCTCGATCAGGTGTCGTCGTCGATCGCCGCACTCGCCGACGGCGGATACGTCGTCTCCTGGTCGAGCAACGGCCAGGATGGTAGCGGGCACGGCGTCTTTGCCCGCCGCTACGATGCTGCCGGTGTCGCCTCCGACGAATTCCAGATCAACACATACACACCGCTCAACCAGTGGTTCGCGACCACGACCGCCCTTGTCGACGGTGGCTTCCTGGTGACCTGGTCGAGTAACGGCCAGGACGGCAGCAACCACGGCATTTACGGTCGGCGATACTCGGCGACGGGCGATGCCGGCGATGAATTCCGCGTCAGCACCTATTCCGCCTCGGAGCAGGTTTACTCCTCGGCCGTGGCCCTCGCGGACGGCGGCTTCGTCGTGACGTGGTCAAGCAATGGTCAGGACGGCAGCAATCACGGCATCTTCGGCCGGCGTTTCGGTGCCGACGGTCTGCCGATCGGTGAGGAGTTCCGGCTCAACGACACGACGACCGGGCCGCAGCTGAACGAGACACCCTACACTGAAAGCGGCCTCGCCGTGCTCGACGACGGCCGCCTCGTTCAGACGTTCTACGGCGACGGCGAAGTCTACATCCGGCTCTTCGCCGTACCCGATCGAAGCCACGCCTACATCGTCGAGAATACGCCAGCCACGACGGTTGTGTACGATGCGCGCTCTCTGACGGCAGAAGACCCCGTTTCATATGCGCTCGAAGGCGCGGATGCCGGCTACTTCACGATCGACCAGGCGACCGGCCAAGTGCGGTTCCTCGCCTCGCCCGACGCCGAAGACGCACTCCACGTTCCCGCGTACGAGATTACCGTCGTCGTGACCGACGCGACTGAGACTGAGACACGACAGGCCGTGACCGTGACCGTCCTGGACGTGCTGGAGGCGCCGTCCGACATCGTCCTCGACGCGACCGGAAGCACTGCGGCGCTCGCCGCCGTCGACAACGTCACGCGCACGATTTCGGTGCGCGAGCATGCCATGGGTCGGGTGGCGTATCTGTCGGCGATCGACGACGATATCGGTGACACCCATACGTTTTCGATTGTCGGCGGTGACGGCCGTTTCGTCATCCGCAACGGCAACGAACTTCACGTCGTCGATCCCGTCGCACTCGATTTCGAACGCGACGGAACCGGTGTGACGTTGACACTTGCCGCCAGCGACGGAACCTCGACCGTTACGCTGACCTATCAGATCAATATCATCGATATGGCCATCGACGTCGTTGCCCGCGCAACGGCTGGTTCGGATACGATCTTTGGCGGCGACGGTCCGGACCGTCTGATGGGGCAGGGCGGCAACGACCTGCTCGTCGGCGGCCTTGGCAACGACAAGCTCTATGGCGGGCTTGGCTCGGACACGCACGATGGCGGTGCCGGGTTCGACGTGGCGCACTACGACGATGCAGCATACGGGTCGGTAACAGCGTCCCTCTCGTCGCCGTCGCGCAATACGGGTGCCGCGGCCGGAGATACGTACGTGAGTATCGAAGGTCTCGCAGGCGGCAGCGGCAACGACCGGCTCTATGGCGACGACAATGCGAACGCGCTCTATGGCCTCGATGGCCACGACCATCTCTACGGCGGTCTGGGTGCCGACACGCTCGACGGCGGCAGTGGTACCGATTATGCCCGCTACGACGATGCGGCCTACGGAAACCTGACGGTTTCCCTGCTTCTTCCATTCCTGAATACGGGCGCCGCCGCCGGTGACGTCTTTACGGCGATCGAAGGTCTTGTACTCGGATCGGGGAACGACCGCATCTACGGTAACGGTGCGGCCAACTATCTCTACGGCATGGGCGGCAACGATCATCTGTACGGCATGGCCGGCGCCGACTATCTGCACGGCGGTGCCGGAATAGACTACGCCCGTTACGACGACGCGAGCTATGCCGGGCTCACGGCCGATCTCGCAAACATTGTCGCAGGAACCGGAGTGGCAGCTGGCGACAGGTTCGTCGAGATCGAAGGTCTCGTGCTGACCCAGAACAGCGACAGGGGCTACGGAACCAGCGGCGCCAATACTATCTATGGCCGCGCGGGCGACGATACGTTGGACGGACGCGGCGGCAACGATCGGCTGTTCGGCGAAGGGGGCCGTGACACCTTCGTCTTCGGGACAGGGTATGGTCGTGACACCGTCGACTTTGTATCAGCAGATGACTTCGTCGATGTGCGCGGTGCGTTTGCGACGGGAGCGGCGGCACTTGCGGCGGCCGTCCAGGTCGGCACGACCGTCGAAATCCGTCTCAATTCCTCCGATGTAATGGTCCTGCTCGGCACGGCCCTCGGCGATCTGTCGACCTCGCATTTCATCACCGGGCTCTGACGATCCGGCACCCATCGCCATTGTGATATCGCTCCAGTGACGGTGCCGGGAGAATGCGAGATCGTGACGTCTGCGCTTCACGCCAAACATGAACGGCGGCTGTCGGTCCCGCTCAGGATCGCTTCAGTCCACCGCGACTAGCCTCGAAACTGTTTCAACGGCCGAACATCTTCCGAACACGGGCCGGACACGAACAGGAGGATCGCCATGAAATCCGCATCGACCATCAAGCATGCAGCGCTCGCAGCCGTCGTCGCCGTCACGGCGTTTGCCGGTTCCGCCCATGCCGACCGTTGGCACTATCTTTACGAACAGCGCCTCGGCGAACACGCCCAACTCATCAATCAGGGTTTCCGCGACGGCTCCCTGACGTTTCGCGAAATGCGCGTGCTCCGCGCCGAGCAGTCCGGAATCCGTCGTGCGATCTGGGCTGCCAAACGCGACGCGCGCCTGACGGGCTTCGAGCGTGAGCGCATTCGCAGCATGCAGGACGCAGCGGTCACGCACATCTATCGGCTGAAGAACAACAACGATTTCGGCTTCCGACGCTTCGCCTACTGGCGTTGAAACCTGACGGCCGTAAGAGTGATGCAGCGCCCGGGTCACAACGCGATCAGGGCGCTGCATCGCGTTATGTGACGCTGGATCACAGTGACATCGGGAACCAAACATGCGCAGGGACGTTTGATAACCAAGTTAGGTTTCAAGGATCGCGAGGTTAGTCATGCCGACGCGTTGGTCGATTGCCGCGCTGATCTATATGATGGTTGCTTCAGTTTTGTTCGGAATTGGCCCCGTGACATTTCTCTCAATTCCGACGCTTTCAGAAAGCGCCGCGACACTGATGCCGGCCGTCATCGCCGCCAGTTTTGTGATCTCGGTTCCCATCTCGCTCTTCATCGCCCCGAAATTGCGAGCGCGCTACCAGCGCCGATTGCATCTCGTCGAGCGTGGACCCGATGGATCCGCGAAGCAGAGGTGAGCCGCGCCTGAGAGCCAGCTCGGAGAATTCGGATCCAGCTTGCCATCTGCCGTCATTGGCCCGAGACGATGACTGTGAAAGCAAAACCGCCGGCCACGTTTGTGACCGGCGGTTCTTCAAGTATCGATGTGCGATAATCCCGATCAGTCGAATTCGCGGCGCGGACGGCGCTCGCGATCCCCACCGCCGTCACGGCGCGGACCACGATCACCACGATCCCGACGCGGCGGACGGTCGTTGCCGCCCTCCATCGGATCCGGCTCACCCTCGGCGCGCGGGATTTCCTTGCCCGTCGCCTGGTCGACGATCTTCATCGACAGGCGCGTCTTGCCGCGATCGTCGAAGCCGAGCAGCTTGACGTACACTTCCTGACCTTCCTTGACGATCTCGCTCGGATGGTTCGGACGGGTTGTGGCGCTCAATTGAGAAACGTGCACGAGGCCGTCCTTGGCACCGAAGAAGTTCACGAATGCACCGAACTCCATGATCTTCACGACCTTGCCCTTGTAGATCATGCCGACCTCGGGCTCCTGCGTGATTCCCTTGATCCGGGCCATGGCCTTCTCGATCGCTTCCTTGTTGGCGGATGCGATCTTGACCGTGCCGTCGTCCTCGATGTCGATCTTGGCGACGCTTTCGGCGACGATCTCGCGGATCACCGAGCCACCCGAACCGATCACTTCGCGGATCTTGTCGACCGGGATCTTGATCGTTTCGATGCGCGGCGCGAACTCGCCGAGTTCTTCACGTGCACCGGTCAGCGCCTTCGACATCTCGCCGAGAATGTGAAGCCGGCCCTGATGTGCCTGCTCGAGGGCGACCTTCATGATCTCCTCGGTGATGCCGGTGATCTTGATGTCCATCTGCAGCGACGTGACACCCTTCTCCGTGCCTGCCACCTTGAAGTCCATGTCACCGAGATGATCCTCGTCACCGAGAATGTCGGAAAGAACCGCGAACGAGTTGCCTTCCTTGATGAGGCCCATCGCGATGCCCGCGACCGGACGCTTCAGCGGAACGCCGGCATCCATCAGCGCGAGCGAGGTGCCGCACACCGTCGCCATCGACGACGATCCGTTCGATTCCGTGATCTCCGAGACGACGCGAACGACGTACGGGAACTCTTCCGCGCTCGGCAGCAGCGGACGCACGGCGCGCCAGGCGAGCTTGCCGTGACCGATTTCGCGGCGGCCGGGCGAGCCCATGCGGCCGGTTTCGCCGACCGAGTAGGGCGGGAAGTTGTAGTGCAGCAGGAAGCGCTCTTTCTTCGTGCCTTCGAGGCTGTCGACGTACTGCTCGTCGTCACCCGTGCCGAGTGTGGCTACGACGAGAGCCTGTGTTTCCCCGCGCGTGAACAACGCCGAGCCGTGCGTGCGCGGCAGCACATGCACTTCCGACTGGATCGGGCGGACCGTCTTGAGGTCGCGGCCGTCGATACGGCGCGACGTGCGGATGATGTCGCCGCGGACCACGTCCTGCTCGAGCTGCTTGAAGACCGCGCCGAGCTTGACGACGGTGGCGGGGTCGGTGCCTTCCGGAGCCATGGCCGCCATGGCCTTGTCCTTGGCCGCGTCGATCAGCGCATAGCGCTGCTGCTTCACCGGCTCGGCGAACGCCTTGCGCAGGTCGTCAGCGATGAGCGCGCCCATCTTGGCCTTCTCGGCGCTGAGATCCGGCGCCTGGAAATCCCACGGCTCCTTCGCGCACTTCTCGGCGAGACGCACGATGGCGTCGATCACCGGCTGGAAGCCCTTCTGGCCGAACACGACCGCGTCGAGCATCTGCGTTTCTGTAAGCTCTTTTGCTTCCGATTCGACCATCATCACGGCGTCCTGTGTGCCGGCGATGACGAGGTCGAGATCGCTCGAAGCCATCTCGTCGATCATCGGGTTGAGCACGAACCTGCCGTCGATGAGACCGACGCGGCTCGCTCCGATCGGGCCGAGGAACGGCAGGCCGGAAATCGTCAGCGCAGCGGAGGCGGCGACCATAGCGAGGATGTCGGGATCGTTTTCGAGGTCGTGGCTCAGCACCGTGACGACGACCTGCACTTCGTTTTTGAAGCCTTCGACGAACAGCGGACGGATCGGCCGGTCGATAAGGCGCGACGTCAGCGTCTCTTTC
>DAOMWV010000092.1:0-11558 GCA_035436725.1 Hyphomicrobiaceae bacterium
CGGGTTGCCGCTGCCGGCGCCAAGGGCGGCTCGAGCGAGACCGCCGAACTGCGCGCCCGCCTCACCGAACTCGAATCACGCAATGCCGCCCTCGTCGACCGGTTGACCTGGGCGATCGACCGGCTTGGATCGATCATAGAAGACCTCAAGGGCCGGGAGGCCGCTCGCTGACGCGGCTGCGCGCATTGCGCGCATTGCCCATTGGCGAAAGAGCCGACGGAGCCTATATCTTTGGGCGCAGGGCTGTGAGGTGCGTCGCCAAAAATCGACCCGGGGGCCTATAAATTCCGCTTGGGAGCTGTCCCTGACCGGAGCCGTGGTTCCGGACATATGGCGCCCACCTACACTTGTAGGTGCCACGCGGGATCGAAACGGTACGGCCATCGCGGCTCTGCACTCGTCCAGCCACAATGGTGGCACCTCATGCCGACAGACCTCGTCGCTGAAAAGGCCGCCCTGCGGACCCGCATGCGTGCGCTCCGCGCCGGCCTTTCCCCGCGCGAGCGCGCTTCCGCCGCCGAAGCCATATCGCGGCACATCCTCGAACATGCCCTGGTGCGGCCCGGATCCGTCGTCGGCGCCTTCATGCCGATCGGCGAGGAAATCAACCCGCTCCCCCTCTGCACCCGCCTCAGAGCGGCCGGCCACGCCATCGCGCTCCCCCGCATGGTCGGCAAGGGCAGGCCGGTCGAATTCCGCCTCCACGAACCCGGTGACCGCCTGGACACGGCTGTCTGGGGCATCCGCGAGCCTCTGCCGACCGCCCCGCTGGTCGTCCCGGACACGTTCCTCGTCCCCCTCCTCGCCTTTGACGACCACGGCCACCGCCTCGGCTACGGCGGCGGCTTCTACGACCGGACGCTGCGCGCCGCCCGCACGGTGAAGACCATCCTCACCATCGGCATCGCTTATGATGCACAAAGGGTCGACGCCGTCCCCGTTGCCGATTATGACGAAATCCTGGATTGGATCGTCACGCCCTCCGGCCCCCATGGACCGTTTCGTCGTCCGATCGCATGAACCGTTCGAACGTCCGGGTGCCAGCCATATGCGCTTTCTGTTCCTCGGCGACGTCGTGGGTCGCACCGGCCGCAAGGCCGTACTCGAAGCCCTCCCGCGCCTGCGCAAGACATACGATCTCGACTTCGTCGTCGTGAACGGCGAGAACGCCGCGGCCGGCTTCGGCATTACCGAGGCAATCACCGAGGAACTGCTCGACGCTGGCGCCGACTGCATCACGCTCGGCAACCACGCCTTCGATCAGAAAGACACCCTCGTCTTCATCGAGCGCCAACCAAAGCTTATCCGCCCGCTCAACTACCCGAAAGCGACACCCGGACGCGGCGCCGGCCTCTATCGCGCGCGCAACGGCGCTGATGTCCTCGTGATAAATGCCCTCGGCCGCATCTTCATGACCGAACTCGATTGCCCCTTCCGCGCCATCGACAACGAGATCACCGCCTGCAAACTGAAATCCGGCTGCGACGCCATCTTCGTCGACTTTCACGCCGAGGCGACGAGCGAAAAGCAGGCCCTCGGCCATTTCCTCGACGGCCGCATCTCCGGCATCTCCGGCACGCATACGCACGTCCCCACATCCGACCTGCGCGTCCTGAAGAACGGCACCGCCTACATGTCCGATGTCGGCATGTGCGGCTGCTACGAGAGCGTTATCGGCATGGACAGCGACGAGCCGATCCACCGCTTCCTCACGCGCATCCCGCGCGGCCGCTTCGAGCCTGCAGAAGGCCCTGCCACCGTTTGCGGGATGGCCATCGAGATCGACGACAAGACCGGGCTCGCCACACGCACCGAAGCGCTGCGCCTGGGCGGCGTCCTGCCGAAAGCCGAACTGACGATGTGGAGCGCGTAAGCGCAGAGCTACGCCGGAAACAGTGACGGCTCGGTGGCATGGCGGGCCGACCGAGCCGTTGTTCTGGGCAACGAAAATTCGAGAGAGAAAATCTTATCCGCGACGAAGAAAGCCGGGAGCAGCGCTCCGCCTTTCCGCAAGCCGGCCGACTGCGTTCTCCCGTGGAGTGATTTCGATACCTGGGCTTGGAATCAAAATCCGCATCGACCTTTGTGGGTTTTACAGTATCGCCTTATTGTTTAATGAAAACTTAATTTCGAGCGCAGGCACGGCCTCTGACACACGTTGCAGCCGCGCCCGTGATTTCCGGCCACACCCTGATCGTAGCCAGATCATCCGTCATCGGCACGAATGTTGCTTCGGTTGCAGCGAGAGCGAGACCTCAACCGGAGACGTGCCGAAATGACCACCTGGACCCTGACCGATGACGTTGTGACAGCGATCAACGGACGTTTCGGACAATCGTATGCCGGCTTCTACGGAGATCTCGCTCCGGCTGGACTCGCCTCCGGCGACACGATCATCTGCGGTAATGACACCATCATCGCTCCGGATACGACCTCCCCGACCGAGATCAATTTCCTGCAGGGCGACATGGGCCAAGGGCAAATGCTCGGCTTCAATACTGGTGTCACCGTCATCGGTGGCGACGATCTCATCATCGGCGGTTCAGGGATCGATTCCATTAACGGCGGTGGTGGCGACGACACCATCGACGGTGGCGCCGGTTGGGACGTCATTGAGTATCTTGAGCCCTTCATTTCAAACTCCGCTGGCGCGCGCGTCGTCGTCGATCTTGCAATGGGGCAATCATGGTCCGACCACTACGGCAACGACACGATTATGAACGTCGAAAATGTCGTTGGCTCCTTTGGCAGTGATTGGATCGCCGGAGATGCTGACCGGAACTGGCTTGCCGGGAGCGACGGTGACGATGTCATCCATGGGCGGGGCGGCCACGATACGATCGAAGGCGGACGGGGCAACGACGCCCTCTATGGTGGCGACGGCGACGACATCATCGCCGATTTTCTGAATGGCCTGGCGAGTACGGCAACCTATGGCAACAACTGGATGTCGGGCGGAAACGGCAACGACACGATCCTCGCCCACGGTGCACGCACAGGCGAATGGTCGGCCCTGCACGGTGACGCCGGCAACGACACGCTTTCTGGCTCGGGCGATGGTTCGCTCGGCCTCTACGGTGGCGAGGGAGACGACAGCATCCGGTTCGGACGCGGCATCTGCTATATCGAAGGCGGCACGGGCGCCGATACGTTCGCCCCGTCGTCTTGGGCCTTCACCAGCCGTGAGAGCTTCGCCCAGGTCTTCGACTTCGAGGACGGCATCGACAAGGTCAACCTCGCCGCCATTCCCGGCGCCACCGCAGCCAACGTCGACATCCGCGACTGGGGCGCCAACACCGGCATCCTCATGACGAACGACAAGGGCGTCACCACGACACTCATGCTCATGGGCGTCACGGCTGACAAGATAAGTTTCGCCGACGACTTCGTGCTCGTCTGATCCCGGCGCCCTACGACCTGCTCCCGAGTGCGTGACGGCTTGGCCCGAGACGGCCGTCCGCGTCACCTGACGCGGACACCCTCAGGCACGGTGCCGGCCCAACCCGACCCGCTCATGCCGAGCGCGAAACCGGTCTTGAAGAGCGCCTGCATGTACGCCTTGTCGAACGGCTCTTTGGAGGGCACATTGAAGTCAGGCGGAATGGAGATGAGCTGGAATTCGGGCCGCGGGCCGCCCGCGCTCGCCGAGCCCAGCACCTTCTCGCGGATTCGCGCGAGATCGCCGACGCTCTGGCTTTTCGTCGTCGTATAAAGGGCGCGTGTACTGATCGCGATCGTCTGCGCTTTGACGATCTCGTATTCCGGCGTCAACTTGCCATTCTTGATGACGAACACACGCCGCTTCGGCGGCCGCTCGTAGAAGCGGTCGAAGGCATTGAGCGTAAGATGACCCGGCCCGAGAAAGACCTGCCGCGTCGGCCCACCGTCGACGTGCATCTCGTCGTGCTCTTTCCCGCCTGCCATCACGTTGATCCTGACCGGCGGAAACGCCCCCGGCACGGACGCCGACGCGAGCAGCACCTTGCGGAAGAGATCGCGCGCATGTTTGTCGCGCCGGAGCGCGATTTCACCCATGTTCCAGATCACCGGCCGTTGCGCGTCGAGATTGGTCGTCCCGATGAGCAGCATCCGCCCGCGGCGGTATTCAGCCGCAACCGCGTCGATCACCTTGTCCGAGACGTACTCCTCGATCAGCGCTTCGAGCGGTCCGGTGTCCGCGAGTGCTTCACCCGACAGAAGACCCGAGATCACGTTGGTGATGACGAGATCCTTCGTTTCGTACTGCGTCCAGATCTTCCTGAGTTGCGGGTCATACCGTGGACCGAGGAACGCGAAAGGCGCGATCAGCGCCCCCGCACTGACACCGGTGACGACGGCGAACTGTGGCCGCGTCCCGCGCCGTGACCATCCGGACAGCACGCCCGCCCCGAACGCCCCGTCGCCTGCGCCGCCGGACAGGACGAGATAGTCCGCCTGGTGCGAGCCGTCTGGTCGACGCGTCGTTTCCGTCAGCCGGCCGATATTGGGAAGGTACGTCTGCGCGAACCGTCCGATGTCGCCGGGCGTCTCGTCACCCCAGACGCGCACATGAGCGAGCCCCGGCACCTCCGCCTTCTGGGAGAGTTCCGCCGGCACCGCCATGCGATCGAGCGGTCGTGCGCAACCACCGAGCGCGAGGCACGCCGCGGTGACGAAACTCAGGACGACTTGGCCCGACCGGTACAGTGGCGTTTCCCCCGAACAACGCCCCGTTTTGCCCGAGGTCCGTCACTCCGACAAGCGATAGCATCCCCTGTGCCCCAAGATGTGATGCACCGGAACAACAGCCACCCACTTCGGCGCCGCCCCATTGAACGGCATGATACATCTGGATTTTCGCCCTGCCCCCGGTATATGACACGGCGAACCCATAAGCGACGGACAGACGCGGACAGACCCATGGCCGGCCATTCCCAGTTCAAGAACATCATGCACCGCAAGGGCAAGCAGGACGCCGCCCGCGCCAAGCTGTTCGCCAAGCTCGGACGCGAAATCACGGTCGCCGCCAAGACGGGCCTGCCCGACATCAACATGAATTCCCGCCTCCGCCTCGCCGTCCAGAACGCCCGCGCCGAGAACATGCCCAAGGACAACATCGAGCGCGCCATCAAGAAGGCGGCGGGCGCCGACGGCGACAACTTCGAGCAGGTCCGTTACGAGGGCTATGGTCCCGGCGGGGTCGCCATCATCGTCGAGGCCCTGACCGACAACCGCAACCGCACGGGCGGCGCCGTCCGCGCCGCCTTCACGAAGTATTCGGGCAACCTCGGCGCGACCGGCGCGGTCTCCCACATGTTCAACCACGTCGGCGAAATCGCCTTCAAGCCCGACGCAGGCGACGCCGACGCCATCATGGAAGCCGCGATCGAGGCTGGCGCCGACGATGTCGTCTCCGACGAGGACGGCCACGTCATCATCTGCGCCTTCGAGAACCTCGGCGCCGCCGCCGCAGAACTCGAGGGCAGGTTCGGCGCACCAGCGTCGGTCAAGGCGATCTGGAAGCCGAACATCACGACTGCGGCTGACCAGGAAAAGGCCGAGACGATCATGAAGCTGATCGCCGCCCTCGAAGACGACGACGACGTCCAGACCGTGTTCACGAACATCGAAATCGACGACGCCACCATGGCGAAACTCAGCGCTGCCTGATGTCGTCCGTCTCCCCGTTAACGGGGTGACGGAACAGCCTCACGCCGCCTCTTCGACGAGCTTGCGGGCGATTTCTAGATCGACCGAGACGAGCTGCGACACACCACGCTCCGCCATCGTCACACCGAAGAGGCGGTGCATCCGCGCCATCGTCATAGGATGGTGCGTGATGACGAGAAAGCGCGTCTCCGTCTCCTCCGCCATCCGCTCCATCATCAGGCAGAAGCGATCGACGTTGCTGTCATCCAGCGGCGCATCGACTTCGTCGAGCACGCAGATCGGCGACGGGTTCGTGAGAAACACCGCGAAGATGAGCGACAGCGCGGTCAGTGTCTGTTCCCCGCCCGACAGGAGAGACAGCGTCGCCGGCTTCTTACCCGGCGGCTTGGCGATGATCTCGAGCCCGCCTTCGAGCGGATCTTCAGGGCTCTCGACCATTTCAAGCCGCGCTTCCCCACCACCGAACAGCACTCCGAACAGGCGCTGGAAATGCCCATTGACCGCCTCGAACGCCGCGTCGAGCTTGCTCTTGGCGTCCTTGTTCAGCTCGTTGATGCCGCCGCGCAGTTTTGCGATCGCCTCTTCGACATCCGAGCGCTCCTTGTCCATGGCGTCATACTGCGCCTGCATCTCGACGAGGTCGTCGTCGGCTGCGAGATTAACGCCACCAAGCCGCTCGCGATCCCCCTTGAGACGCGCGAGTTGCCGATCGATGTCGTCATAGAGCGGCAATCCCTGTGACGTGTCGAACTCGGAGAGCGCGAGACACGCCTCCGGCGCCACGTCGAGCGTTTCGCGGATCTTGCGCGTTTCGTCCGCGCGCCGTGTGCGGGCGCCTTCGAGCCGAGCCTCGGTCCGTGCCTTCTCTTCCCGCGCCGTGCTGACGGCCCCTTGCGCAGCGCGCAGCTGCTGCTGGATTTCCCTGAGGCGGTTGTCGGCAGTCTGCAACGCATCCGCCGCTTGCTGACGCTCGCGATCGGCATCGGTCAGTGCATCGAGCAGTTTCTGCCTCTGCTCTTCGATCAGCTCCGGCAGGTTCGCCATCGCCTCGAACTCGTCTTCGGCCACCTGCAGCCGATCCTTGAACGTCGCGCGCTGCGCGTCGGACGCTTCCTTCCGCTTCACCCACCGCTCGATTTCGCCATCGAGAGCGGACAACCGCTCCTCGCGCTGCTTGTGCTCGCGTTCGAGCGTGGCGAGATCGGCGCGCGCATGCGACACCGCCGCGCGCTTCTCAATCGCATCCTCCTGGCACGCCGAGAGCTGCTCCTCGAACGGCTCCGCCTCGGTGAGACCGTCGAGAGCCATCTCGACCTCTTCGGCTCGCTCGCGCGTCTCGACGAGCGCGTCCTCCGCCGCCGCGAGCGCATCGCGAACGGTCTGGATACGTGTATTGGTCTCCTGCGCCTGCCGCTCCATCGACGAGAGCGTCTCACGCGCCGAGGCGAGCCGGGTCTGAGCCTCACGCGCTTCGAGCCTCAGCCGGCGAACATTGTCTTCCGCCTTTGCGTAAGCCTCCGCTGCAGCCGCCTCTTTCTCGGCAAGCTCTGTCGCTGTCTGATGCGCGGCATCAAGTTCGTCGGCAAGGTCGCCGAGCCGGTTGCGCTGTGCAAGACGCGCCGCAGCGGCCGTCTCCCCGTGTGCGGCCGCCACGAACCCGTCCCAGCGCCACAGGTCACCGGCGCGCGACACCAGCCTCTGCCCGGGCTTGAGATGCGCCTGCAATCGTGCACCCACACCCGGCTCCACGACGCCGATCTGCTGCAGGCGACGTTTGAGCTCGGTCGGTCCAATGACGAAATCCGAAAGGGCCGCAGCGCCTTCGGGAAGTTCAGGATCGGCGGTTTCTGATACGTTGAGCCGCCAGCGAACCGGGCTCTCGTCGGCGACCGGCGCCTCGAGATCCTCGCCGAGCGCCGCCCCGAGCGCCGCCTCGTATCCGGGCGTAACCCGCATCTGGTCGACCACGGGTGGCAGCGCGCCATCCCCTTGTGGCTTCAGGAGCTTCATCAGCGTCTCGACTTCGGTCCGGAGCCGGTCGGACTTCATCAGTGCAGCCTGCGCAGCCTCCCGCACCGGCTTCAGCGCCGCACTGGTCGACAGCACGCGTGCTTCTGCGTCCATCAACAGTTGCTCGCGCTCTTCGAGACCCGCTGCGAAACTATGTGCTTCCTCGCTCAGTGCCGTGAGCTTCGACGCATCCGGCGCACGCCCCATGATCTCGGCGAGCTGTGCGGCGAGCCCTGTCCGCTGCCGCTCGACCCGTTCCAGTGCGATGCGCCGCTCCTGACGCTGCTGTTCGAGGCTCTTGCGCCGGGCCCGCGCCTCGGCTGCCGCCGTCTGCAGGCCGGACAGCCGTTGCTCGATGGTGCGAACGGCGACCTCCGCCGCTTCGAAGGCAGCGAGAGCCTTGGCTTCGAACTCGCGTGCAAGACGGCAGGTGGCCTCGATTTCGGCCTTCTCCTTGCCGAGGCGCTCGATCGAGTCTTCCGCCTCCGCCGCCAGAGCCTCCTCGCGCTGCCGGTCGCGCAGCAGGTGCTCGATACGGATCTCAAGCTCACGCTGGCGTTCGAGATTGCGCTTGGCCTCGCGTTCGAACGTCTCCTGCTCGACCTTGATCCGGTGCAGTGCGGCCGACCGCTGTGCTTCCCGTTCCCTGAGACCGGGCAGGACCTCGGCCGCTTCCAGTTCGAGACGCGTCACCTCGCTCTCGCTCGCGGTCGCCGCCGCAAGCCGTTCGAGCGCGCCGTGCAGGTCACCTTCCGCCGCCACGACCGCCGCTTCCGCTCCGACCCAGCCGAGGTGCGCGAGCAAGGCTTCGGCACGACGGATCTCCGCCGACAGTTCCTTGTAGCGACGTGCATGCCGCGCCTGCCGCTTCAGGCTCTCGATCTGCGAATTGAGCTGCCCGAGCACGTCGGCGACGCGCGCCAGGTTCTGCTCGGCCGCCTTGAGCCTCAGTTCCGCGTCGTGACGGCGCGAATGGAGCCCCGCCACCCCCGCCGCGTCTTCGAGGATGCGCCGGCGCTGCTCCGGCTTGGCATTGACGATTTCCGCGATCTGCCCCTGGCGGACGAGGGCCGGCGAGCGCGCACCCGTCGCCGCGTCCTCGAACAGGATCTTGATGTCCTTGGCGCGCGTCTCGCGCGAGTTGACACGATAGGCGGAGCCCATCTCGCGCTCGATCCGCCGCGTCACTTCGAGCACGTCACTGTCGTTGAACTCGGCCGGTGCGAGACGCGCCGAATTGTCGACGAAAATCGTCACCTCCGCCATGTTACGCGGCGGGCGCTGGTTGGTGCCGTTGAAGATCACGTCGTCCATCGACGACGCCCGCATGGACTTGTAGGACGTTTCGCCCATCACCCAGCGCAAGGCTTCGAGCAGGTTCGACTTGCCACACCCGTTCGGTCCGACGACGCCGGTCAGCCCCTTCTCGATGACGAGCTCGGTCGGTTCCACGAAAGACTTGAAGCCAAGCAGCCTGAGCTTGGTTATTTTCATATGACGAAGTCCATGCGCGATTATGGCCGCTCTCCCGCACGACGCGAGAGCGCGGCAACGACTGCCTGCATGCCGCCAGACCGCCGCCCCGTCCGCTAGTTGGACTGGGCCGTGGCCGGACGTGGCCCTTTCTGGGCTTCGGCGACGTAGGCGCGGATCTCCGGCATGCCGATGATCGACTTGACGAGCCGGCCGTTCACGAAAAAGTTCGGCGTGCCGATCACGCCCAGCTTCCGCCCGCGCTCCTTGACCCAGTTGAGCTTCCCGATCATGTCCCGATTCTCGAGACAGGCCTGAAATTGTCCACCGGTTATCCCCACCTGGGCGGCGACCTTGCCGATTTCGGCCACCTTGACGTCCTGCGCAACCCAAATCGACTGCTGCGACAGGAATTTGCCGTAGAGGTCCATGTACTTGTCGGCCGGCGCGCAGCGTAACGCGACCGTCGCCGTACCGCTCGACTTGCCGATCGGGAACTCGCGGATGATGAACCGCACCTGCCCCGTGTCGACGAATTCCTTTTTCAGCTGCGGCCACGTTTCGAGATGGAATTTCCGGCAATACGGGCACGTCAGCGACGCGTACTTGATGATCGTGACCGGCGCGTCTGCGCGCCCCCAGCTCATCTCACCGAGAGGTCCAGCCAGCATCACGTCGGCAAGCGTCGGATTGGCGATCACTTCGCGCCCGCCCTGCGACGTCTCGGACACTTCCGAAAACGGGTTGAAGCCCGGCTTGTCCTCGGTCGCACCGGCAGGCGGTGAGGTCAGCGCGGCCGTCGACACCCCGTCGCCGCCACAGCCACCTGCTGCGAGGCCCGCCAGCGCCACGACCGCCAACGCGAAGAACGTGCGGGCCATCTTCGTCTCTAGTTCTTTGCCTGCGCCGCGATGGCGGCTTCGATGCTCTCGACCGTGGCCGGCTTCCGCAGGCGGACACCGTTGACGAAGAAGCTCGGCGTCGAGTTCACACCGAAATCCTTGGACGCGCGCTCCCGGATCGCCATGATGTTGTCGAGCAGCTTCTGATCGGTCAGGCACTTGTCGAACGTCTCTTGCGTGAAACCGGCCTGCTTCGCGATTTTGAACAATTCAGGAACCGGGTTCGTGCGCACGAACGCCCACTCGTCCTGCTTCTGGAACAGCACCTCGGTCAGCGGATAGGTCTTGTCGCCACCCGCACACCGCGCCAGCATCGCGGCCGCGGCCGCGAGGTTGTCGAGCGGAAACTCGCGCAGGATGAATTTTATCTTGCCCGTATCGATGAGCTTTTCCTTGATCGCCGGAAACGACTTGTTGTGGAACGTGGCGCAGTGACCACACGTCAGCGACGCGTACTCGACGACCGTCACCGGTGCGTCGGCCTTGCCGAGCACCAGATCGGGCAGCGGACCCGGCTTCATCAGGTCCTCGACGGAAACCTTGTCGGGTCCGTCCGAGCGCTGCGCAATGGCCAGACCGGGCATGAGCAAGCCCATGGCTCCGGCCAGAAGGAGAGAGCGGCGATCCGGGCGAATATGCGTAGTCAAGGCGATATCTCCTGTGATCCGGACACTGTACGGCGTCTCGACCGCATCGGCCGGCTGCCGCTTGTTACGACAGGCCCTAACACACCTCCGAAACCGGATTAAGGCCCTATCCGTTCTTCCGCGACGCGGCGGGTCAAATGCCGTTCAGTTTCAGTTGATCGCCCGTGGCGGCTGATCCGACTGCCGGCCGCGCAGCAGGCCTCGTCACTTCTCGTCCCGATCGCCGGTCCGCGACAGCTCCCAGCCATCGTCCGTCAACTTGATCATCGCGGCACGCGCGGCGCGACCGGCCTCTTCGATAGAGATCTTGAGCTGCAGTTCGGCGGCCGCAGCAAGCACGGCCTGCGTAACCGCGAATAGACCCTCGTTGAACTGTTCTTCCCTCGTAAGTTTATGCCAGGGGATCATCTTGAAATTTGCCCTCGACTTGCTGGATTTTCTTGAGACTTCACAACCGTTACTAAGTCAACTCCGACGGATGCGAAAGAGGCCGATACGCTCCACGCCCGGAGCACCGCATCCGCCTGCACCTGTGCCGTAAAAAATGGCGCGGCCACCTCTCAGTTGATCGCCGCAGACGGGCTCTCGGCCTCTATCAGATTTTGTGCACGAACAAGTTTCGCATAGATGCCGTCGCGCGCCAGCAGCGACGCATGATTGCCCATCTCGACGATCGTTCCGCCGTCGAGGACACAGATCACGTCCGCCCTTTGAACGGTCGACAGCCGGTGTGCCACCACGATCGCCGTCCGGTTCATCGTAAAGTTCGCCAGCGCCTCCTGCACGAGACGCTCGCTCTCCGTATCGAGTGCGCTGGTTGCTTCGTCGAGCAACAGGATCGGCGCGTCCTTCAAGATTGCGCGCGCAAGCGCGAGCC
>DAOMWV010000093.1:0-11552 GCA_035436725.1 Hyphomicrobiaceae bacterium
TATTCGAACGCGAGGCCATGTCGGTGGTCCGACGCACGCGCTTCGAGCCGCCCGCCGACGCCCGAACTCGAGGTCTTCCCGCTCGGCGCTGCCCGCGCACAGCTGCACGAGACCTACATCGTTGCCCAGACGCGGGACAGCGTCGTCATCGTGGACCAGCACGCCGCCCACGAACGCCTTGTCTACGAGCGCATGAAAGCCGCACTCGCCTCCGGCGGTATCGCACGCCAGGGCCTGCTCATCCCGGAAATCGTCTCGCTCGATCCGCACGAAGTTGCCTGCCTCGAGGATGCCAGCGACGAACTTGCTGAACTCGGGCTCGTGCTCGAAGCCTTCGGCCCCGAGGCGATTGCGGTGCGTGAGACGCCGGCCTTGCTCGGGCAGACCGACGTCACCGGTCTCGTCCGTGACCTCGCGCGAGACATCGCGGCCGATCGCGGCCGAACGGCCCTCAGGCAGAAGCTCGAGTCGATCTGCGCCACCATGGCCTGCCACGGCAGCGTGCGTGCCGGTCGCCGCCTCGATGTCGACGAAATGAACGCCCTGTTGCGCGAGATGGAAGCGACGCCACACTCAGGCCAGTGCAACCATGGACGTCCGACGTATGTCGAACTGCGCCTGTCGGACATCGAGCGCCTTTTCGGCCGGCGGACCTGACAAACCCCGGAGGAAACGATGAACCCCTATGCTGCCGCCATGATCGCCATCGTTCTCGGCGTTCTCGCCTTCGGGCTCTGGTATCAGAGCCAGAACCCGCGCCGCATCGTCTCCGAGGGCTCGATCACTGTTACGGCCCGCAAGCCGGGGACGACCACGATGCAGCTCCGAACGCGCGTCGTCGACATCGGCGGCCGGCAGTTCTCCGAAGTCGAGATGCCGAACGGTACCTGGATCGGTTGCGAGGGCGATTGCGTCACCGCCGCCCGTGAAGCCAGGGACGAACTCTGGGAAAAACTGGACCGCATTAGACCCTGACCGCTGGACGGCGACGTGCTATTTTGGGGCCGACCACAAGCGTCGAGGTGTGCCGATGACAAAGCCGATCCCGACCGTGACCCTGAAAAACGGACGAAAGGTCCCAGCCCTCGGGCTCGGCACTTGGCATATGGGCGAGGACACGCGCAACGCCGCCCGTGAGGTGCGCGCCCTCGAGGAGGGCATCGACCTCGGCATGACACTCGTCGACACGGCCGAAATGTACGGCGAGGGTGGAGCTGAGATCGTCGTCGGCAAGGCGATCGCCGGCAAGCGCGACCGAGTCTTCCTGGTCTCGAAGGTCTATCCGCACAACGCCTCACGCACCGGGGCGATCGCCGCCTGCGACCGCAGTCTGAAGCGCCTCGCAACCGATCGCATCGACCTCTATCTGCTGCACTGGCGGGGTTCGCATCCGCTTTCCGCAACCGTCGAGGCTTTCGAGCAGCTGAAGCGCGACGGCAAGATCGCGGCGTGGGGCGTTTCGAACTTCGATTGCGACGACATGGCAGAACTGGGTGATGTCGCAGCGGGGACCGAATGCGTCTCCAATCAGGTGCTTTATCACCTCGGCGAGCGCGGCATCGAATGGCAGCTCCTGAAGGACCACGCCGCATCGGGCGTGATGACCATGGCGTATTCCCCGCTCGGCCAGTCGGAGATTCTCGACAATCCCGCTCTAGGTGCGATCGCACGCAAGCACGGCGTGACACCGGCCGCGATCGCGCTCGCTTTCGTCATGTCTCGGTCAGGCGTCGTTGCAATCCCGAAGGCGGTTCGACCGGAACATATCATTGCCAACCGCGCGGCAGCCTCCGTCGAACTCGATGGCGAAGACCGCGTCGCGCTTGATCGCGCATTTCCCCCGCCGCGGCGCAAGACGCCGCTGGGAATGATCTGATACGTCCGGTTTTCAGGTCGTCGCCGCGGCTGCGATACCGCGTGTCTTGAGACGGGCGAGAAGCTCGGCCCGTTCCGCGTCCGTGAGCCGCGCTGGTGTGACAGACTTGCGCACGGCAAGGCGCAGTCGATCGCCTGATACGGCAGGCTGCGCCGGCTCGGTCGGCGTGTCGGCCTCCCCTGTCGCGACGGTCTCGGTGGGTGCCTCGATGTCTTTTCTGGCACGCGGCAGGCGTCCGGGCTGGCCCGCCTCGGTGTGGAACGAAGACGTGTCCGATTGTGGTTTGCTCTCGGCGCGCACCACGATCGTCCTGCGCTTCAATTTGTGCCGAAGCGCCAGCGCCGGACGTTCGATCAGTTCCCACGACAGGAATGCGGCGATGAGTGTGAGACCGAATGTGGCCAGGATCAGTGATCCGAGATTGACATCCGGCTGCAGCAGGAGAAGCGTCTGGGTCACCGGCATGGAATAGATGTAGACGCCGTAGCTGTAGTCCGACGTATTGGCGAACGCACGCCATCTGCCGAAGCGGACCGTGCCGAGCCAGAGCGCGCCGTAGCCCAGGAACAGCGCCATCCCGATTTCCGCGAAGGTCGTCTTGAGCGCATATGCGGCAAAGGCACCGAGCGCGAGTACGATCGCCCCGTGCAGGCGGATCTGGTCGCGCAGCAGATAGGCAACGGCACCAGCACCGAAGAACAGTGAGAAATACCCGAGCACCGTCACGATCGTCGCGCCGGGTACGAGTTCCGGCCGCCATGTCACCATGAGTGCGAACCAGAGTGCAGCCACGAGACCGACGACCGCAGCGACGCGACCGCTCATGAGCGCAACGGCGCCGATACCGGCGAGGAGAGCGTAACAGAGCACTTCGTATTTGAGCGTCCAGAGCGAGGTGTTGACAGCGCCCGGCACGGTATTGGCCTCGTAAAGGCCCGGCAGTGTCGCCGACCCCGTGCTGAGAGATACAGTCTTCAGGACGTAGGTGATCACGCCGGGATCACCGAGATACGCCTCGCGGTCGAGCGTGCTAAGCCACGGTCCGAGACCGTAGGCCGTGACAAGGACGCAAACGATGAGTGCTGGAAAGATCCGGAGAAGGCGCGCGGTGAGATAATCCCTGAGGCTCGAGCTCTGTGCGAGCGACTGTGCGACGAGAACGCCGGACAGGAAGAAGAACACCTGAACCGCATGCTGTCCGAGCGTGTAGCCGGTCACGCCGTAGAGTGGTTCTGACGACACGCGGCCGAAGTAGAGATAGAAGGCGTGCGACACCAGCACGGCGGCCGCGAGCAGGAACCGGATCACGCCAAAGCTGTTCTGGTCGGCCGTGAGTATGTCGGCGAGTTTCGGCGCGTCGACCGTCGGAAACCGCCTCCGAACGGATTCGAGGTCCGGCGCGCCCTGTGTATGCGACTTGAGGGTGCGTCCGAGATTTTCGGCCTTCTGCCGCCAATCGATGGACGGCGCTTTGGCGTCGGTGCTCACCTGACGGACCGGACGCCGCGAAAGCGGCGCCTTGGTATACATTTTTGGGACACTGCGGGTTGCCACGATCGTGTTCCTCGACAGGACGGAAAGTTCCTGGAGTCGAGAAAGCAGAAAACGTGCCAACGCCTGCGACAGGGGCGGAAATCGGTTAACGGCGCCGTTTGTCTTTGAGACGCGACCAGGAGTTGAGCCGCGCGACCGCTTCGCGCATATCGGCTGTCGATCGCGCATAGGAAAACCGCACGAACCGGTGCCCCCGCTCCGGATCGAAGTCGAGCCCCGGCGTTGCGGCAATTCCGGTTTCGGCCAACATGGTCCGGGTGAAAGCGAGGCTGTCGTCGGTAAACGCACCGACGTCGACATAGAGGTAGAAAGCGCCATCTGCCGGAACGATCGTGTCGAAACCGGCTTCCGCAAACCCGGCCATGAGCAGATCGCGATTGGTCGCGTAGACCGTCTTGTTGGCCTCCAGTTCCTCGATACCGTCAAAAGCACCGATAGCTGCGATCTGCGAAACCGTGGGGGCGGCGATGTAGAGGTTCTGGGCCAGCCGCTCGATCGGACGGACGAGCCGCTCCGGAACCACCATCCAGCCGACCCGCCAGCCCGTCATCGAAAAGTACTTCGAGAAACTGTTGATGACGATGGCATCGTCGGAATACTGCAGCGCCGTCGCTTCGGGCTGGCCGTAGGTCAGTCCGTGATAGATCTCGTCTGAAATGAACCACATCCCGCGCCGGTCACACACCCGGACGATCTCTTCGAGCCGCTCCGGCGTGAGCATGGTACCGGTCGGATTGGACGGGCTCGCCAGCAACAGCCCCTTGAGGCCGTGCGCTGTCGCGGCACGGTCCACGTCCTCTGCCGTCGGCATCCAGCGCGTTTCAGGTCCGGTGTCGATCAGGTGCGAGCCGATCCCGAGAGCCGACAGGATATGGCGATAACAGGGATATCCGGGATTCGGCAGGCCGACGGTCGCCCCGACGTCGAACAGTGCGAGAAACGACAGGATAAATCCCGCCGACGAACCGGTCGTCACGACGACACGCTCCATCGGCAGGTCGATTCCGTACCAGTGCTGGTACAGTGTCGCGATCCGCGTCCTCAGTTCCGGCAGGCCGAGTGCGAGAGTGTAACCGAGTGGCTCGTGCTCCAGCCGTTCCACGACCGCCCGCAGAGCGGCTTTCGGTGCCGCGGTCGCCGGCTGGCCGACCTCCATGTGGATGACGCGCTCGCCCTTTGCCTCGCGATCGGCAGCGGCCTGCATGACGTCCATAACGATGAAAGAGGCGATATCGGCGCGTTGTGCGATCGTCCGAAGTCGCGCCGGATCCTGGTCGCCGGCAAGTGTCTTCATGGTCGTATCGTCCTCGTGAGGCACTGTGTCGCTCGCAGCGTTGCCATGGTCGTGCCGCAATCACAATCGCAAGAACGGATATGGACGATAATGTTCGGACACTCAATCGAATCGGTTGGCTGGTCCGCCAGTCGGGGTCGGAACAAACCGTGGATGGATGGTGGAAGGGGCGTCGGTGGCTCGATATAATGGTCGGGAACATGACCGCCTGTGCAACGTGCCCAAGGCCCCACAGGTCGGCTGCGGCCATACGTTGAATGTGGGCGGCGTTGGACGTTCCGGTGGTGATCGCCAAGGTTGACCCATCGGACCGGCAGGCCCGTAACTGTCACGGAACAGGCGCGGCAAACGAGAGGCTCCGCGATGATACGCGCGATGAACAAGACCCGCACCGTCCCCGTCACCGGGCTCGTCGTCCGGGCACGTAAGGCGATTTCGGCCGTGATAGTGGCTGCGATCTCGACGACGACCATCTCGTCGGGAGCGCGCGCGCAGGCCATTCCGCTCATCCGGGACAGCGAGATCGAAGCCCTGCTTGCGGACTACGCGCGACCGATTTTCAAGGCAGCCGGCCTCGGATCGCAGAACATTGCCATGCGCATCGTCAAGCACGAAAGTTTCAACGCTTTCGTCGCGGACGGCCGAAATGTCTTCATCAATTCAGGTGCACTCACCACGGCGAAGACCCCGAACGAGGTCATCGGCGTTCTGGCCCATGAAACCGGCCATATCACGGGCGGCCATCTCGCTGCCCTTCGCGCCCGCATCGCGCGCGATCAGACCAAGGCCCTGCTCGTCTCCATCCTCGGCATCGGCGCGATGATCGCGGGCGCCGCATCCGGTTCGGAGTCCGGCCGCGAGATGGGCAGCCTCGGCCAGGGTGTGCTGCTTGGCGGCAACGACATGCTGATGCGTGGCCTTCTGGCCGAGCGCCGCTCTCAGGAGTCTGCCGCCGATCAGGCAGCCCTCAACTTCCTCAATGCGACGCGGCAGTCCGGCCGTGGCCTTCTCGAGACCTTCGAACGCTTCCAGCAGCAGGAGTTCGTCTCGGAAAAGGACATGGACCCCTTTGTGCGCAGCCATCCGATCGCTGCGAACCGCCTCGCGCAGTTGCGCGAAAAGGTGACGCGCAGCCCGTTCGTGAACGCCACGGACCCACCGGAACTCCTCCATCGCCACAACATGATGCGAGCCAAGATAGCCGGCTATCTGGAGCGGCCGCAGATCGTTGCCAACCGCTACCCGGCTTCGGACACGTCGATGCCTGCGCGCTATGCGCGCGCCATCGCCGCCAATTGCTCCGGACGTTGCGCGAACGCGATGGCCGCTGTCGACGACCTCATTCGTTCGGACCCGAAGAACCCATATTTCATGGAACTGAAAGGCAACCTGCTCTATCAGGCCGGCCGCCCCAGGGAAGCCATCGAACCGATCCGGAAGGCGCTGCAGATGACCGGTGGCACGGCGCCGATGATGATGATCAACCTTGCCCAGGCCTTGCTCGCCGGAGACCAGCCTACGGCCGTCGACGAAGCGCTGACGCATCTGCGCAAGGCCTCGATCACCGACAGCGACTACTCGGTAACCTATCACCTCATGTCGAAGGCCTTCGGGCTCAAGGGCATGCAGCCCCAGGCGGAACTTGCCGCCGCCCAGGCGCACTTCATCGAAGGTAACGTCAAGCAGGCCAAGATCTTTGCCCGCCGGGCCCAGACCCGCTTCAAGCAGGGCTCCCCAGAATGGTTGAGGTCCGAGGACATCATCACCTTCAAGGAAACCACGCCGGGCTGACAGGCCACCACGCAGTCCGGGCTCGTCACGTCCGCGTGAGCGCACGAAAGTGCATTGACGTCGCCACGTTCCCTCCGCATACCGCCCCATAATGTCGGGTGTTCGCCGGCAGAACCGCACCGCGACACATCACGATCGACCGCCGAAAGAGACGGTCACGCGCCAACGACGGAGACCGCAATGCCACTTATCGCCAGATCGAAGACCACCAGCCGTTTGCTGGCACTGGCACTTCCGGTCCTCCTCGGCATGACGGTAACGGTCTTCTCTCACGTACCGGCTGCCGTCGCTCAGACAGCGGCTCCGCAGGCTACCGCTCCGTCCGGCTCGATAACGCCGGCCCAGAAGGCGGAGATCGAGGCGATCATCAAGAACTATCTCCTCGCCAACCCCGAAGTCATGATCGAGGTCCAGTCCGCTCTCGAAGCCAAGATGGAGAAGATCCAGGCTGAAAAGATGCAGAAGGCCTTGGCGGAGAACGCCGCCGAGATATTCCGGTCGCCGTCCGCTCCCGTGGCGGGCAATCCGAAGGGCGATGTCACCATCGTCGAGTTCTTCGACTACAACTGCGGATACTGCAAGAAGGCGCTCACCGACCTCGCGAGCGTCATCCAGAAAGACAAGAACGTCCGGGTCGTGCTCAAGGAACTGCCGATCCTGTCGAAGGGTTCGGAGGAAGCCTCGCGCGTCGCTCTCGCCGCCAAGCTGCAGGGCAAGTACTGGGAGTTTCATCGCGCCTTGATGGAAGCGCCGGGACAGGCCAACGAGGCTGCGGCCCTGCGCGTAGCCGAGAAAATTGGTCTCGACATGCCACGGCTGAAGAAGGACATGGTTGGCGCCGAAGTGAAAAAGGAAATTGCCGACACGCGCGCGCTCGCCCAGAAGATGGGTATCCAGGGAACGCCGCACTTCCTGGTTGGCGATCGTGTAGTGCCCGGCGCGCCCGAGGGTCTCGCCAACATCCTTGCCTCTCAGGTCGAGGAAATCCGCAAGGCTGGCGGCTGCAAGATTTGCGGCGGCTGACGTCCCGAGCATCAGTCTGAATCATGCAGATAATGGCCGCCCGGCTCGCTCGGGCGGCATTTTTGCGCATCGACCCGATTGCGTCGCGACCGATTTCGCGCATCATGAGACATCACGAAAAGACGGTACAACGATGCCTGCGTCCCACCTGAAATCGCTCGTCCGGACCATCCCCGATTATCCGAAGCCCGGCATCATGTTCCGGGACGTCACCACGCTCTTCGGCGACGCGCAGGGCTTCAAGGCCACGATCGCGCAGCTCACAGCACCCTATCGGACGGTGCCGGTCGATGCCATTGCCGGCATCGAGGCGCGGGGTTTCATCATGGGCGGCGCCATGGCCGACCACCTCGGCTGCGGCTTCATCCCGATCCGCAAGCGCGGCAAGCTGCCCTGGAAAACATACGCGCAGGATTATGAACTCGAATACGGTATCGACACGATCGAGATGCACCAGGACGCACTCGCGCGCGGCCGCCGGGTTCTGATCGTGGACGACCTTATCGCAACCGGCGGCACCGCGGAGGCCGCGGCCAAGCTCATCGAGCACGCCGGCGGCGAGATCGTCGGTGCCGCCTTCATCATCGATCTCCCGGAACTCGGCGGTGCCGACAAGCTGCGTGCCCGCGGCATCGATGTTCATGTTCTCATGGCGTTCGAAGGTCATTGACGCGGACGACCTGCAACAATTCGTGACGGCTTACGCTCCCGGCGACAACTTGAAGCGCGTCGAACCCGGTGCAAGGATGGCTCACCTCTCTGTGACGTGAGGCCCGGTCGATGCGCCTGCAAGCGAGCCACCGCGCAAACATCTCCGAGTGCCCTTCGGGTGTTGCCCAAGGCAGCACGCAGACTGTGCTGGGCCGTCGCCTCACACGTCGCGCCGTGCTCGGCGGAGCCATCGCGTCGGCAGCCGCTCCGGATGTCGCGCTGACAGCAAGCGCAGACGTGACAGACGTAGATCTCGTCCTGATGCTCGCCGCCGACATCTCGCGGTCGGTCGACAGCCGCAAATTCCAGCTCCAGCGCGACGGCTACGCCGCCGCCCTCGTCGATCCCGACGTGCATCGCGCGATTGGTCGGGGCCGCCTCTCGCGGATCGCAATCGCCTATATGGAGTGGTCTGGCGGCACCGAGCAGATGGTGCTCGTCGACTGGACCGTGATCTCACGTCTCGAAGACGCACGCGACATGGCCGAAAGGATCGTGAGTTCGCCCCGCGCCTTTCTCGGCCGCACGTCGATCTCCAGTGCCATCGACGTCGGCCTCGCCGAGATCGCGCGCTGCCCCTACAAGGCGCCGCGGCACCTGATCGACATCTCGGGAGACGGCACGCACAACTCCGGGCGCCGTCTCGACGATGCCCGGAATGAAGCCATGGCAAAGGACGTCGGCATCAACGCGGTCGTCATCCTCTCCGAGATACCCTTGCCCTTCAATCCCGCGCATACTCATCCGCCCGGCGGACTTCTGGCGTGGTTTGAAACCAACGTCATCGCCGGGGAGGGTGCGTTCGCCATCCCGGCCCAGAACTTCGAGGACTTCGGCCGGTCCATCCGTACGAAACTGATCCGCGAAATCTCCATGGCCGGCTCTATTCGCCGCGCTTGAGCCCGTCAGACGATCTCGTTGCGCAGCCTTGCCTCGCCGCGCCAAAGCCGGTCGAGGTTTTCCATCAGGATGTCGATGACATTGTCCTCGTAAGCCTGCGTCTCCCCGCCCGTGTGCGGCGTAATGAACACGTTCGGCATGGCCCAGAGCGGGGACGCCTCCGCGAGTGGTTCCTCGCGCGTCACGTCGAGCGCTGCAGCCTTGAGAGCACCGCTCGAAAGCGCTGCCGCCAGCGCCGCTTCGTCGACGACCTTGCCGCGCGCGACGTTGACGAGGTGTGCGGTCGGCTTCAGCAGTGCGAGCGCACGCGCGCCGATGAGGTTCTCGGTCTCTGCCGTGAGTGGGCAGGCGAGGACGACGACGTCGGCCTTCGGGAGAACACGCTCGAGGTCGCTCGTCGCCACCACTTCGTGGCAGCCTTCGCTGCCGGTCGACGGATTTCTCTTCACGCCGATCACATGCATGTCGAAAGCGCGGGCGAGGCGCGCGACACGCTCACCGATGCGCCCGAGACCGACGATGACCAGCGTACGCCCTGCGAGTTCCGCCTCCCGTGCCGCGATCGTCGCAGCCATCGGCCGCCAGAATTTCTTCGCCTGGTTGTCCCGCGCCATCGGCAATTGCCGGTCGAGCGCCAGCATCAGCGCGATCGCGTGCTCGGCGACGGCGTTGGCATTGACACCCGCCGCGCTCGCGAGCCGTACTCCCGCGCTCCGGAAGGCGTCCTTGTCGTATTGATCTACGCCGGCGCTGATCGACTGCACAAAACGCAGCTTCGGGCACGACGCCAGGAGGTCATTGCGCCACATCATCGAGACGACGATCACATCCGCCTCCGCTGCCCGCGTCCTGAGGTCGTCGAGCGCACGCACCTGGAAATGCCGGATGCCCGTGTTTCGTGCCTGGAACCTGTCCGCCATCTGGTAGGCGGCATGGGCGAAGCCGATGGTGAGCTGATCCTTGGCAGGCAAGGGGGGGACGGGGGAAGACATGAACCGGCCTCGTGAGGGTTGTGGGAGCGGCCGAAACTATCGCCTAATTCGTCTTCAGCGGGAAACTTTTCGAGGTGATTTCGTCATACCGGCCACTCGCCTTGAGCCGTTGCAGCGCAGCGTTGATCTGACGCTTGAGATCGGGCTGGTTCTTGTTGATGACGACGCCGACCCCTTCACCGAAGAACATCGGTTCGAGAAATGCCCCGCCCTTGAAATCGCAGCACGCCTTGGAAGACGTACCGAGCAGCCAGAACGACAGCGAAATCGCATCGTCGAACAGAAGGTCCGTTTCCCCGGTGATGAGTGCGTCGCGCGCGCGTTCCGGGTTGTCGAAAGCCACAATTCCGGTGCGCGTGAAGAAGGCACGAAGGAAGGCTTCGTGCGCCGATCCTCGCACGACCGCGACGCGCTTGCCTTCGATCGTCTCGGGCGTCACCTCCTGCAGCGCCAATGACGACTTCGCTGCGAACCGCGCCGGCGTGTAATAGTAGGGGTCCGTGACGTCGAAATCCCGCAGCAGCTTCGGAGAGGCCGCCATCGAAGCGATCACGGCATTTGCCTCGCCCCGTTTGAGCGCACCGAGCAACTCACCCCACTCCTTGGCCTGGACGTCGCACGTCGCCTCGAGCTCCCTGCAGATGGCGCGCGCAATTTCGACGTTGAACCCGGTCAGTGTCCCGTCCTGATCGACGTAGTGGAATGGTGGATAGTCCGTATCAGTCAGAAATCGAATGACCGCGCGACGCCCACTATCGGCACTGCTCTCCTGCGCAATCGTGGGCCTCGATGCAAACGACCCCGCGATCATCGCCAAGACCGCAATGGCCCAGAGGGTCAAATGGAGGGCGCGTCTGCTCGTCAAGGTTGATTTGCGTCGGTTGTGCACGTTTGATCTTGAGCGATTGTGTTGCGTCCACTACACTCGAACCGGGTGGCGGGAACATATACTGCAGTGCCAAATGTTCAAAATCGTGCCGGCACGAGGGCGGGGGAACGGCGTTTGCACGCCGGAAAGTCGCGCGCGCCGGAGGATCGCATCCCGCTTCCAGCGGACCCGGGCGCGGCAGTCGATTCGTCGGGTCGCCTGCTGACCAACCTGCTCTCGCCTGAATCCTATCTCGTCGCCCGGCGTGCAGCCGAGACCTGGCACGTGCCCGTTTACCGTGCGGCCATTGCCATCGGCCTTGTGACGCCGGAAACCTATGCGGAAGCGGTCGCGCGCTGGGTTGGCATCCCACACGTGTCGTCCGGGCTCGCATGTGAGGTGAACCCCGAATCCGCCGCCGATCTCGTCGCCCGCCGCCATGGCGAGCCGCCGGTGCCGCTCACTCTGCACGGCGCGGCTGTTTCGGTGTTTTCCGCTACAAGCGACGATCCCGCGCGCCTTGCGGCGGCAATCGAGGCGGCG
>DAOMWV010000094.1:0-11424 GCA_035436725.1 Hyphomicrobiaceae bacterium
CGCTCAGGTCCGCCGCCGCTTCCATCCATGCCGCCGCCGTTCGACACTCCGACGCGGGCACCGGAGGCAGCAGCCATCGCGCCTGCGCATGGGGGGATCGGGACGATGCCGCCGCGTCCGATGCCACAGGGGCCGGCGATGGCACCGGGTGCGCCACCGGCAGGTCCGAACCTGGGGTTTGCCCTACCCCTGCCGACCGTCGATCTCGGCGCTCTCGCCGACACGCTGCCGGAGCAGTTGGCGAAGGGTGTGATCAGTATCGTCGAGGTGTCGGTGCCGCGCCGTGTGTTCGAAATCTCGCAGCCGATGCCACCGCCCCGACCAGGCATGTGGCCGCCCATGCGGGTCGTGACGATGCGCCTGTTCACGCAGGGCGACGGTGTAATCGTGGAGCCGCTGTCCCCATCGTCGTTGTGGCTGCGGATCTGGCGAGGACCAGGTGATCCCGAGGCCGTCGTCTGGAGATGGCGAGTGCTGCCACGTCAGAGTGGAACCGCAGGCCTCACGCTCACATTCGGCGTTCGCACCATCGGTCCGGACGGCATCGGCCAGGAAGCATTGTGGCCGGAAGAGACGGTCGGCGTTCGCGTACGCACGGGCAAGAGCCGGCGCTTCTTCGTCGGAAGCCTGTTCGTTCTGGCGCTGATCGCCGGTGCCTACGGCGGGCTCCACTATGCCGGCAAGGCCGACCTCGTCAAAAAGCCCATCATGGATGCGGTTCAGGCGATCACCGGGAAACGGTGACGCCCTGTACCGGTGTCGGGTCGTCCTTCGGTGGTGCGCTGGCTTTCGGGTCGCGCCGGAGCGCCATGGTGTCGACACGACCGGGGGCATGATCGGGGTAATCGCAAACTTCATCCCGGGTAACCCGCATGGACGAGCACGGCAATCGGATTTCCAAAGGCACGGCGTTTGTTGTCGCGGTTGCAGCGGTCATCGCAGGCTATGTGCCGGCCGTGGCGCTGTGGGCGGGGGCGATGGACCGGCTGAGGCCGCGGATGCACGCGGAAGAAGCGATGGGCCGCGGTCTCGAAGCGCTGTTCATCGGTGGTCCGATCGGCGCTGTGATCTTCGCACTGCTGGCCGGGTGGGTTTCCTACAGGTACGGTCGGGGTGCGATGACTGTTGTCGTCGTGCTCGTTGCTGCTGGAGCAGTGGCGAGCATCGTGGGCACTGGGCTCGTCTCGCTCAGGTAATCGGTTCGCGCAGCGTAGTTCGTGGACGGGCCGGACGCAGGCACGCGGCGATGCGGCTCAGGCCGTGGCTTCGGTGCGCGTGGACGGTCGCGACGGCGCAGGATCAACTCCGAGAGCGGAAACAATGCTCGGTTACATCACTCTCATATTTTCGTGCCAGCTTGTCGGCGAACTCCTCGTCGCGGCGTTGGGATTACCGGTGCCCGGTCCTGTCGCGGGCATGGTGATCCTGCTTGGCGGGCTCCTCGTCCACGGTCGCGTGCCGGACGATCTGGCGGCGGTGGGCGATTTCCTGCTGGCGAACCTGTCTCTTCTGTTCGTGCCGGCAGGTGTCGGCGTCATGCTGCACGCTGGTCTCCTCGGGCGCGAATGGCTGCCTCTCTCCATAGCACTCGTCGGCAGCACGCTCGCGACGGTCGCGGTGACGGCGCTCGTCATGCGGGCGTTTTCCCGCAGGGCTGACGATGAGGAGACGTCGTCGTGAGCGGTCTGCGCGATATCTGGGTCTATCTGTCGGCCAGCCCGCTGTTGCACCTTACGTTGACGCTGATCGCGTATCAGGCCGGGGTCTTCATCTATCGTCGTGCTGGTCTCAACCCGCTCTGCAATCCGGTCCTGATCGCCGTCGTTCTTCTCGTCGGGGCACTCGTCCTGACGGGAACGCGCTATGAGACGTATTTCGCCGGAGCGCAGTTCGTGCACTTTCTGCTCGGGCCGGCGACCGTGGCGCTCGCACTGCCGCTTTATCGGCAGATCGAGCGGGTAAAATCGTCGGCCGGAGCGCTGATCGTGTCATTGCTCGCTGGATCGCTCACGGGGATCATGACGGCGGTCGGGCTTGCGTGGGTGCTTGGCGCGTCGCGCGATGCCGTCCTGTCGATCGCACCAAAATCCGTGACTGCGCCGGTTGCCATGGGCATTTCCGAGCAGATCGGTGGATTGCCGTCGCTCACGGCCGTCCTCGTCATTCTCACCGGTATTCTCGGATCGATGCTCGGTCCGATCCTGCTCAATCTCATGCGGGTGCGGGACTGGCCGTCACGCGGTCTCGCGATCGGCACGGCCTCACACGGCATCGGGACGGCGCGGGCATTGCAGGTCAATGACGTGGCGGGCGCGTTTTCCGGTCTCGCGATGGGGCTCAATGCGCTCGCGACGGCAGTGCTGGTGCCGCTGTTGTGGCGGCTTTTCGCGGGGTAACGGCGCTGGTCAGGTGGCGAGTACCCTGTCCGTCACGTTGCCGGCGATGGCGATTTCGGCGCGGACGAGATCGATGCCGGCGCCGGTTTCCGACGACGTGGCAATGATGCGCGGGAAGGCGGCCGGCTCCCGGGCGATTGATGCGGCGATGTCGGCGTAGAGTTTTTCGGCGTCGGTCTGTTTGATCTTGTCGATCTTGGTGAGCACGATTTCGAACGAGACAGCAGCTTCGTTCAGCAGCGCGAAGATCTCGCGGTCCGGCTTCTTGATGCCGTGACGGCTGTCGATGAGGACGAAAACGCGCTTCAGTGACGCTCGCCCGCGCAGATAACCGCGCACGACTTTGATCCAGGCGTCGACCTTGTCCTTCGGGGCCTCGGCGAAACCGTAGCCGGGCATGTCGACGAGATAGAGCGGGACGCCCGGTGTCAGGAAGTAGTTGAGCTCCTGGGTTCGCCCGGGCGTGTTGGACGTGCGGGCGAGACCGTGGACGCGCGTGATCGCATTGATCAGCGAGGACTTACCGACGTTGGAGCGACCGGCGAAGGCGATTTCGGGGCGGTCGCCGGGCGGCAGCCATTCGAGGGTCGGCGCACTTTTCAGGAATTCCCAGGGACGCGCGAACAGGCGATCGCCGAGGTCGATGGCCTCGGCTGGCATGGCGAGCGGGTCGTCCGGGTCGGTGGTCATGCTACGGCTCGCTCACTTGTTGTCGCTCCCGACTCCCCTCACGGGGAGCCGGCCGGAAACGACGGAGCGTCGTGCCGGAGCCTTGCGCCGCCGCCGCGCGGCCCCGTATTTGCGGTCTGCATACTACCCGGGCATGACGCTCGGCACCACGCAGACTTAGGCCTTCTTGTCGGCTTTGCGAAACCACTTGCTGAGACCGATATTGTCCCAGAGGTGAATGTCGGCGCCGTTCTTGTGCATGATGTAGTACTGCTGGAAGATCGAAAGCAGGTTCGACCAGGCCCAGTAGATAACGAGGCCGGCAGGGAACGACGCCAGCATGAACGTGAACACCACCGGCATCCAGTTGAAGATCATCTGCTGTGTCGGATCGGCCTGCTTGGGATTGAGCTGCATCTGAATCCACATCGTGATGCCCATCAGGATCGGCCATACGCCGAGCATGAAGAGATCGCCGAGGATAGGGATCGCTCCGGGGTTGAACGGAAGCAGCCCGAAGAGGTTGAAGATCGTTGTCGGATCGGGTGCCGAGAGATCCTTGATCCAGCCGAAGAACGGCGCGTGGCGCATGTCGAGGGTGACGAACAGCACCTTGTAGAGCGCGAAGAACACCGGGATCTGCAGCAGAATAGGAAGACAGCCCGATGCCGGATTGATCTTGTTCTTCTGGTAGAGCGCCATCAACTCCTGCTGCATCTTCTGCTTGTCGTCCTTGTACTGCTCCCGGAGGCGCTCCATGTCGGGCTGCAGCTTCTTCATCTTCGCCATGGACTCGTAGCTCTTGTTGGCGAGCGGGAAGAACGCGGCCTTGACGAAGACGGTGACGGCAAGGATGGCGAGACCGAAATTGCCGAGCAGGGCATTCAGTTTGTCGATGAGCCAGAACAGCGGCTTGGTGATGAACCAGAACATGCCCCAGTCGATCATGAAGTCGAACTGCTTCAGATCGAGTGCGGCCTTGTAATCGTAGATAGCGCGTACTTCCTTGGCGCCGGCGAAGAGGCGATTGGTAACTTCGGCGGCAGCACCTGGTGCGACGTTGAGCGGTTGTTCGATGTAGTCGGTCTGGAAGCCTTCGTCCTGGACCGCGGTTCTGGCATAGCCGACGACGTGGGCGTCATAGGTCGCCTTCTGATCCGGGATGAGCGCGGACGCCCAATATTTGTCGGTGAAGCCGAGCCAGCCGCCCTTCACGTTCGGGAAGGCTTTTTCGCCGATCGGCGCCTTGCGGTCCTTGAGGGCGGTTTCGGCGTCTTTCTTCAGATCGGAGTAATGCAGTTCCTTGAGGCCGTTCTTGTCGTCGGGGCTCAGGAAGCCGATGGGGCCTTCGTGGAGAATGGCCCAGCCCTCGATCTTCGGCAGACCGCGCCGGTAGATGCGGGCATAGGGCTGAAGCGATATCGCGTTTGGCGACTTGTTCTCGACCGCGTCCTTGATCGTGAACATGAAGCGGTCATCGATCATGATCGTGCGCCGGAACGTGACGCCCTGGCCGTTGTCCCAGGTCAGCACGACGGGCGCGGCTGGAGTCAACGTCGGCTGCGACGCAGTCCAGATCGTTTCGCGATCGGGAACCTTCACGTTCTGGCCGGGAGGCAGCACCCAGCCGTATTCGGCGAAGTAGGCCTTCTCGGTACCGGTCGGCTCGAAGAGGCGGATGTTCGGGCTGCCGGGCTTGATCGTCTCGGTGTAGCGCTTGAGCGTGAGATCGTCGATGCGGCCGCCCTTGAGCGCTATGGAGCCGGAGAGGTTCGCCGTCTCGACCTTCAGGCGCGGGGAGGCTGCGATTGCGGCGTCGCGCGTCAGGAGGGTCGCGGCAGGGAGTTCGGTGCTGCCGGGTGTCGCGCCGCCCGCAGCGGGGGCTTTGCCTGATGTCGCGGCAGAGGGTGTGGCACCTGGTGTCACAGGTGTAGCGCCCGACGTGCCCGCTGGGACTGACGCCTTGGTCTGCTGGCGCGCCTGCTCGAGGGCGCGACGTTCCTGCTCCTTGGGCCAGACGAAGAAATACTGCCAACCCAGCAAGACGGCCATCGACAGGGCGATGGCCATCACGAGGTTCTTCTGGCTTTCTTTGTCGTTCATCTCGGGCTCGTTCGGGCGGTGGGCCATGCTGTCATGATCGGCATGGCAAATCGGGGTTTCTGTTGAGGCAGGAACGTCGGTGCGTCAAGTCGGAGTTCGCGTCCGGTGTCGACGATCTTGTGATGAGACAGGGGGTGGCTCCGGTTTCGCGAGGGCTGCGAGGGCTCGCTGGAAATCATTCACGAGTTCGGAGTAGGGCCGGTCCAGTGCAGGGGCTCGGGCGACGATGACATGATCGAGAGGCTGCGGGGCGACGTTCAGGCGGGCCTGACGCAGGGCATGTGCGAGGCGTCGGCGGATCCGGTTGCGGGCGACCGCGCCGCCGAGTTTCTTCGTGATCGTGAAACCGAACCGGGCGTGGGGGACGTGTCCTGCTTCGGTCACCGCATGGCGGTTTGCCTTTGCCTCGATCAGGAACGCCGGGCCGGACCAGCGCCGTCCGCCACGGACGGCCAGAAACTCCGAGCGATGTTTCAAGCGCACCAGCGGCCCGCCGTAGTGCGTCGCGGAAGCGCATTTGCCCGTTTCGGTCACGTTGCGTGACTCCGATGGCACCTCCGTCCGTCGCAGCGCCAGAACGACAACGGCGCGGAATGCCCGCGCCGCTCGTCAGACCGCCTGTCGAACGCCCGGATCAGGCGGACAGTTTCTTGCGGCCCTTGGCGCGACGGCGCGACAGGACGTTGCGGCCACCCACGGTCGCCATGCGTGCACGGAAGCCGTGACGGCGCTTGCGCACGAGCTTGGAGGGTTGGTAGGTGCGTTTCACGGTCGTTCTCCACGTTCCCGGTTCGGCTCCAAGCGACGTGGAGGAAACCGTCAAGTCCTTGATTTGTCCGAATTATCCAGCCGAGGCGTCCGCGCCTGACCGACCCGGCTGGTCGGCCTCGTCGTTGCGGATGCAGCTCTGGCTGGCGGTATCGAGCCCGCCTTATAGGTGGAGCAGCGATTTTCGTCAACGCTCGGAACGGGTTCTTCGCACGATGTTTCTACCGGCCGGGAGGCGGGCAGGGAAGTACGCGCGGGGACTTTAAGGTAGACTCGCGGTCGGCGGATTCGATCGGCGATTTCGGGCGCCCCTTCAAACAGGTGGCGCCGTGGTGGCCCGTGACATGGATGCAAGGCGGCGCGAAATGGATGGACCGGGGTCTCTGTCATTGCCGGGTAAGGCGGGCGGACCCGTGGCGGTTTCGCGTCTCAGGCGGTTCGGTCCACTGTTGGCCGTCGGCGGCCTGAGCCTTCTCGCACTGGTCGCCGGATATCTGAGCGGGGATCTGGACCAGGTTGGTTTCAGGACGTTGCTCGCGTTCCGGGATCAGGTTCAGGGGTTACTAGGGTCCAGTCCTGCTCTCTCTGTTCTATGTTATGTGGCGATTTACGTGCTGGTGGTGTCCCTGTCGCTGCCGGGGTCGGCGCTGCTGACGCTCTCGGGCGGGCTCCTCTTCGGGACGGTCACAGGCGGAATGGCAGCGGTGATCGGCGCGACGGCCGGGGCGATCGTGATCTTTCTTGTGGCCAGTACGGCGATCGGCGACATTATGGCGCGGCGGGCGGGGCCGATGGTTCAGATGCTGCGTTCGGGGTTCCAGAAGAATGCCCTCAGTTATCTGCTGTTTCTCCGGATCACACCGGCAATCCCGTTCTTCATCGTCAATCTCGTTTCCGGCGTTCTGGGCATTCCGCTCCGGACCTATGTCATCGGCACATTCTTTGGCGTCATGCCGGCGAGTTTCGCGTTCGCCTCGGTGGGCTCCGGCCTCGACAGCCTGATCGCGGAAGCGCAGCGCAGCTACGAGGCATGCCGTGCGGCTTCGGCCGGGGCGTGTTCCTACGGTATCAGCCCGTCCTCGCTGATCACGACCGAGATCAAGACCGCGTTTGTACTGCTCGGATTGCTCGCGCTTTCGCCTGTGGCGTTCAGGGCATGGCGTTCGCGACGGGACGACGACAGGGCCGAGGGGACGAGGAAATGACGTTTTTGACGCCTAGACAGCCTGCCGAACGAGGCCGAACGAGACAATCACTATGAATGAGCGTGTGCTGACGCCTGACCTTTGCGTCATCGGAGCCGGATCGGGTGGGCTGTCGGTGGCGGCCGCGGCTGCCGCGCTGGGGGTGGAGGTGGTGCTTATCGAAAAGCACCGCATGGGAGGTGACTGCCTCAACTACGGATGTGTCCCGTCGAAAGCGCTCCTGGCGGCGGGACGGCGGGCACACCTGATGCGGACGGCGGGTCGTTTCGGCATCGGCGCCGTCGAGCCGGACGTCAACTGGCCCGGCGTGCGCGCGCATGTCCATGGCGTGATCGGCGCGATCGCTCCGAACGACTCGGTCGAGCGGTTTGCCGGCATGGGCGTGACGGTCATCCAGGCGACGGCGAAATTTACCGACCGAAGGACGGTCGTGGCCGGCGATGTGACGATTCGGGCGCGACGGTTCGTGATAGCGACAGGATCTTCACCCGCCGTGCCGGCCATCCCGGGGCTTGCCGGCACCCCTCATTTCACGAACGAGACTCTCTTCGACAACGGCGCGCCCGTCGGCCATCTCGTCGTCATCGGGGCTGGGCCCATCGGGCTCGAAATGGCGCAGGCGCATCGGCGTCTCGGGGCCGCCGTGACCGTTCTCGAAGGCCGGACCGCGCTCGGCAAGGATGATCCGGAACTCGCCGCGATCGCGCTCACGGCACTACGCCGGGAGGGCATTGCGATCAGGGAAGGGGTGACGATCGAGGCGGTGCGCGGGGCGGCTCACGGTGTCGAGGTGGATATCCGTGTCGGCGGCGAGCTTCAGACGATCGGGGGGACGCATCTGCTCGTCGCTGCCGGCCGAACTCCGAACATCGAAGGTCTTGGGCTCGAGGCGGCACGGATCGAGGTCGCGAGCGGCGCCGTCGTTGTCAATCGTGGTCTCGTCACGTCGAACCGGCGTGTGTTCGCCATCGGCGACGTGACGGGCGGGCTGCAGTTCACGCACGTTGCGAATGCTCAGGCCGGCATCGTCATCCGGCGCGCCTTGTTCAGGCTGCCAGCGAAGTTCTCGCCGTCGGTGGTGCCGTGGGTGACGTATGTCGATCCGGAGCTGGCGCAGGTCGGACTGCGGGAGGCGGACGCGGTGGCGCAGCATGGTGCGGTCAACGTCTATCGGTGGCCGTTCGCGGAAAATGACAGGGCCCAGACGGAGCGGGAGCACCTTGGGCTCGTCAAGATCGTGACGGACAAGCGGGGGCGTATCCTCGGGGCAGGAATGGTCGGTCCGCATGCCGGCGAACTCATCCAACTGTGGGTGATGGCCGTATCCAAGGAAATGAAAATCAGTGAAATGACCGACTGGATTTCGCCGTATCCTACGTTGATGGAAGTGAACAAGCGGGTCGCGTTCCGGTCGATGACAGACAGGGCAAGTGATCCGCGAGTGCGTAAGCTGATAGGATTTCTAAGGAAATTCGGTTGATGGGAGTTCCGGCAGGGCAGGTGGCAGAGTAATCTGCCGCGTCAGGCCGAAGGGCAGGGCCGCAAGGCTGGAGGGTTTTTGATCGCCCGATTCAAAGCGCGTCTCACTGACGTCCGGAGGTCTCCTGCCGGGCGGAATGGACGTGCGCGTGAGCTCACGGACGCAGACGTGGGCTTGCCCGACGCCAGCGGCGCGAAAGCGGAGGCCGGCGGCGCGCCTCCCGAAGCCGAACGAAAGGACGCTGTTGGACGAAGCCTGTCGACGAAGCTCGTCGGGTTCGTGGCGCTTTTCGTCATGGTGGCGGAAGTGCTCATGTTCGTGCCGTCGATCGCGACGTTCCGGCAGACATGGTTGAACAACCGGCTGGCGGCGGCGCAGCTCGCTTCTCTGGCGGCTGACGTGACCCCGGAAAGTGCAGTGCCGGAGCCGCTCAAGGCGGAGCTGCTGCGGACTGCCCAGATCCGAATGGTGGCGCTGAAGCGCAACGATCAGCGTCGACTGATCCTGCAGGAGGAAATGGAGGCGCCGGTCTCGGCGACCTACGATCTTCGGCAGGCACAGTTGGCGGGTGCGTGGCAGAATCCGGCGATCGGTCTCGCACTCGTGCGTGACGCGCTGGCCGTTTATGTGACCGACGACCGCACACTCATGCGGGTGATCGGGCAACCCAACGAGAATGCCGGCGAGAGCATCGAAATCGTGATGCCGGTCGGGCCGCTGAAAGCAGCCATGGTGCGCCACGGGCTCAATATCCTCGCCCTGTCGATCATGATCTCATTGCTGGCGGCCATACCTATCTATTTGATATTGAATTGGGTTTTTATTCGGCCCATCACAGATCTATCGCGCGCCATGCAACGGTTCAGCGACAACCCAGAGGATGCGCGACGGATCATCGTGCCGTCGTACCGGACCGACGAGATCGGTATCGCGGAGCGGGAACTGGCGAGCATGCAGAGCGAACTGGCCCAGACGCTAAGCCACAAGTCGCGTCTGGCCGCCCTTGGTCTCGCGGTCAGCAAGATCAATCACGACCTCAGGAACCTGCTCGCGAATGCGCAGCTGCTGTCGGACCGTCTCGCAAGCGTGCCCGAGCCGACCGTCCAGCGTCTCGCACCCAAGCTCGTCGCGTCGATCGATCGGGCGATCCGGTTCTGCAACGACACGCTGCAATATGGCCGGGCGGCCGAGCCGCAACCAAGGCGTGAGTCGTTCGATCTCCGCGCTTTGGTGGTGGACGTGGGCGAGGGACTCGACATGGCGGCCCGCCCGCATGCCGGGTGGGTGGTCGACGTACCGCAGGGGCTCGCCGTGGACGCGGACCGGGACCAGATGTACCGGGTTCTCAACAATCTCGTACGGAACGCGGTGCAAGCGATCGAATCCCAGGCCCGCAATGGCGACGCCGCTCGAACACCAGGGGACGGTGATGCACGCTGCCTCGTCACGGTGACCGGACGCCGGCATGCCGACAAGGTCGTCATCGACGTGCGTGACACGGGTCCCGGATTGCCTCCGGCGGCGCGTGAGAAGCTGTTCCGGCCGTTCGAGGGTTCGACCCGGAAGGGCGGATCGGGGCTCGGTCTCTCGATCGTGCAGGAAATCGTCACGGCCCACGGGGGGCGTATCGACCTCGTGACGTACGCCTCGGGGGTGCGGGGCGCGCACTTCAGGATCGAGTTGCCGGACGACCATTTAGCATAAGCCCGCAACATTTTGATTCAAAACATCATTCGTTTTTGTTTTCAGTTACCGGACGATGCTGCGACGCAATATGGCCGCATTCCGGGTTAACCAACCGAACCGTTTTGGCGAGCCAGACGCTCATACAACCTTGTATGGGCGCTTTCGCAAGTTGGGTTAACCAATGCCGTTTCGCGTTGCCCTCAGGGGATGGCAACGGCCGGCTCAGTGGAGTGACATACATGGTGTTCGAATTGCTGCGTACGACGAGCGGGGGGTCGGCGCGTCGCTTGCTGGCCGCGCTCGCGGTTGCATTCACCGTACACATGCCGTTTGCCGCCCCGGCCCTGGCCGATCCGACGGATTGGGCTCGTGCCGTCATCAACGAGGCGAAGGCCTCACAGGACTCCGTCGAACGCGAAAGCCGGCGGGTTCGTGTCGCCTCGCTCGGCAACGAAGGGTTCGAAGCCGTTGCGAGACCGCGCCGGACGACCACCGAGCGCATAGTCAGCGTACCAAGCGAAGTCACAACCGTCCGCCCGGCGGCCAAGCCGAAGCGGGTCGCGAGTCTCGGATCGAGCCGGTCCGACGTCTCGACCAGCGAACGCTCGCGGCGTGAACAGCGCGTCGAGCGGCGGAGCCTTTCGGGCGGCTCGGTAAACTGGATCGCGAGTGCGGGGTGTCTCGACGGTTCCTTGCGGTCCGTCGTCAACGCCGTGGCGTCCCGGTTTGGGCCGGTCACAGTCAACTCGACCTGCCGCAGCCGGGGCCATAACCGGAGGGTCGGCGGCGCGTCACAGTCGAAGCATCTTACCGGTGATGCGGTCGACTTCCGCATTCATGGCAACGTGTCGGCGACCTACGCCTACCTGCGTTCCAGCGGCAGTGTCGGCGGCCTAAAGCACTATGGTGGTGGGCTTTTTCACATCGACACTGGTCCGCGGCGGTCCTGGTAAAGGGCTGAAACCGGTCAGCGGACAGCACTCTGGGGCTGTCCCGAACTGGGACAAGAATTAACCAAAGACGGCCTTTCCGGGTAGCCGGAAGGGCCGTTTCTTGCTTTGAGCGCCCATCCGCGGTTCCGCCGTCGGAGCATTCATGGGGTGGGCAGAACAATGCA
>DAOMWV010000095.1:0-11402 GCA_035436725.1 Hyphomicrobiaceae bacterium
CGGGACCGGGATCGCGACGGACGACCGCGCGAGGCCATTGGGGGCACCGGTGACGATGCCGACGACATCCAGGCTGGCGCGGACGACGACAACGTCGAGACTTTCGACCAGAACGAGGGCACCGTACGCGGGGTTCACGATCGTACGACCGATGATGATCAGGCCGATGATGCGGACGGGGATCGCGACGACCTGCCGGGCGGCTCCGAGGACAGTGAGCGCTCGGCCGAGCAAGGCGACGGACGGAAGCGCCGCCGTCGTCGGCGTGGCCGGCGGGGTGGACGCCGCGGTCGCGAAGGCGATGCGATGGCTGACGCCGGCTCGGGTGACCAGCCGGACGTGGATGAAGATGCGACCTTCGCCACTTCGGCAGACAACGACGACGGAGTTGCCGGAGACATCGGCCGCCCGGCTCGGGCAACCGCTCCAGTTGACGATGTTCCAGCCAGGAACGGGCATGACGAGCAGCATCGACCGGCTCCGGTCGCCGTCGATCCGCCGGTAGCAGAGACGACCGAGGCGCGAGCGGCGACACCAGAGGCGACGCCTCCGCCGCCGCCGCCGCAGGTGGCAGCGCCGACGCCGACACCTGTCGCTCAGGAACCGCCGAAGCCGAAACTCGCCGTCAGCGAGCTGCCGGCTGAGCCAGACGAGCCGAACAAGCCGGCACGTCGCGGGTGGTGGCAGCGCCGCATCCTCGGCGAGTGATCCAGACGAATGAAAAATGCCCGGGGCGACCCGGGCATTTTTGCTTTCCGCCGCGATCCCGCGTCAGCGCACCGGCACATTCATCGAGAAAGCTTCGTCGCCCCACAGGCCCTTGATGCGGGCGTCCCGACCGCAGCCGGCGCGATAGCTCGCGTAACGGCCAGCGTTCTTCCGGTAGTAGTCCTGGTGATAGTCCTCGGCGACCGTGAATTTCGTTGCCGGTGTAATCTCCGTCACGATCGGTTGCCTGAAGCGCTTGCTCGCCACGATCTGATCGCGTGTCGCCTCGGCGATTTTGCGCTGCTCGTCCGAATGAAAGAAAATGGCCGACCGGTACACGTCACCGCGATCGCAGAACTGTCCGTCATTGTCGAGCGGATCGATCGTGCGCCAGAAATACGTGACCAGTTGCGTGAAGCTCACCTTGGCCGGGTCGTATTTGATCTCGACGGCCTCGGCGTGGCCGGTACCGCCCGCGGCCACCTGACGATAGGTCGGGTTCGGTGTCGTGCCGCCGATGTACCCGGACGTCGTGGCGACGACGCCATCAATCTTGTCAAAATCCGCCTCGACACACCAGAAGCAGCCGCCGGCGAACGTCGCGGTCTCGAGGCCCGGCGTTTCGCGGAGACGCTGGGCCGAGGCGGACAGCGCGAATCCGCAGGATGCAAGAATTACGAAGAGGACCGGCAGCAGCGTCTTCAGCCGCGGCCTTGCTGAGATCATCGTCACGTCGCCATCCCATTTTTTCCGTTCGCGGGGCCAGGTCCGTCCCGCCGTCCCTAACCCGTCGTCTTCGGCACGAACTTCAGGGCTACCCCGTTCATGCAATAGCGCTGTCCGGTCGGTTTCGGGCCGTCCGGGAAGACGTGTCCGAGATGACCACCGCAGCGGCTGCAATGCACTTCCGTCCGCACCATCAGCCAGGACCTGTCGATGGACATGCCGACGGCCTTCTCGATCGGCGCCCAGAAACTCGGCCAGCCGGTACCGCTGTCGTACTTGGTTTCTGACTGAAAGAGGGGCTGATCGCAGCCGACGCAATGATACACCCCGGGCGCGTAGACCTTGTCCAGCGGGCTCGATCCAGCCCGCTCGGTGCCGTGCTTGCGCAGGACATAGAACTGCTCCGGCGTCAGCTGCTTCTGCCACTCGGCGTCCGACTTCTGCACCGGGAAAGCCGCCGCCTTCTCGGCGGCCCCGGCCTTGGGTGGGAACATTGCCGCTGCAGCCGTTCCGAGAAACCAGCGTCTATTCATCGGATCTGCTCCTGAAGACCAGTGCGCGACCTAACCGCGCCATTACCCACAGTACGACTGGACGGGAAAAACGTTTCATCCCGACCGCGGAAATCGGAACCAAACTTAGTCCAACGCAACAGTTTTCCGCTTCATATTGGCGTGAGGCCCGAAAAAATTCGCACTCGCGTCTCCCGGCGCGACACCCAGACTTTGCACACCTGCCCCGGGCTGCACACAACATGGCGGCATGATCAGAGTACGGCCTGACGAACAGGCGATGAACGCCATTTTGTCGCCGCCAGTTGGGCGAGTCCATCTCCGGCCGGTCGCGATCGGGCCCGAATCGAGGGGGCATTTAGGTCTCGTTAGCCGAATCGGCGCGAGATGCGTTCCATCGCCCAAGCGATGATCGAGCCGCCGGTTTCAGGACTGATGGTCGCGTCATGGAAGGACCGTTGTAGATGTTGCTGTCATCCCGAGATGTTCGCGTTGAGGAATTCGAAGCCCAGGCGATGCTCTATCCGGAGGTCGCGGGGCGACGTGTCCTGATCACCGGTGTACGGCGGGGCTTCGGCCTCGACATAGCGCGCACGTTCGCAGAAGCGGGCGCACAGCTCATCGTACAATTCGACGAGCTGACGGACGACGCGGACGTGTTCAGCCAGATGCTCGCGGCAACGGCGCCCGCGTTCTCGGCGCACCACGGCCGGTTCGCGACCGCCGACCAGATCGTGGCCTTCGGCCGTTCAGCCGCGCAGGAACTCGGCGGCATCGACGTTGTTCTCAACATTGTCCCCCTCGATGGCGCCCCGCAGGCCCCGGGTGCCCGGCTCGATGCGGCTGCTGTCGAAAGCATGATCAGCGACCGGCTGATGCCGGCCTGCCTCGTTTCGCGGATCGCGGCGAACCGCATGCGCCTGATGCTGACCGAAGGGCTGATCCTCAACCTCGCGACGCTCGCACCGGATGCGGACAAGGCGAGCCGTGCCTTCGCGCAGGTCGCCAAATCGGCACTTTCGCAGATGACCAAGCGGGAAGCGCAGGGCTGGGCCGAGCACGGCATCCGTTTCAACGCGGTCGCACCACCGGTGCAGGCCGGCAGCGCATCCGCCGGCGGGCTCGGTGGCGAGATGGATGTGGCAGCACTCGCGCTCTACCTGGCGTCAGGCCGCGGCAAGACGCTGTCGGGGCACACGTTCGAGGCAGAACCGCTGCCGGATTTCAGCTGAGTTCCAGCTAAGCCTCCGCGTCCGGCTGCGCGCCCGGCGCCGCATCGGCGAACGCCTTCAGTTTCCGGCACCGTTCATCGATTGCCACCAGACGCGGGACCGCGCCGAGGTCGGCATTGAAGCGTCGTGCGTTGAAGATCTGCGGTACGAGCACGATGTCGGCGAGTGTCGGTCTATCTCCGAAACAGAACTCCGCCTCGCGTTCGGGCAGCAGAGCCTCACACGCGGCAAGCCCGCTTTCGACCCAGTGACGATACCAAGCCTCTACGGTCGGCTGATCGTGCCCCAGCGTCGTCTTGAGGTAGCCCAGAACGCGGAGGTTGTTGAGCGGGTGGATCTCGCAGGCGATCGCGAGCGAGAACGCACGGATGCGGGCGCGTTCGAACGGGTCGTCGGGCAGCAGTCGCGCGCCGCCGTATTTCTCCTCGAGATACTCGATGATGGCGAGAGACTGGGTCAGAAGAACACCGTCGTCTTCGAGCGCGGGGACGAGGGCCTGCGGATTGATTGTGCGGTAGGCTTCGGACTTCTGTTCACCGCCATTGCGGACGAGGTGGACGAAGGCAAGCTCGTGCGGCAGACCCTTCAGATTGAGTGCGATGCGGCAGCGGTACGCAGCGGACGAGCGGAAATAGCTATAGAGTTTCATCGTCGGACGTCTCCCTTTCGAGCGCGGCTTTCTGCTGGCCGGCGGCGTAGTCGCGCCGCATGTCGCCGACACGGGACTGCAGTTTCTCGAGCACGCGGCCGAATGCGGCGCGATCGACCTCGTCGAGGGGGGCGAGCAATTCCGCCTCCCACCGAATGGCGAGTTCGGCCACCTCACGATACATCCGCTGTCCCTTTTCCGTCAGCGAAAGTCTCGCCTGGCGGCGATCTTCGAGGTCGATGGCGCGAATGATGATACCCGACGCCTCCATGCGCTGCAGTGCGCGCGTGACCTTCGGCTTGTCGAGGCTCGACCGCTCGGCCAGTTCGCCGGCATAGAGCGCACCGGTCTGGCCGAGGTTGGCGAGGATGCGCCAATCGGCGATGGTCAGGCCGAAGCGGTCACCGTAGACTTCGCCGAGTGCGCGCGAAATGGCGGTCGACAGCACGGCGAAGCGATAGGGCAGGAAGCGATCGAGTTCGATCGAGGCCGGAACCGTCGACGTCGCCCCATTGCGATTTTTCCGCGTCGCCGCAGATCCATATCCGCTTTTCGGCTTTGCCGCCTTCACACCATTCCGTCCCACGCCTCGCCCTTCCCTTTCTGCCCGAAACGGCACCCTGCGACACTCTTGCATTAGTTTCAAATGAAACTATAGTGACGACATTCCGTTTTCGTCCGGAACAACGCCGCCCGACGGCCCTCACACCGGAGCTTACCATGGCCCAAGATTCCGCACCGCCATCCGCGCGCGCCGATATCTGGCAGACCCCATCCGGGCGCGGTGCGGCGAGCGGGTACATGTCCGGCTTCGGCAACAGCTTCGAAACCGAGGCCCTCGCCGGCGCCTTGCCGATCGGTCGCAACAGCCCGCAGAAGTGCAAGTTCGGGCTCTATGCCGAACAGCTTTCGGGTTCGCCGTTCACGATGCCGCGCGTACACAACGAGCGGTCGTGGCTCTATCGCATCCGCCCGTCCGTCGCTCATTCCGGCAAGTTCGAGAAGGCCGAAATGGGCTTCTGGCGGACGGCACCGCTCGTCGAACTCGACATGCCGATCGCGCAATTGCGCTGGTCGCCGCTCAAGTATCCGTCGCGGCCGCTGTCGTTCATCGAGAGCATGCACACCATGACGACCTGCGGGGATGCGGCGACGCAGGCCGGTATGGCGGCCCACATCTATCTCGCCACGCGCTCCATGAAGAACGAGGTGTTCTGGAACGCGGACGGGGAGTTGCTGATCCTGCCGCAGGAGGGGCGCATCCGGTTCGTCACGGAGTTCGGCATCATCGACGCAGAGCCGGGCGAACTCGTCGTCATCCCGCGCGGCGTCAAGTTCCGGGCGGAACTCACGGATGGCAAGGCACGCGGTTACGTGTGCGAAAACTACGGCGGCGCCTTCACGCTGCCGGACCGGGGGCCGATCGGCGCCAACTGTCTCGCCAATTCGCGCGATTTCCTGACGCCCGTCGCGCACTACGAAGACACGGACACGCCGAGCGAGCTTTTCGTCAAGTGGTGCGGCACGATGTGGAAAACCACGATCGGCTGGTCGCCGCTCGACGTCGTCGCGTGGCACGGCAATTACGCGCCCTACAAGTACGACATGCGCCGCTACTCGCCGGTGGGCGCCATCGGCTTCGACCATCCGGACCCGTCGATCTTTTCGGTGCTGTCGGCGCCGTCGGAAACGCCGGGCGCGAACAACGTCGACTTCGTGATCTTCCCGGAGCGGTGGATGGTGGCGGAGGACACGTTCCGGCCGCCGTGGTACCACCGGAACATCATGAGCGAGTTTATGGGGCTGATCTACGGGCAGTACGACGCCAAGCCGCACGGTTTCTCGCCGGGCGGGGCGAGCCTGCACAACTGCATGCTGCCGCACGGGCCGGACACGGAAGCGTTCGAGCATGCGAGCAACGTCGAACTGAAACCGATGAAGCTCGAGAACACCCTCGCCTTCATGTTCGAGACGCGCTTTCCGCAGCGGGTCACGCGATTTGCAGCTGAAAGCGACCAGTTGCAGACCGGATACTGGGACTGCTGGCGCGGCCTCGACCGGAAGTTCAATCCGAATGCGTGAGCGGCGCTCGCCGGTGCGACCGCAAGGAGAAACGAAACACGCGACCTCGCGGTCGCGTGTCTTCGCGTATCAGCGGTCTTACCGGGGCCGGCGACAGACGCCGGCGCCAGGGTCGTCAGCCTTTCGAGCGCAGCACAATCATCATCGTATCGAAGTTGTATTCGGCGATCTGCCACCACGGCATCTGCTCGTTCCGGTACGCCGTCATGCTGTCGTAGGCTTTCTTGAAGAGCGGATTCTGGGCGCCGAGTTCGCCGTAATAGTCGTTGGCTGCCTTGTAGCAGGCCTCGAGGACCGGCATCGGGAAACCCTTCGGCGTCGCGCCAGCCGCGACGAGGCGGCGCAGGGCAGGCGCATTTACAGCGTCGTACTTCGCCATCATCCAGTTGTTGGCGGCGTCGGCGGCGCGCGCGACGATGTGCTGATAGTTCTTCGGAAGCTTGGCCCACTGATCGTTGTTGACGATCAGGTGCATCATGGCACTGCCTTCCCACCAGCCGGGGTAGTAGTAATACTTGGCGATCTTGGCGAGGCCGAGCTTCTCGTCGTCATAGGGGCCGACAAATTCGGCGGCGTCGATGGTGCCGCGCTCGAGGGCGGGATAGATGTCGCCTGGCGTGATCTGCTGGGCGACGACGCCGAGGCGCTGGAGGACGTGGCCGCCCATGCCGCCAATGCGGAACTTCAAGCCCTTCAGATCCTCGACGGTATTGATCTCCTTGCGGAACCAGCCGCCCATCTGGGTGCCGGAGTTGCCCATCGGGATGGCGAAAGCGTTGAATTTCTTCAGGGCCTCGTTGACAATCTCGCCACCGCCGCCGAACGACCACCACGACTCCTGGTGGCGCTGATTGAGACCGAACGGGATACCGGTTCCAAAAGCGAGCGTCGGCTCCTTGCCGAAGTAGAAATAGGTCGGCGTCTGCGCACACTCGACGGAGCCGGAGGTCACGGCGTCGAGGGCCTGCTGGCCGGGTACGATCTCGCCTGCGGCGAAGACCTGGATCTGGAACGCATTGTCCGTCATCTCGGAGACGTACTTCGAAAATGTCTGAGCGGTGCCGAAGATGGTATCGAGCGACTTCGGAAAGCTCGAGGTCAGCCGCCATTTCACCTCGGGCGCCGACTGAGCGATCGCTGGTGCCGCCAGCACAGATACGCCCCCGGCGGCTATAATGCCGCCTTTAAGGACCTGCCGGCGATGCAGACGCTTGCCCATAGACAATCCCCTTCCACTTGAGCCACGTTCACAAGCGAACCGAACAACATTACGGCCTTCACAATGAAACTTGCAACACTTCGAAACGGCACCCGGGATGGCGCCCTCGCCATTGTCTCGCGCGATCTCAGCACAGCCGTGCTCGCGCGCAACGTCATTGCCGATCTCGAGACTTTTCAGCAACTTCTGGACGAATGGGACGAGGGAGCGCCGCGCGCGGAGAGGATATCCAGTGAACTCAACGCAGCCATCGAGAAGGGTGTCCGGCCACCTTTCGATGTCTTTCCGTTCGACGAGCGGGAGGCCATGGCGCCGCTGCCGCGCGCGTATCAGTGGGCGGACGGTTCGGCCTACGTCAATCACGTCGAACTCGTGCGCAAGGCGCGGGGCGCGGAAATGCCGCAGAGTTTCTGGACCGATCCGCTCATGTACCAGGGTGGCTCCGACACATTCCTCGGGGCGCGGGATCCCATAGAGGTCGCCGACGAGGCATACGGCATCGATCTCGAAGGCGAGGTCGCGGTCATCACCGGCGACGTGCCGATGGCGGTGTCCAGAGCGGACGCGGAGGCGCATATCCGCTTCGTGATGCTGGTCAACGACGTGTCGCTGCGCAATCTCATCCCGAACGAACTCGCGAAGGGGTTTGGTTTTTTCCACGGCAAGCCTTCGACGGCCTTTTCTCCGGTGGCGGTGACGCCGGACGAACTCGGAGATGCGTGGCGGAATGCGAGCGTGCATTTGCCGCTCCATGCGGCCATCAACGACACCCCCCTCGGATGCCCCGACGCCGGGGTCGACATGACCTTTACGTTCGCCGACCTGATCGCGCATGCGGCGAAAACGCGGCGACTTGCAGCCGGTACGATCATCGGGTCGGGTACGGTTTCGAACAAGGGGGCGGACGGCGGGCCCGGGACCGCGGTTTCGGCCGGCGGAGCTGGCTATACCTGCCTTGCGGAGCTGCGCACGATCGAGACGATCAAGGCCGGCAAGCCGTCGACGCCCTTCCTGAAATTCGGCGACCGCGTGCGGATCGAGATGCTCGACAGGCACGGCGCGTCCATCTTCGGCACCATCGAACAGACGGTGGTCAAGCATGAAGGGTATTGATGCCATCCTTCTCGGATCGGTGCTGCTGCTGGTTCCGTCATTCGCCTGGCTGTTCGGCAGGTTCGCCGGCCGCAGGAACTGGTCGGTAACGGCGGCGCTCGCCGGCGCGGTCGCCATCGGCGCCGGGCTATATGCTCTCGCGGCGGCCGCCCAGAGCGTCCTGTCGCCAGCCAGTGCGGCGGTACTCGGCTGGCCCGAGATACCCGGCTTCCTGATCGTCTTCGCCGGCTTCGTCACGCTCATCGGCTGGGCCGGAACGCCGGTGGCCGGGCGTCGATCCGACAGCCAGAAATCCTAAATCCAGAACGGACACACGATGACCAAACCGACATTCGCCTCGACCGGGGACATGACCGCCAAGACCGTCAGCTTTTCAAAGCTCGGCGACGGTCTCTACGCCTATACCGCGGAGGGCGATCCGAACACCGGCATCATCGTCGGCGACGACAGCTGCATGGTGGTCGATGCGCAGGCCACACCGACAATGGCAATGGATGTGATCGCACGCGTCAGGGCGGTCACGGACAAGCCGATCAAGTACGTGCTTCTGTCGCACTATCATGCGGTGCGGGTGCTCGGCGCATCCGCCTACAATGCGTCGGAAATCATCGCGAGTGCGGCCACGCGCAATCTCATCGTCGAGCGTGGCGAGCAGGACAAGGCGAGCGAGATCGGACGGTTTCCGCGCCTGTTTCGCGGCGTCGAGAGCGTTCCGGCGGGCCTGACATGGCCGACGCTGACTTTTGAGGGGCGGATGACGCTGTGGCTCGGAAAGCGGCGGGTCGACATCGTGCATCTCGGGCGCGGGCATACGTCCGGCGACACCATCGCGTGGGTCCCCGACAGCGGCGTGATGTTCTCGGGTGATCTCGTCGAGTACAAATCCGCCTGCTACTGCGGGGACGCGCATTTCGCCGACTGGCCGGGCACGCTCGACCGGCTCGAAGCGTATCGTCCCGAAGCGCTGGTGCCGGGGCGCGGGGATGCGCTCGTCGGCGTGGCGAAGGTCCGCGAAGCGGTCGCGGGGACCCGGAGTTTCCTGGCTGCGACCTACGAGACGGCCCAGCGCGCGGTCGCGCAGGGCAAGTCGCTCAAGGAAACCTTCCAGGCGACGCGCGCCGTGATGGACGGGCCGTTCGGCTCTTACGCGATCTACGAGCACTGCCTGCCGTTCAACGTGAGCCGGGCCTACGACGAGGCGCGCGGCATCGAAAACCCGGTTGTCTGGACCGACGTGCGCGACCGCGACATGTGGTCGGCCCTGCAGGGCTGATCGACATGCAGCAACCGAAGACACACCGGCAGTTCCGCTATCGCCGTTCGCCCGACCAGGACGCAACGACGACGGCGCATCATCCCGTCGTCGTCATCGGGGCGGGACCTATCGGTCAGTCTCTCGCCATAGATCTCGCACAGCGCGGCATCGCCGTCGTCCTCCTCGACGACAGCGACCGGATCGGCGACGGCAGCCGGGCCATCTGTTTCTCGAAGCGGACGCTCGAAATCTTCGATCGCCTCGGTGTCGCAGCGCCGATGCTCGGCAAGGGGGTGGAGTGGCGCAAGGGCCGTGTGTTTCACCGCGACCGGGAGCTCTACAGCTTCGATCTTCTGCCCGAACCCGGCCACAAGATGCCGGCCTTCATCAACCTGCAGCAGTATTATGCGGAAGAGTACCTGATCGAGCGGGCGACGACGCTCGAACACATCGATATCCGGTGGCGCAATCGCGTGACGAACGTGACGCAGACCGACGGTGTGGCCGAACTCACCATCGATACTCCCGACGGCCCTTACCTGATCACTGCGGACTGGGTGGTGGCGTGCGACGGTGCGCGATCGCCGACACGCGGGATGCTCGGGCTCGCATTCGAAGGCGAGCAGTTCGAGGATCAGTTCCTGATCGCGGACGTGAAGATGACGGCGGCGTTTCCGACCGAACGATGGTTCTGGTTCGAGCCGCCCTTCCATAACGGGCAATCGGCACTCCTGCACAAGCAGCCCGACGACGTCTGGCGCATCGACCTGCAGCTGTCGGCGGATGCGGACAGCGAGTACGAGCGACGGCCGGAGGTCGTCAGGCCGCGCATCGCGCGCATGCTCGGTCACGACGATTTCGAACTCGAATGGATCTCGATCTACCGGTTCCAGTGCCGTCGGCTCAAGTCGTTCGTGCACGGGCGAGTGATATTCGCGGGAGACTCGGCGCACCAGGTGTCGCCGTTCGGGGCGCGCGGGGCCAACTCCGGCATCCAGGACGCGGAGAATCTCGCGTGGAAACTCGCGCTCGTCACGCGCGGGGATGCACCTGCGTCACTTCTCGGAACGTACGATACCGAACGGTCGGAAGCTGCGGACGAGAACATCCTCAATTCGACGCGCGCCACTGATTTCATCGCTCCGCACAGTCCCGCAGAAATGTCCCTCCGCAACGCCGCGCTGGCACTCGCCGGTCGGTCCGATTTCGCCAAACGCTTCGTCAATCCAGGCCGCCTCTCGCTGCCGACGAGCTATGCGGATTCGCCCCTGTCGACACCCGACGTCGATACATGGGGCGGCGGTCCCCGACCGGGCGCGCCGCTGCCGGATGCACCACTGCGGGCGGCGAACGGCGAGAGCATTTTCCTGACGGACGCACTCGGCAGCTCTTTCACGCTCATCGCCATCAATGCCGAAGCACCCGAGGGGCTCGCCGACGACGTCGCCGTCCTGCCGGTGGGACGCGATCAGGTGTTCACGGATGCGGATGGGCTCGTCGAGCGCAGGTTCGATGGTGGCGACGGCGCCTTCTACCTCGTCCGCCCCGACAGCCACATCGCCGCCCGATGGCGGACGTTCGATCCCGCTCAGTTCAATGCCGCGCTGGCGCGGGCGAAGGGTGGCAGCCGATGACACGACCCGACGAACCGGCGCTTCGGATGCAGTCGACACTCCGCGATCCGGACGCCGTCTACCGCAGCCTCGTCGAGGCACATCGCGGGCTATCGGCCGACCAGAGCGCGGCGCTCAATGCGGCGCTGGTGCTGATCCTGGCCAATCAGACGGGCGACGACGATGCGGTTCGCGCGGCGATCGACCTTGCCCGCGCAACGCTCGAGACGGCGGCTGACGGGGGCGGCTAGGCCGACAGCATATGGCGCGCGCGCTCGAGATCCTCGGGCGTG
>DAOMWV010000096.1:0-11329 GCA_035436725.1 Hyphomicrobiaceae bacterium
CGATCGTGCCGATGTTGCAGTGGGGCTTCGTGCGCTCGAATTTTGCCTTGGCCATGGGCCTGTACCTACCTCTATCGTGCCTCTGTTCGTTAACCGCCCGACCAATGCCGGCGGCGGTCCAGGCGAGCCAAGAAGGCCGCCAACTTGGGGCGCGTCCTAACGCGGATTATCGAGACCTGCAAGTGCATCGGACGGCCACTGTCACGTGGTTATGTGGGGCGGATCGCCTGATTTTCCAGACCGGTACCGGCCAAGAACTCGACCTGCCGTACCGTCCCGCGGCCGGTTCGCACCCTGAGCTTCATCTAGAGGTCGAGGGCGATGCAGGTCGTCGTTCCGTGCGCGTAGAGCTTGCCGGCTTCGTCAATGATACGGCCCTCCGCCGTCGATATGCGCCGTCCGGCGTGAACGACCTTGCCCTCGGCCCGTACAGGGCCCGTCTTGTCGGTCATGCCGCGCACAAGGTGAACGCGATATTCGAGCGTCGTGTAGCCCTGCCCCTTCGGCAGCAGGGTCTGGATCGCGCAGCTCATGCAGCTGTCGAGCAACGTGCCGGCGAGGCCGCCGTGCACCGAGCCGATCGGGTTGTAGTGATCGAACGTGGGCGTGCACGTGAACAGGGCGAAGCCGGGTTTCACTTCCTTGAGCAGGAAGCCCATGGTGCGGCCGATGGGAGGAGCAGGCAGCTTGCCGTCGGCGAGTTGCTGGAGAAATTCCAGGCCGCTGAGTTCGCGCATCGTCTCGAACGGTGTGACGCCGAATTCGATGCCGTCCATGCCGGGGAAGTCTGCCATGGTCTCCGCTCTCCATTCCGATCAACTTACTCGTTCGAGAGGACATACCCACAAGCCGGGGCGGCGCATATCCCCCGCCCGCAGGTAGGAACGGCCCGATGGTGCACCGCGAGATCTCGCTATTGAATTCCGAATTCCGAATTCGTTAAATGCGGACAACAGCGAACCCGGACGGTTGCATGGCGATCGCTCAACTCGACCTTCAGCCCGTACTCATCGAGCAGGTCGAAAACCGGCTGATCGAGGCGATCGTCGGCGGCGAACTCGTAGCGGGACAGCGGCTCACACAGGAAAGTGCCGCCGCCCTCCTCGGCGTGTCGCGCCAGCCCGTCAGCCACGCCCTGCAGGCTCTCAAACGGCGCGGGCTTCTGATCGAACACGGCAAGCGCGGGCTGCAGGTGGCGCCGCTCGATGCCGGACGTATTCGCGATCTCTACCGCGTCCGTGCGGCGCTCGACGGATTGGCGGCCGAAACTGCCGCTGCCCAGATTGCACAAGGGGCCGCTAGCCCGGTCGCCATCGACAGCCTGCATGCGGCATTCGCCCGAGGGGCTGCGCTCCCGGCGGACGCGAGCATGGCGGAACGTATCTCCAGCGACGTCGCGTTCCACAATGCGATCTACGGGCTTTCGGGAAATGCGGCGATTGCGGAAACGGTTGCTGCGCAGTGGCCGCACTTCATGCGTTCGATGTCGCACGTACTGGACGACGGTACCATCCGCGAGCGGGTGTGGGACGAGCACGCGGCAATCCTCGGAGCGATCCTGGCGAAGGATGGCGCGCGGGCCGGCGAACTCGCGCGACAGCATACGCTACGTGCAGGCGACGATACTGCGCTCCGTCTCGAGCGCGCCGCGCAGCGGTCGGCATGACTGCGACTGAAACAGAAGCGAGCAAGTGGAGGAAGCGACCATGAAACTGACAGACGCGCAGATGAAGCAGTTCCACACGGAAGGGTGGTTGCTGCTGCCGGATCTTTTCACGGCCGAGGAGGTCGAGGTGCTGCGCGAGGAGGCAGCCAACGTTCTCGCCTCGAACCGGGAAGAAATCTGGCGCGAGAAGAACGGCGCGCCGAGGACCGCCTTTGCGGCCCACACCTACAACGAGGCGTTCGGACTGCTCGGGCGGCACCCGCGCATGATCGAACCCGTCGAGCAGGTGTTCGGCGAGAGGGTCTACATGCATCAGTACAAGATCAACGCCAAGGCGAAGTTCGATGGCGACGTCTGGCAGTGGCACCAGGACTACGCGACCTGGCTGCGCGACGACGGGATGCCCGAGCCGCGCGCGATGAACATCTCGATCTTTCTCGACGAGGTTTTCCCGTTCAACGGTGCACTCATGCTGGTGCCGCGCTCGCAGAAGCACGGCAACATCCAGGCCGGGCACGACACGTCGACGACGGCGTACCCGCTCTGGACGCTCGACAACGCGACGGTGGAGAAGCTCGTCAAGGAGGGCGGCCTCGTGCAGCCCGTCGGCAAGCCGGGCTCCATGCTGATGTTCCACGGCAACCTGGTGCACGGTTCGGCGGGCAACATCACGCCGTTCCCGCGGCGGATCGTCTATCTCACGCTCAATGCGGTCTCGAATGCGATCCGGAAGCCGACACGGCCGGAATGGATCGCGCATCGCAATCCGACGCCGATCGAGCCTTGCGCGGACGATGCGCTGGCGAACTATGCGCGTGCGCACAAGCGGGCTGCGGCCGAGTAAAGCGCCTACGGCACGGTCGCAAAATGGCGAGACGATGCAAGACCGGCCCCGCGAGGGGCCGGTCTCATTGCGTGGCGTTGCATTTCAAGGCGAAGGCGCGATGTGCGATCAGCGGCGGTCGCCGGCTGCCAGCCTGCGTTCGACGTTCTGCGAGTAGCGGCTCATGCCGAAGCAGAACAGCCAGAACAGGAAGCCGGCGAAGAGATATCCCGTCAGCACGGTGGTCGGTGCGTACCACTTCGAGTCGGTCATGTTCTGGCGCACCACGCCGAGCAGGTCGAACAGGCCGATGATGAGGACGAGCGAGGTGTCCTTGAACAGACCGATGAAGGAGTTGACGATGCCGGGGATGACGAGTTTCAGCGCCTGCGGCAGGACTATCATGCTCATCTTCTGGCGGTAATTGAGGCCGAGTGCGTCGGCGGCCTCGAACTGACCGCGCGGAATGGCCTGCAAGCCGCCACGAATGACTTCGGCCAGATAGGCGGCCGAGAACAGCGCCACCATGATGAGGGCACGCAGGAGCTTGTCGAAGTTCCAGCCCGGTGGGAGGAACAGCGGCAGCATCACCGATGACATGAAAAGGATGGTGATGAGGGGGACGCCGCGCACGAACTCGATGAAGCCGACGGAGAACGTGCGGATGATCGGCATCTGCGAGCGACGGCCGAGGGCGAGTGCGATGCCGAGCGGGAAGGCCGCGACGATACCGACGGTGGCAACTACGAGCGTCACGAGCATACCGCCCCACAGGTTGGTGGGTACGAACGGCAGTCCGGGGACGCCGCCACTCAGCAGGAGCCATGCGATCAGCGGGTAGATGACGAAGAAGAAGATCGCAAACACGGTCTTGCCGGTGCGCTCCTCGAGCAGTGCACCGATGGCGGCAAACACACAGGCCAGGACGAGGAAGACCGGATCGACCATTTCGGTGAACCCAGTGAACGCAGATCCCGTGAACTCGAAGGCGTAGCGTAAAATGACGAGCACGGCCGAAACGGCGATCAGCCAGAACAGGACCTTGCGCTTCTCGCCCATGCCGTTGGCCATGAGCGGGACGAGCGCGCCGAGTGCCAGAAGGTAGACGAGTTTCGGCCGCCAGCGCTCGGCTTCGGGGTATGTGCCGAACATGAACTGGGAGAACTTGGCGAAGATGAAGGGCCAGCACGCTCCATCGTTCTTTGCGCAACCGGCGCCGTCGGACGCGACCCAGGTCGCCTCGAGCACGGCGAAAGTCACGAGCCCTTTCAGGATCCAATAGAGCAGGAACATCCCGACGACCGTCAGGATCGTATTCGGGATCGACGAGAAAAGGTTCTCGCGCAGCCAAGCCACGGGGCCGACCTGGGCCCGCGGTGGCTTCATCACAGTCTGATCGTTCGGAGAGTTCGTCATGCTGTCACACTTATCTCTCGACCAGCGCCATGCGCGTGTTGAACCAGTTCATGAACGCGCTCGTCAGCAGCGACAGCGTCAGATAGACGGCCATGATCATCAGGATGACTTCGACGGCCTGGCCGGTCTGATTGAGGATCGTGCCGCCGACGTTGACGAGATCGGGATATCCGATGGCGACGGCAAGCGAGGAGTTTTTCGTCAGGTTCAGGTATTGGCTCGTCAGCGGGGGAATGATGATGCGCGCGGCCTGCGGGATGATGACGAGGCGCAGCACCTGTCCGCCATGCAAGCCGATCGCGCGAGCGGCTTCCCATTGTCCCTTCGGAACACCCTGGATGCCGGCACGTACGATCTCGGCGATGAACGAGCCGGTGTAGATGGTAAGGCCGATGAGAAGCGCCATGAATTCGGGCTGGACGACCATGCCGCCGGTGAAATTGAAGCCCTGCAGCTTGGGATAGTCGAAGGCGAGCGGACGCCCCGTGGCGAGGAACGTGAGCGCCGGCAGGCCGACGACAAGGGCGAGCGCGGTCCAGCCTGTCGGAAACTGTTCGCCGGTGCGCATCTGACGGGCATGTGCCCAGCGCGCGACGACGAATGCCGCGATCAGCGCGACGGCGATGGATGCGAGAAAGATGCCGCTTCCTGCGAGCCATTCCGGTCGCGGCATGTAGAGGCCGCGCACATTCAGGAAGACGCTGTCGGCGAAGTTCAGGCTCTGGCGCGGGCCGGGCAAGGGCTTGAGCACGCCGAAGTAGATGATCAGCAGAAGCAGCAACAGCGGCATGTTGCGGACGGTCTCGACATAGAGACCTGCAATGCGCGCGATGAGCCAGTTCTTCGATAGTCGCGCGATCCCGGCGATGAAGCCGAGAATGGTCGCAAGCACGATGCCGATGACGGCGATCACGATCGTGTTCAGCAGGCCGACGATGAAGGCGCGGCCGTACGAGTCAGTGTTGGAGAAAGAGATGAGATTCTGGGAGACGTCGAAACCGGACACGCGGTCGAGAAAGTCGAAACCGGAGGCGATGTTCTGGCGCCGAAGGTTTTCAGCGGCATTGGTGACGATGAAATAGAAAAAGGCGACGAGGGCAACCACAAGCGCGATCTGGTACAGCGCCTGGCGCACCTCACGGCGATTTAGAAAACTCGGCTCGGCCGGCTTCGCGCGAACGGGGGGCTGCGATAAAGTATCAGCGCGAGAGGCCATCGTCAGAAATCCGGTTCTGCAGATATGGAAACCCCACCGCAGCGAACTGCGGTGGGGGGATGCGTGATCAGCGGATCGGCGGAGCGTACTGGAGGCCACCGGCGTTCCAGAGCTTGTTGATGCCGCGGTCGATCTTCAGGCGCGAGCCGGCACCGACGTTACGGTCATAGACTTCGCCGTAGTTGCCGACCTGCGAAACGATCCGGACGACCCAGTCGTTGTCGAGGCCGATGCCCTTGCCGAATTCGCCTTCCTTGCCGAGCAGACGCTTGATCTCGGGGTTCGTCGAGTTCGCCATCTCGTTGACGTTCTTCGAGGTCACACCGAGTTCTTCGGCATTGAGCATCGCGTTGTGGACCCACTTCGCGATCGTCAGCCACTGGCTGTCGCCCTGGCGTACAACCGGACCGAGAGGCTCTTTCGAGATGATCTCGGGCAGAACGACGTGCTCGTCGGGAGCCTTCATGCGGAGGCGCTCGGCGTAGAGGCCCGAAGCGTCCGTCGTCATCGCATCGCAACGGCCGGCGTCGTAGGCCGCGACGACTTCGTCGTTCTTTTCGAACACGACGGTCTTGTACTCGAGCTTGTTGGCCCGGAAGAAGTCGGCAAGGTTCAGCTCGGTCGTGGTGCCGGTCTGCACGCAGATCGAGGCGCCCTTGAGTTCCTTGGCGCTCTTCACGCCGAGAGACTTCTTCACCATGAAACCCTGGCCGTCATAGTAGTTGACGCCAGCGAACGAGAGACCGAGCGAGCTGTCGCGGGTGATCGTCCAGGTGGTGTTGCGAGACAGGACGTCGACTTCACCCGACTGGAGGGCGGTGAAGCGCTCCTTGGCGGAGAGAGGCTTGAAGGTGACCTTCTTGGCGTCGTTGAAGATCGCTGCGGCCATGGCGCGGCAGTAATCGACGTCGAGGCCGGTCCAGTTGCCCTTGTCGTCCGGCTGGCTGAACCCGGCGAGGCCCGTGCTCACGCCGCAGATCAACTGCCCGCGGGCTTTCACGGCATCGAGGGTCTTGGCCTGGGCGAATGCCGATGTCGATGCGCCGGCTGCGGCGACCGTCACGGCAAAGCCGAGTGTCAGTAGTTTCCTCATCTATACCCCTCCTTCAGGGTGGTTGGGCGCAGCCCGGGGAGACATCTCCCTGGTGCGCTGCTGGTTGTGACAGAGCCGGCGCCGGCTGGCGACGCTACGGTTGTCAGGATCAGCACCGGGGCCCCATCGAAGCGATGGAACCGGTGCGGATTTCGATTTCCGGTCCGGTCCTCAGTGGTTGAGGATCTGTGACAGGAAGAGCTTCGTCCGATCCGATTTCGGATTGGAGAAGAATTCGGTCGGCGGGCCTTGCTCGACGATCTCGCCGCGATCCATGAAGATCACGCGGTCGGCTACGGATTTCGCAAAGCCCATTTCGTGCGTCACGCACAGCATCGTCATGCCTTCGCTGGCGAGACCGATCATCGTGTCCAGCACCTCCTTGACCATTTCGGGGTCGAGCGCGGAGGTCGGTTCGTCGAAGAGCATGATGCGCGGGCTCATGCACAGCGCGCGCGCAATGGCGACGCGCTGCTGCTGGCCGCCGGACAACTGGCCCGGATACTTGAGCGCCTGCTCGGGAATGCGGACGCGCTCCAGATACTTCATCGCGACCTTTTCGGCCTCGGCGCGCGGCATCTTTTTCACCCAGACGGGCGCTAGGCAGAGATTGTCGAGAATGGTCAGGTGCGGAAACAGGTTGAAGGACTGGAACACCATGCCGACGTCAGCGCGGATGGCGTCGATCTGGCGGATGTCGTTGGTCAACTCAACGCCGTTGACGACGATCTGGCCGGCCTGATGCTCCTCGAGCTTGTTGATGCAGCGGATGAGGGTGGACTTGCCGGAGCCCGAGGGGCCGCAAATAACGATGCGTTCGCCCGGTGCGACGGACAGGTTGATGTTCCTGAGGACATGGAAGTCGCCGTACCACTTGTTCACACCGATCATCTCGATGGCCGACGCGGACGCAGGCGACAAGCCCGGACGATCGGCGGTTGCTGCAGGTGTCGCGGCCATTGTGTCTCCCAGACGTCACGCACATGATCTCGCGCTCTGCGGATTCCGCCTAGCAGACGAGCGTGGACCGAGTATGGCCCGAATGCTGCAAAATAGGCAATCGGGCGGGCAGCGAAAAAGTAATCAAAGATTGGCCGCTAAAGCGGCAATCGGGGCGACTACCGGAGCGCGCGGGCGTGGATCAGCTTTGCTGCAGTGCGGCAGAACGGTCCCGTCTGATCATGTCCGCGGCCTTTTCCGCAATCATGAGCACGGGCGCGTTGGTATTGCCCGAGGTGATGGTCGGCATCACCGAAGCATCGGCGATGCGCAGTCCCGACAGTCCGATCACTTTCAAGCCTGCATCGACGACCGCGTTGTCGCCGCGGCCCATCTGGCACGTGCCGACGGGGTGGAAGATGGTCGTGGCGATGTCGCCTGCGGCGCGGGCGAGATCGGCGTCGGAGCTGATCTCGGGTCCGGGACGGAACTCTTCGGGTTTGAACTTCTGCAATGCCGGCATCGACACGATGCGGCGGGTGATGCGGATGGCGTCGGCGGCAACGCGGCGATCCTCGTCGGTGGCGAGGTAGTTCGGGCGGATCGCAGGTGCGGTCCTGGTGTCGGGACTGGTGATGTGGACGGTGCCACGCGACGTCGGACGCAGGTTGCAGACGCTCGCGGTGAAGGCGGGGAAAGGATCGAGCGGCTCGCCGAACTTCGGCAGGGTCAGCGGCTGGATGTGATACTGGAGGTTCGGCGTCTCGCGGCTCGGGTCCGAGCGCGTGAAGGCGCCGAGCTGGGACGGCGACATCGTCATGGGGCCGGTGCGGAAGAGCGCGTATTCGGCAGCGATCGCGGCACGCTGGACGAGGCTCTGATAGCGCTCGTTCATGGTGCGCACGCCCTCGACCTTGTAGGCGCAGCGGACCTGGAGGTGATCCTGGAGGTTTTCGCCGACACCGGGAAGATCATGCAGCACGGTCATGCCGAGGGCCGCGAGATGTCGGCCAGCACCGATGCCGGAGCGTTCGAGAATTGCGGGCGAATTGATCGCGCCAGCCGCAAGGATGACTTCGCGACGGGCGGAGAGCGCGCGCTGCTGGCCCTTGCTCGTGACGGTCACGCCGACGACGCGGCGCCGGTCGAGGGTCAGCCAGCGGACTTCGGTGTCGGTCAACACGGTGAGATTTGCGCGGCCGAGTACCGGACGCAGAAATCCTTTCGACGTGTTCCAGCGCACGCCCTGACGCTGGTTGACGTGGAAATAGCCGCAGCCCTCGTTGTCGCCGCGATTGAAATCTTTTGTCTTCGGGATGCCGGCTTCGGCCGCGGCCTCCTGGAATGCATCCAGGATATCCCAGCGCACGCGGGCATTTTCGACACGCCATTCGCCGCCACGCGCATGGAGGCCATCGAAGGCAGACGGCTCGAGGGCGAGTTGGTCCTCGTGTTTCAGAAAGAAGGGCAGCACCTCGTCCCAGGACCAGCCGTCGTTGCCCATCTGGCGCCAGAGGTCGTAGTCGCGCGCCTGGCCGCGCATGTAGATCATGCCGTTGATGGACGAGCAGCCACCCAGGACGCGACCACGGGGGTACATGAGCGACCGGCCGTTGAGGCCGGGTTCGGCTGCGGTCGAATAACCCCAGTCGGTCCGCGGGTTGCCCATGAGGTAGAGGTAGCCGACGGGGATGTGGATCCAGTGGTAGTTGTCCTTGCCACCGGCTTCGATCAGGGCCACGCGGACGTCGCGGTCCTCGGACAGGCGGTTGGCGAGCAGGCATCCGGCGGTTCCTGCACCGACGATGATATAGTCGAAGCCTTCATCCAACGCGGCGGCCATTTGGGTCTCTCTGTCTGTCCCGGTGGTTCGTCAGAGACGTTTGATAGCGGATCGCGGCGGGTTCCGAAATCGTCTCTACTGGCGGTCACGTCTGCACTGCGCGGCGCGGCAAGGCGCACCCCATCAGCACGAGTTCGCGGTCTTTCCAGTTCGCCTCGGCGCGGTGAAGAAATCCGAGGCGGCGGTAAAAGGCTACGTTGCGGGCGGATTTGCCGGTAACGATGTGGACACCGGGACAGCCGCGCGCAGCGAGAATGTTGCAGATGTCCGTGACGAGGCGTTCGCCGATGCCAAGGCCCCTTCGATCGGATGCGACGTTGACGTGGAGGTGGGCGGGGAAGGCGGCGAGTTCATCGGCGAAGGCGTGGAAATAGCCGAGGGTGGCAAAGCGCGGGTCGGTCAGGGGATCGGCCGTCGAGGCGACGAGATAGCCGACGACGCGGGGTTCGGATCCGGGCTGGTCCTCGAGGGCGACCAGGGCCAGGTCGGGCTCCTCGCGGAGGTAACTTTCGAGCCAGAGTTCGGTGAATGCGTCAGCGGCGGCTGGATCGGCCGGCCAGCGGGTCGCGGCCTCCCGGAAGACCGCCTTTATGCCCGTGGAGAGCCACGCCGGAGCCTTCCGTCGGGCAACAGCGCTCCAGAGCACGAATGCCGTGTGTCCAGCGGAAATACGACCGTCCTTTGCCGCTTCGGGTAGATCGTCACACCCCGCCATGAGCGCCCCCTGTCCGCTGCGCGCCGCGATAGTTTTGACGAATTAAACGATCAAGATATTGTTTTTGCTTGTTTTTCAAGTTGCAAATTGTGCATGACAGCATGAACCCTTGAAATTCTCGCTGCGCTGCACATATCGTGGTATACCACCAATGCCGCCACCCTGATGCGAGGCGGCAGGCTCGAGTGCGCAAAAGACGTGCCGGCCGAACCATGGAGACAGACATGAGCACCCAGACCCTCGACGGCAATGATCACGTTCTCAAGGCCAAGCCGGCCGACACCGGATTTCTCAAAACCCTGAAAGCGTTTTTCGACGCTATCGGCGACGGCGCACGTGCTGCGGACGCCTACCGTCATCTCACGCACAATGGCGTGTCGCACCAGGATGCCGTCCGAAAGATCCTTGTCGAGGATTATCGCCGCGCGTGATCCGACCAAGTTCGGCCGGCTGACGCACGGATCTCAATTCGCTGGACACAGGCGACGCCGCCGTAAACCGGGGCGTCGCTTTTTCGTATCCCGAAGCCGGACGTTCATTTGGCCTTGAAGGCCTTGGCGTCGGCTTCGACCTTTGCGCGGTCGAAGGCGTTGATGTCGGCGATGAGATCGTTGGTGACGACCTCAGCGGTGGGAACTGCCTGTTTGACGACGCCGTTCTTGACGAGCCAGGCGATGTAGGTGTCGTAATTGGTCGCGACGCTTTCACCCCAGTTCTTGGCTCCGACTTTCTCGAAGGCCCAGCTTTGCGCTCGGGCGTTCATTGTCGCCATGTCGTCGCGCAGGGCATCGGCTTCCGACTTTCCTGTCGCCTTGGTCTGCGGGTAGACCTCCCAGAGAATGCGGACCGCTGCTTCTGGATTTGCCATCGCCCAGGCCGTGCCCATGGCGTAGCCCCTGGCGAGGGCGACGGCCTGCTTCCGCTTGTCCTTCAACGTCTCCGCCAGGGCGATGAAGCCATTCGACGGGAAGTTGTCGACGCCCGCGGTCGGGATGCGGCGCAGCTTGATGCCGGCGTTCTGGACGAGTGCGTACTGGGTGTCGAACTGCGACAACGCGTCGATCTGGTTCGCACGCAGCATCGCGGCGGTTTGAGCGCCTTCGCCGGCGACGACCAGCGAGACGTCTTTCTGGGGATCCATGCCCGCTTCGGCTACGAGTGCGCGAGCGACGATGGCGCCAGCCGACGACATGCCGATGAGGCCGATCTTCTTGCCGCGGAGGTCGGCAATGGTCTTGACCGGGCTGTCCTCCGGGACCGCGATGCCATAGATGTTGGCCTGATAGGCGGTGTAGAAAACCTTGATGTCGCTGCCTTGGGTGCGGATGACGAGCACTGGCTCGACGCCCGGCAGCGAGAACATCAGTTCCTTGGTGGCGACGAGCTTGGTGCAGTCGCCGGAACCGGGCAGCGGTACGAGGTCGACCTTGATACCGTCCTTCTCGAACCAGCCGAATTTCGTGGCGATGGCGAAGGGCGCCGCAGCCGACGAGATGGTGCGCGCGCACCAGCCGACACGGACCGCCTCGACCTGGGCGTAGGCGCTGGCTGAGGCGAGGCCCGCCGCGCCGAGCGCGGCGGCGTCCCGATCCCGATCGCGGTCTCGATCGGCGTCGGC
>DAOMWV010000097.1:0-11261 GCA_035436725.1 Hyphomicrobiaceae bacterium
TTTCTTCGCAATATCATTGCGTTACAAGCGCAGTGGCGGACACCCTCTCCGCCAATTTCCCCGTCTCAATCCCCGGGATCGGTGGCGTCATGTCGCGCCCCAGACCGTGCCTTTGACAAGCCGGGCATAGACCGCGGGACCAGCCATATCGGCCTCAGCCCGAGCCCAGAATCCGGTTCAGAAGTTTCTGATCCGCCTTGCCCTTCATACCCGCGTCGAACACCCGCGACTGTACGCGAATAATGTGATCAGTGATGAACCTGGCGCCTTCGCGCGCGCCGTCGTCAGGGTGCTTCAGGCAGCACTCCCATTCCAGCGAGGCCCATCCGTCGAAGTCGTACTGCGTGAATTTCGAGAAGATCTGGCCGAAATCGATGTCGCCGTCTCCCGGCGAGCGGAACCGTCCGGCGCGCTGCAGCCAGTCGACGTAACCGGCATAAACACCGGTCTTCGGGCTCGGATTCCATTCCGCGTCCTTGACGTGGAACGATACGATGCGTTCGTGGAAGACGTCGATGAAACCGGCATAGTCGATGTGCTGCAGGAACAAGTGCGAGGGATCGTAGAGAATGCCCACTCGGGTGTGATTGCCACAGGCGGCGAGAAACCGCTCGAAAGAGCCGCCATCGTGGACGTCTTCGCCCGGATGCAGTTCGTAGCCGACATCGACGCCGGCGGTATCGAAAGCATCGAGCACGGGGCGCCAGCGGCGAGCGAGTTCGGCGAAGGCTTCGGCGATCAGGCCATCGGGCCGCGGCGGGTACGGATAGAGGAAGGGCCAGGCGAGGCCGCCCGACATCGTCACGTGACGATCGAGGCCGAGGCGCTTCGAGGCGCTCGCCGCCTTGAGCAGCTGATCGATTGCCCAGGCTCTGCGGGCCTCAGAATTGCCCCTGGCATGGGCTGGCACGAAGACGTCAATGATGTCGCCATAAACCGGATGGCTGCCGAGAACGTGGCCCGGGCGATGCGTCGACAATTCCGAGATGACGAGGCCGTGCTGCGCGAGCAGCCCCTTCACCTCGTCGCAGTAGGCGTCACTTTCGGCAGCGCGCGCGACATCGAAGATCGCGGGATCGAACGTCGGCACCTGCACAGCCTTGAAGCCGCAGCCGGCCGCCCAGGCGGCGAGCGTCTCCAGCCTGTTGAACGGCGGCTCCGGTGCGATGAACTGTGCGAGGAAGACGCCGGGTCCGTTTACTGTCTTCATGAGCTCGGTCCCTTCTCAGGACAGGTGTCGCGCAGATTACGTCGTGACACTGGTGGCGGACGTGCACACGCCGCGGACGGGTTCAGGCAGGCAGCTTCGGCGGCATGCCGCAGAATCTGAGCTGCGCATCGAGTTGCAGTTCGACCATGGGGCGGCCTCCAACAACGCGACACCCCTTCGCCCGCGCCGCCTGCATCAGTTCGGTGTCACGGATGGCGATAATGTCGATGACGTCGGTGGACGGCGCGATTGTTGCAACATCGATCGGCAGTGGATCGCCTTCATGAAGTCCGAGCGACGTGCAGTTGACAACGAGGTCGATATTGCGGGCACCGGTTGTCGAGACGCGGCTGGTGACAGCAGGAAAATGCGTCGCGAGGTCGGCGGCAAGACGTTCTGCTCGATCGCGAGTTCTGTTCATGACGGCGACTTCGCGGGCGCCGGCCGCTGCCAGACCGAACGCCACCGCACGACCTGCTCCGCCAGTGCCGACCACGAGGACCCGGCGATCCCTGATGGCCATGCCGCTCGTCTCGGCTGTTGCGACGAGGCCGTCACCATCGAACATCTCGCCGACCAGTCGGCCGCTGGCTTCGATGCGGACAGCGTTGACGGCGCCGATCATCCGGGCGTTGGGGCCGAGATCGTCGCAAAGGCGTGCCATCGTTTCCTTGTGCGGGATCGTGAAGATCAGGCCCTTGACGTTGCCGATCTTCGCGATGCGAGGGATCACATCGGCGAGATCGGCGGCGGTCACGTGCAGGGGGAGCAGAAAGGCGTCGAGCTTCTGCCTTTCGAAAAGCGGGTTGATAAACTGGGCGGCGCGCACGTGGGCCACGGGATCGGCGATGAGGAAGAAGATGTGGGTCTTGCCGCTGGGATAGTTCATCGGGATCAACCTCTGTAATCGGGCTCGGGGAGCCCGGAAACATCTGTCGCGACGGCGAACAGAGCGCCGGCGAGCGGTCCTTCGGCGGCGCGCAACTCCGCCGTGTCCGCCCTTGCGGTCGTGATGTAGAGCGTTTTGAGGTCGGCGCCCCCGAAGGCGCACATGGTCACACGGGGTACCGGCAAATGGATTATGCGATCCACCTTGCCGCTGGGTGTGTAGCGGATGACCTTGCCGCCCATGTAGCGGGCGCTCCAGTAGCAGCCTTCGGAATCGATCGTGCAGCCATCGGGACGACCGTGGTCTGCTGGCGCGCCGTCAAGCCACAGGCGACGTTTCGACGGTGTTCCTGTCCCGATGTCGTAGTCGAACATCCAGATACGACTTGTCGGGCTGTCGGCCCAGTACATGATACGGTCGTCAGGGCTCCAGGCGAGGCCGTTGGCGACAGTGACACCATCAGCGATCCGGTGTACGGCCCGATCGGGATCGAGGCGCCAGAGCGCGCCCAGTTCGCGACCGCGCGGCTCGTACATGCTGCCGGCGAAAAACCGGCCGCGACGATCACAGCGGCCGTCGTTGAACCTGTTGCCGTTCATGCCAGCTTCGGGAGCGCATATTTCCTCGTAGGTGCCGGTGGCCGGATCGAACAGGCCGAACGCATGTTCCATGGCGAGGACCAGGCCACCGCCGGACCGAAGTGCGAGGGAGCCGACACGGGCGGGTGTCGCGATGGTGTCGTGGTCACCGCTGGCCAAATGCAAGCGATGCAGGCGAGCGCCGGGAATGTCAGTCCACCACAGGCTGCCGTCGCGGCCGTTCCAGATCGGGCTTTCGCCGATCTGGTCGTGCGCATCGAACACGAGATCGGCTGTCTGTCTCATCCCTTCACCGCTCCTGCGGTCATGCCCTGGATGAGGAACCGCCGGACCATGACGGAGGCGACGAGTACCGGCAACATCACCATGGTGCCGCCGGCGGCGATCTTGCCCCATTCCCAGCCTTCGTAATTCATGAAGTTGACTACGGCGACCGGCGCCGTCATCGCCTGATTGCGCGTAAGTATGAGCGCGAAGAAGAAGTCGTTCCAGCTGTAGAGAAAACAGAGAATGGCTGTTGCCGCGATACCGGGCGCGGCGATCGGGAGGACTATGCGGACGAAGGTCTGCCACAGGCTGGCGCCGTCGATCCAGGCGGCTTCCTCGAGTGATCTCGGACAGGAGTCGAAAAACGATCGCATCAGCCAGACGACGAGCGAGATGTTGAAAGTGAGATATATGATTACGAGGCCGAGGCGCGTATCGAGCAAATCCATCCACCGGTAGGCGAGGAAGTAGGGGATCGTAAAGGCGATCGGCGGCGCCATGCGGGATGTCAGGATCATCAGGGAAATCGGCTTTTCCGATCGCATGCTCGCGCGCGACAGGGCATAGGCTCCGGGTACGCCGACAAGCAGGGCGAGCGCTGTCGATGCGATACTGACGACAGCGCTGTTCGCGAACGATTTCGGGAACGACGATGTCCAGAGGCCGCGATAGTTGTCGAGTGTTGGGGTGAAGAAGAGGCGTGGCGGAAACGCGAAGACTTCCTCGTTGGTCTTGAAGCTCATCAGCAGGAGCCACAGGAACGGCAGCATCAGCATGATCGTCAGGATGACGACGAGAGCCTTCAGAAGTTGCCGCTCGGTTCGGCTACGATAGGCGAACGCTTCATTCGACATCGCGACCCCACCCGACGAGACGAAGAATGATCCAGCTCAGGACGACTGTCAGTGCGACCAGCAGTACGGTGATTGCGCTGGAGTAGCCGAGGAAGCTGAAATTGAAGGCCTGCTGGAAACTGTAGTAATTCGTGACCTCGGTCACGGTTCCCGGTCCGCCGTCGGTGAGAATGTAGATCAGCGGGAACGCCTTGATGCTGTCGATCAGGCGAAACAGGCCGGCGACCAGAAGGACGCCCTTGATGTAGGGAAGCGTAATGTAGCGTGTGATCTGCCAGGACGATGCACCGTCGACGCGCGCGGCCTCGACGTATTCCGCCGGCATCATCTGCAGCGCTGACAGCACCATCAGCATGGTGAACGGAAACCACTGCCAGGTGTCGGCAATGATGATCGCGGTCAACGCCCAATTCGCATCCGTCATGATCGTCGGGACGTTCCATCCCAGCCACTGGAACGTCTGATAGAACGGACTGATGTCGGGCGTGTAGAGGACTTTCCAGATGATCGCCACGACGATTGGCGGAAGTACCATCGGGATCAGGTAAATCGTGCGCAGGGCCTGCAACAGCGACGACCTCATGTTGAGGAGCAGGGCAAATCCGAGGCCGATCAGCATCTGGAAGGTGACCGTCCAGAACGTCAGCTTCGCCTGTACCCAGAGGCTTCCGTGCAGGCGCCGATCTTCGAGCAGAAGCACATAATTCCGCCATGGCCGCGAGAAATCGCCGAACGTCTCGGGTTTGGTCAGGTCGAGTGGCGTCAGGCTGGTCACGATCAGGAACAGTGTCGGCGCCAATGTCACGGCGATCAGGAGCGCGAGTGCCGGAGCAAGCATCGTCCAGACGAATCGCGATCTCGTCTGCTCGAAGGCGAGGGTCAGTTGCCGCCTTCGAGCTGGAGTGTGGCCTGTCACGGCGCTTGGCTGATCCACTGCGAGGCTCTCAGAGGTTGATGCCGGCCTTCTTCAGGTCGCCGATTGCTTCCTCCTTGGCTTGCGCAAGTGCGGCAGCCGCGGTCTGCTGCTTGGTCGCAATGCGTTCGATCGCCTTGTTGATCTTGTCGCCCACCTGGGGGAACACAGGCACTGTCCGATATTTCATGTAGCCGGTCTTGCCACCGAGTTCGAGGACCTGAAGGAACAGCGGCGCAACGCTGTCGCCGTTCATCGTCATCGCTTTCGTGAAGTAGTCGGAGGTGATGACGGAGCGACGGCAAACGGCTCCATAGCCCTTCTCCTGCACCAGACGGCCGATCATCTTCTTGGACAGCGCCCAGCTGATGAAGGCCCAGGCGGCATCCTTGTTTTTTGCGCCCGCAGGAATTCCCAGTCCGTGAGAATTCGAGCCGGGGAAATTGCCGTTCGGGCCGACGGGCATGACGGAAAAGCGCGCCGTGGTGGCAACCTTGCTCTCCTTGTGGGCGACGAGCGGTGTCAGCCAGGTGATGGCCTGCGTGCGAATGTTGGAGCGGCCTGAAATCTGGGCGCGCATCGCCTGATCGTCGCTGAAGGACATGACGCCGGGCGGGCTCATCTCCGTAATCAGGCGGGCATAGTATTCTGCGGCCTTTGCAGCTTCCGGCGTATCGAACGCGGGCATAAGATCGCCGGGCGGATCGCGGAAAACCTTGCCGCCGAAGCCCATGAGGTACGGGATCCAGTTCCAGTGATGCAACCTGTCGGCGACGAAAGCGGAAACGCCGTCCTTGCCGTTGACGGCCTCGCACACCTTCATGAGTTCGTCGAAGGTGGTCGGCATCTTGAGGCCGGCCTTCTCGATAAGGTCACCGCGAGACGCTGCCATCAGCATGCCACCGGCTTCCCAGGGAAATGCGAACGTCTCGCCTTTTGCATTCTTCAAGTGCTGGATAGTGCCGGAGACGAAGTCGTTGGCGTCCCAGTCGTCCGGCGTCTTGTTCCGGTCCTTGGCAAATTCGTCGAGGGGCGTGAACCAGCCGGCGTTGACCCAGCGTCCGGAGTAGATGAACGTGAGATTTGCGAAGTCGTAGGCGGAGCCTTTGGTCGAAAGCTCGAGGTCCATGCGCTGGTTGAAGACCGGGAATGCCTGGAGCTGGAAGTCGACCTTCATGCCAGTTTCGGCTTCGAATTCCGGCAGAAACGCCTTGATGTACTCATGGTGGGTGCTCTGGAAGCCCGAACCGGAAATCGTCACACCCGCGAACTTCTTGGCCTGGCCGCGCACCGGCGACACGCGGAAGCCGACCGCCATTGCCGCCGATCCGGCGAGAGCCGCGCGGAGCAATTGCCGTCTGTGCAAGGCGGCCGCGCGTATCGTCTCGGCCGCACTGCTCCCCGTCGCATTGCCACTGCCCTTGGTTTTCCCGGTCATCGCTGTCCTCCCGAACGCCATGATTTTTCTGGGCGACACACGCGCCTTCCGGGCGCCGACCTGATGCTCATCAGTTGTGTCGTCGGCGAATTTGTTGCATAAAGTTAGCGCTAACGCAACGCTTCGATACCGCGTGATCCTTGTCTCGTCGCCCGGTTCGAAGTGTCGAATAACTGCAGGTTGGAATGAGCGCGGAAAGACAGCGCAGTCAGCGCAAGGCCAAGCAAATGCCGCCCCAGCGGACCAATGCGACGCTCGCGGATGTGGCGGCGGCGGCAGGGGTTTCGATCAATACCGTTTCCCGCAGCCTGAGGGCGCCGCATACGGTGCGCCCAGATTTGCGCCAGCAGATCAACAAGATCGTCGATCAGCTCAACTATGTTCCGAACCGTATCGCGGGCGGTCTGGCCGGGTCGAGCACGAACATCGTCGGCGTCATCGTGACGTCTCTGTTCAACTCCGAGTTCGCAGAAATCATCGAGGCGCTGCAGCGCGATCTCGCACGCGACGGCTTGCAGGTCATGATCGCCAACAGCGCCTACGACCCGGATGAGGAGTTGCGCGTTGTCAGGGCGCTGCTCAGCTGGCGGCCGGCCGCGATCGCAATCGTCGGCAAGGAGCATCATCCCCGGTCGGTCGAGCTCCTGGCCACAGCCGGGATACCGGTCATCCAGTTCTGGGATGCATCGGACGCGTGCATCGACAGTGTCGTCGGGATGGACCATCGCGAGATCGGCCGGATGCAGGCCGCGCATCTCTCTGCCAACGGCTGTCGTCGTCTCGCGTTCGTGGGGTCGGTGCGCAAACACGACCATCGTGCACAAAAGCGTCTCGCAGGTATGCAGACTTATGTCGGCAAGAAGCGGCTTGGCCCACTCGCGGTCGAGATATCCGGCGAGAGCGGTAATGCCGCGCTCGGCGAGCAACTCGTCACCGCACTCCTGGCGCGCAATCCCGATATCGACGGGATCGTCTGCAATAGTGACGTGATCGCGCTCGGTGTCTTGCGTGGTCTCCGGCGGATGGGGCGGTCGGTGCCGGAGGACGTCGCCGTCATCGGTTTCGGAGACAGCGAGGCTGGCCGTTGCACGGTGCCGGAGCTGTCGACGGTGCGGCCGCCACGCGCGGAGATCGGGAGACTGGTGGGTCGGGCCGTCATCTCTCGCATCAACGGTGGTGAAAGAGAGCAGCATTGCCTGCCAGCCGAACTTATCATCCGGGAGAGCAGCCAGAAAGGCGTGAAGCCAAGTACGACGAGGCGACGCAAATGACGAACGACAGACCCAACATCATCCTTATCATGACCGACCAGCAGCGCTACGATACGATCGGCGCTCTGGGCGCATCGTGGGTGTCGTCTCCGAATCTCGATCGGCTGGTGAACGAGGGCGTGACGTTCACGAACTGCCATATCACGGCTGCGAGCTGCGTGCCGTGCCGCGCGAGCCTGTTCAAGGGAACGTATCCGCACTCGAACGGAGTTCTTCGCAACGGACAGCCATGGCGGCGGACGTGGGTCGAGCAGCTTGCGGCGGCAGGCTATCGCTGCGTCAACGTCGGCAAGATGCATACCATTCCCTACAATGCCGAAGCCGGATTTCACGAACGCTACGTGGTCGAGAACAAGGACCGGTATATGGAAGGCCGGTGGTATTTCGACGAATGGGACAAGGCGCTCGCTGCCCATGGTCTGAGGAAGCAGCAGCGCGAACTCTACCGGCTTCGCGACGACTATCGGGAGCGGCTTGGAGCCTTCCTCTGGGAGTTGCCGGAGCACCTGCATTCCGACGTGTTCGTTGGCAACATGGCCAAGTGGTGGACGAACACCTATCCGACGACACAGCCGCTGTTCCTTCAGATCGGCTTTCCCGGGCCGCATCCTCCGTACGATCCGACCGCTCGCTATCTAGAGCCATACCTGAAGAAGAACGAAATTCCCTATCCGCGCCCGACGGCGGCAGAAATGGAGGCGCTGCCGCCGCCGCTCAAGGAGAAGCGCCAGCACGACGTCGAGGTGGATCACGACTCGGTCGTCTGGGATCTCGATCCGAGCCCGGAGCAGATGCACCGGCTCTGGGCACATTACGGCGCAAACGTCACGATGATCGACGAGAAAATCGGGGAGATCCTCGACGTGCTGCGGAAGCGCGGATACCTCGACAATGCCGTCGTCTTCTTCGCGTCCGACCATGGCGATTGCATGGGCGAACACGGGCTCATCCAGAAGTGGGCGATGTATGATTGCGTCACCCGCACGCCGCTCATCGCGTGGTCACCATCACGGTTCGCGGGTGGGCGAAAGATCAACGATCTCTGCCAGCTGTTCGATCTCGGTCCGACCATACTGGAGCTTGCGGGTTGTGCCGTGCCTGCTGATTTCGAGGCGCGGACGCTGTTGCCGGCTCTCGAGCAGCGCCCATGGCAGGGGCGCGACCATGTGTTCTGCGAGCAGGCGGGCGACGTGAACCTGACCGGTGCGGAATTCATGACCATGGTGCGGTCGCCGACCTGGAAGCTCGTACACTACAAGGGACAGTCCTATGGCCAGCTCTTCAATCTCGAGCGCGATCCGGGCGAGGTGCACGACCTGTGGTCAGATCCGGCGGCCGACCACGCCAAGCAGCATCTGCTGGGCGTTCTTCGTGACTGGCTGATCGACAGCAACTACCACACGCGTGACAGCATGGCCGAGTTCAGGTGACGACCATGTCAGATGACGGCGAGAGTGCGGATTTCATCATCGTGGGTGCCGGTTCGGCGGGGTGCGTGCTCGCAAACCGACTGTCTGCCGATCCACGAAACAAGGTCCTGCTGATCGAAGCGGGGCCACGAGACCGAAGTCCTTGGATCCACCTGCCGGGCGGGTATTACAAACTAATCTATCATCCCCGGCTGAGCTGGAACTTCACGACCACACCGGAACCGCATCTCGACGGACGAACGCTGATCTGGCCGCGGGGGCGCGTTCTCGGCGGATCCAGCTCGATCAATGCGATGGTTTACATCCGCGGTCAGGCGCAGGACTTCGACGACTGGCGTCAGCGCGGCTGTGCGGGGTGGAGCTACCAGGACGTGCTGCCGTACTTCATGCGGGCGGAGGACCAGCAGCGCGGCGCGATGCCGCTGCACGGGGTCGGCGGGCCGCTCGGTGTTTCCGATCTCGCCGAACTACATCCGCTGTCCGATGCTTTCATCGAAGCGGGTCGGCAATACGGCCTGCCGGAAAACGACGACTTCAATGGCGCGTCGCAGGAGGGCATCGGATACTTCCAGTTCACCGCGCGCAACAAATGGCGTTCGAGTACCGCGGTCGGATATCTGCGTCCGGCGGAGAAGCGGCCGAACTTGCGCGTGGTGACGGGCGCTGCCGCGACGCGGGTGTTGTTCGACGGGCGACGGGCGTGCGGTGTCAGTGTCAGACGGGGCAACGAGAGTGTCGACTATCGCTGTCGAGGCGAGGTGATCCTGGCGGCGGGAGCAATCAAGTCGCCGCATCTGCTGCTGCTTTCGGGTATCGGCCCCGGCGAACAGTTGCGGGCGTTCGACATTCCCGTGCTGCACGACAGTTCCGGCGTGGGAGCCGATCTGCAGGACCATCTGCAGATCAAGATGATCTATCGCGTCGAGGGCGCGCAAAGCTACAACCAGATCCGGCGCAATCCGCTGCTGATGGCGCGCGAGGGGTTGCGCTTCATGTTGGGACGGCGTGGCGTGCTGGCAAGCGGGCCGTCGATGGCCGGCGGGTTCGCACGCACGAGACCGGATCTGGAGCTGCCGGACATCCAGCTGCATTTCAATCCCGTGAGTGGTGACAAACCCGGCCATTTTCATGATTTTCCGGGCTGCTCGCCAATCGTCTCGCAGCTGCGCCCGGAGAGTCGTGGTACGCTCACGCTGGCCTCGAACGATCCATTTGCCCAGCCGCGCATGTTCGCCAACTATCTGGCGACCGAAACAGACCGGCGCGTCGCCATCGACGGGCTCAAAGTCGTCCGCCGCATCATGGCGCAGCCGGCGATGCAGCGTCTGGGGGCTGTCGAAGTCTCTCCGGGCTCGCGCTCCGACAGTGACGACGCACTTCTCGCGTATGCGCGGGCTGCCGGATACACGCAATTTCACCCGACTTGCACGTGCCGCATGGGAACAGATCCGCGCGCGGTAGTCTCGCCGGACCTGCGTGTGCACGGTCTCGAACGCTTGCGTGTCGTCGATGCCTCGATCATGCCGGCGGTCGTTTCGGGCAATACGAACGCGACGACGATCATGATCGCGGAGAAGGCAGCAGATCTCATTCTCGGGAAGCCCGCACCGGCCATGGCGGGCTGACGGTAGCAGCAGGGATGCTCACATGAAGGGAACGTGTCTCATAACCGGCGGCGGTCGTGGCATCGGCCGCGAGACGGCGCGACGAGCAGCCGTGCTCGGTTGGGATGTCGCCATCGTATTTCGAGACAATGTCGAGGCGGCCGAAGCGGCGGCGCGCGATGTTCGCGAGGCGGGGCGGAAGGCGTTGATACATCGTGCAGACGTCGCACGCGAGGCTGATATCGTCTCAGCCTTCAAGGCCGTCGACGATGCCATGCCGCCGCTCGGCGCGCTGGTGAACAGTGCAGGGATTTCGGTACACGCCCGCGTCGACAGCCTCGATGCGGCCGGACTCGAGCGGATGTTCGCGGTCAATGTCACAGGCCTCATGCTCTGCTGTCGGGAGGCAGCCAGGCGCATGTCGACGCGGCATGGCGGACGTGGCGGCGGGATCGTCAACGTCTCGTCCATGGCGGCGACGATCGGGGGGCGGCCGTCGTCGTCGACGTATGCATCCAGCAAGGGTGCGGTCGACGTCTTCACGACGGGCTTTGCCCGGGAGGTGGCCGCAGAAGGAATCCGCGTCAATGCGGTCAGACCCGGGATCACGGATACCGAAATGATCGGCGATGTGGGTGCGGGGGCGAAACGTGCTGCGGCGGAGGCGACGATACCGATGCGGCGCTTCGCTACGCCCGGAGAAATTGCCGAGGCGATCGTCTGGCTTCTTTCGGACGCCTGTCCGTTCCTGACGGGAGCGCATCTCAACATCGGTGGCGGTGGCTT
>DAOMWV010000098.1:0-11240 GCA_035436725.1 Hyphomicrobiaceae bacterium
GAAGTCGCCACGTCTTTCGCCAGTGGCAGGGACCGTAGCTGATCGGCGATGGCCGACTTCGCCGCCGCCTCGTGCTGCAGGGTGATGGCCTCGATGAAAGCCTCGTCGACGACGTGCACGATCTTGAGCTCGGCGCCGAAATCGTGGGCGAGGGCGAGAGCACGCTGCAAGGCCCGATCGGAGCGGGCCGACAGGTCAGTCGCCATCAGGAGCTTCTTCATCTTGGAACTCTCCGTTTCGCTGGGAGAATGGGAGGCGGTTCGGCTCGGCGTCATCAGTCAACCACCCTCCGGTACATTGCGGATGCTGCCCAACCGGCTCTGTGCGGTACGATACCAGCTCTGTTCTCGCAGTGGAGGCCATTGCAGCCGCATGTCGCTCGCACCGTTTTCGATCCCGGTCAGGATGCGGGGGATGGTTGGAGGTGGCCAGTCGCAACGAGCGCACATGGCGATAGCCCGTGCGCAGTGCGATTGCCCTTTGGAAGAGAGATGATTGCAGCGTTGTCCGTGAAGAGTAAGGAGACCGGAGCATGGCCGACGGAACCCCGCAGAAGATCATGCTCGCAACCGACCTCACACCGGTGGGCGATCGGGCCTTTGACCGCGCCGTCCAACTCGCGGAGCAGTGGGACGCGGAGCTTGTGGTCTGCCACGTCGTCGAATCGAGCGCCGTGCGCCCCTGGGGCATGGATCGCCGGATGCGAAACGCCGAGATCGAGATGGATCGCCTCGTTCGCACGTCGCGGGCGCAGCTCAAGATGGCGCGGCATACCGTCATCGGTGATCCTGCCGATCGCACGCTGGAGCATGCTCGGGCGATCAAGTGCGATTTCCTGATTACCGGGCCGGCCCACGGCAAAGTGCTGGGAGACAAGTTGCTGGGCAGCACCGCAGCCCGGATTGTGAGGCGGGCAACGGTGCCGGTGCTCGCCGTCCGACGGCGTCCCGAGGGGCCGTACAGGACGGTCGTTTCCGCCGTCGATTTCTCTGACGCGTCCCGCACCGCCTTCCTTCGCGGACGGGAGTTGTTTCCATCGGCACGCTTGACCGCCCTGCATGCGTACCGAGTGTCTCCGAGCTGGGGCGGACCGAACGCCGACAAGTCCATCGACGAGGTCGAGGCCGCCGAGCGCGCGCGTGTCATCAAGGAAGCAGAGCAGGACATGGCGGTTCTGATCGCGGCGGCCGGCGGAACTTCTTCTGCGGTGGAGACGGCATTGCAGGAAGGCGATCCCGAGACTGCACTCACGAGCTACGTTGAGAGCAAATGGCCTGACCTTGTCGTCGCCGGCACCCACGGGCGCAGCGGCTATCGGCAGGATACGATCGGAAGCATGGCCGAGCTGCTGTTGACGATCCTGCCGTGCGACGTCCTCGCCGTGCCCACACGGACGTAGATGCCGGTCCGCCGTCGGACCGCCGTCACGCGGTCATGAGCACGTTGCAGCTCCGGCTCGTCAGAAAATGCTTGGTGAACCCGCCGAAGATGAACTGCTTCAGCCGCGACTGCGAGTAGGCGCCCATCACCAAGACGTCGGCACGAACCTGCTCGCAGAAAGTCTCGAGCGTCGCCTGCGGCGACTGCTGGCCGGCGGTGAGCGTGCGAGCCTCAGCTTTGATGCCGGAAGTGGCGAGGTAGGTTGCGATCTCGGCCGCAGTCGGCCCATTGGATCGTTCCCCCTCGTCGATGCCAACGACATGGCATTTGGTGGCCGTGCGCAACAACGGAAGGGCTGCGGTCATGGCGCGGATGGTGGGTGACACGGCCTTCCATGCGATGACGGCGGTCAGATCGGCCGTGCTGTCGACCGGCTTTGCGGCGAACAGCACGGGCCGGCCGGTCACGAGGAGCACGTCCTCGATAACCGCGTCGAGAAGAGGTGAGGTCAACGCAAAGCTGCAGAGCGTGAGGTCGTGCAGAAAAGCCGCTCTCTGCAGGAGCATCTCGGCGTCCTGGAAGACATCGGGCTGTTCCTGCCAGGTAAAGCGATCGCGGGCATCGATCCCGTCCAGCAACTTTTCGTAAGCCTGACGGGCGCCGACGGCTCTGGCCGTGTACTGACTCCGATAGAGATCCTCGAGAAACCTGTCGGCGGCCGCTCCCCCTTCCGTCGCCTGAATGTTGTAGAATTCTTCGAGCTTGCGACCGGGAAGCGCGTGCAGGGTCTTGGAGAGGAACAGCGCATCCGCTCGCCCTGCGACGCGACTGGCCAAAAGCGCCGCGAGCCGCACGACGCCAGCCTCTTCTTCCGTTCCGGAGTATGGCAACAGTATGCTGTGCACGGCGGTGTTCTCCTTGGGTTGGCCGCCCGCGGGGCGTGGCGGGTCACGACGTCACGCCGGCCCGCATGGCGAGCTTCACGAGATCGGCCAGACTCTGCGCGTCGGTCTTGGCCATGACGAAGGCGCGGTAGGTCTCGACGGTGCGGTGGCTGATGCCGAGTTTCTGGGCGATCTCCTTGTTGGACAGTCCGTCGACAAGGAGCATCATCACCTCGCGTTGACGGTCGGACAGCTCGGCAATGCGCATCTTCATCGCAGCGGCCGCTTCACATCGGGCCTGCTCCTGGCGCCTCTCGGCGAGCGCCTCGGCGACGCTCTGATAGAGGCGCGTGTCATCAAAGGGCTTCTCTATGAAGTCGAAGGCTCCCCGCTTGATCGCGAGGACGGCCATATCGATGTCGCCATGCCCGGTGATCAGGATGATCGGCAGGGTGCTGCCGCTCTCGGCCAGCTTGCGCTGGAGGTCGAGACCCGAGACGCCATTGAGCCGCACGTCCGAAACGATGCAGCCACTTGCCGAAGGGGAGAGTCGGCGCAGGAACTCGTCGGCGGACGCAAACACGCTGGTCTTGTAGCCACGCCGCTCGAGCAGCATCCGGATGGAGTCGCGGACCGCGTCCTCATCATCTATGACGAACACTGTCGGCTCACTCGACATGATATGTCCCACCCGCTTTCGGTATGGATATAATAGCAATCGCGCCTTCCGCCAGATTGCCCAGGGTCAATTGACCGCCGTGGCGCTCCACGATGGTCCGGCTGAGCGTCAGCCCGATGCCCGTTCCCTCGGGCTTCGTGGTCGTGAACGGCGTGGCGGCACCGTTCAGGATTTCCGGTCCAATTCCAGGTCCATTGTCCGAGACGAGAAAATCGACATAGCCGCTGTCCGCGGATGAGCGTGCTTCGAGTGAAATGCGACCTGCTGCTCTGCCCGCCTGGGATATCGCCTCGACGCTGTTCGAGATCAGATTGAGCAGGACGAGTTCGACTTGCAGTCGGTCGACCAGCACGGCTGGCAGGTCGGGAGCCGCCTTCGTGGAGAATCCGATGTTGCTTTCCTCGACCAGGGGCTTGGCCAGGGCGGCCGTCTCGGAGATCAGAGACGCCGGGGACGCCGGGGCCATCTCTGCCTTGCCGGTTCGAACGAACTCGCGAAACTGCCTGACGAGCCGGGCTGCATGGTCGACCTGGGCGATCGCCTTGTCGGAGGTCTCCGATGCGATAGGGGTATTCCCTTCCCCGCTCCTGATCATGTCGCGCACCAGACGATTGTAGTTGCCGATTGCCGTCAATGGCTGGTTGATCTCATGGGCCAGGGCGGCCGCGAGCGCGGACAGGCTTGTCAGTCGTGACGCTCTTGCCAGTGCCTCCTGATGGTGCCGCAGGCGGCTTTGAGAGCGGCGTTGCTCGCTGATCGCAACGCCGAGAAGAAGGCCGGTCAGTGCGAGGACGAGCATCAGGATCTGGAACTTCGCCACGTCTCGCGGGACCTGACCGCTCCAATGCATGGCCAGGATGAGGCCGGCTTGCATCAGGAACAGGCCAGCGCTCACGCCTTCCAGGCCGTGACGCAAGGCGACCCAAATGATGGGCAGGAACAGAAGATAGAAGAACTGGAACTCAGACGCGCGAGCGTAGGCGAAGATCGCCCACAGCGCTGCGGCCATGGCCAGGATCTGCAATCCCGTCTCCACGGTCGCCTTGGGCAGGCGCGGCACCGTCAGCCACGAGAGCAGGAACGGTGTCACCACGAAGATGCCGATCGCGTCACCGACCCAATGATGAACGAATGCCGCCGCATATTGCGAGGATGGCAGAAGCCCGAGCCACACAAGCACGGTTGCGTAGCCAAGCGCGACGATTGCAGGCGCCGTCACGCCAGTGAAGAGGAGGACGAAAAGATCGCGCTGTGACGATAGTGATGGATCGAACCTGACCCGCGGGTCCGAGAGCATCACCCTCGCCGCAGCGTACCCGGCGCCGAGCACACCGACGACGGCCAGCTCAGCCGGCCAAGGAAGGGGCATTCCGCGAACAACGATGGCGGCAAGCAGCGGGGCCACGAAGAGTAACGGTACATAGCCCCGACCCAGCACCACGACGAGGGCGATGCTGAGCCCTGTGGCAGGGTTCCATGGCGTGATGCCGAACGGCGCCAACGGGAATACATAACTGACGGCATCGAGAAGCGTGTACGCGCCGAGATAGCCGAGCGCGATCTGCCACCAGGGCAGCGCAAGGAGCTGCATCATCAGTCTGGCTCGAACGTCGGTCTGGCTCGAACGTCGGGTGAACGCATCCATCTCTGGTCACGCTACTTCGGGGGGTGGACAGCAGCGATAGCGTAACATTACGGAAGGGATCACCGGACGTAAAAGCCGTCGGCATTGATCCCGAATTGTTCGGCGCAGTTCCGTCGTGCTCCACTCGCTCCCATCGGCAACGGGGCGCTCGAGCGTCGCATGTCAACACACGATGAGCCGAGTGAGTCACGCCTCCGGGCGCTCGTGCTGTGCGTCGACGACGACATCGGTCGGGCGCTCGCGCATTGGCTGCGGGACAGTGGCGCTGAGGTCGATGTTCCGGAAGACGGGAAGCGAGCTGCTCGGATGCTCCGTAAAGAGAGATACAACGCGATCGTGACCGATCGGTTTCTGCCGCCGTGGCCCGGACTCGACACTTTGCCGCTGCTGAAGCGCAAACATCCCAATCTGAGGCTCATCGTCGTGCTCAACAGCGCACCGGCCGGAATGGCGGCCGTGCTTCGGCTTGCAGGCATCGACGCCGTCATCGAGCCTCCATTGAGACGGGCGGAGGTCTGTTCTGCTGTGACGCCGAGCTAGTGGGGCGGTGCCATCAGGATGATCGTGGAGGTTCCGTCCCGCCGATATGAGCACTGAAGCGTTCGCGGACGTCATCAGAGTTCGTGCGTCATTTGAGGTTTGAAGGGAGCCACGCAATGTCGGTTGGCGCTCGCATCATGAGCCCCGAGGAAGGTGCAGGCTCTCGCACGGCCGTTGCGGCACGCGGCGCAAGAGTTCAGCCGGCTCGCCGTCACGGCCCGGTTGGCCTGGACCTGCCTGCAAGTCGGCTGCTCGTTGCAACCGATCTGACGGAACGCTCCGATCTTGCTTTGCAGCGCGGCGTGCAGATGGCCTGCGGCCTGGGGGCCGACCTTCGCGTGCTGCACGTTGTCGAGGCAGGCTTGCCGAGGCGGGTTGTGCGGCGCCGCTTGGACGAGGCCAGGTCGGTCATTCAAGAGCAGATGGGCCTGCTGACCGGGCGCGCCCCGGCCGATCACTCGATCAGCGTGAGGATTGGCGATCCACATCTCGAGATCGTTCGCGAAGCGATCGAGCATTCGAGCGACGTCATCATCGTCGGAACTCATCGTCGTTCGAGTTCGAACGAGCGGGGGATCGTGCCGACGTGCGCCCGCGCAATGCGCTATTCCACATGCCCGATCCTGTTCGTTCGCGATGTGCCCGCCTCGCCTTACAAGCATGCCGTGGTCGAGGTGAACCTGACGGCGATCTCGCCACACGTCATTGCGGCGGCTCGCCAGTTCGCGCCGGAGGCGGAGAGCCATCTGGTGCATGTCTACACAGGCGATGACGTCGACCATCCCGGCGCCGTTCCAAGCATCGAGAGCAGGGCCGCGCGCCTCAAGCGGGTTCACGCGCTTCTGGACCGCTTGGCGGCGACACGAACAGGCAGCACCGGTGACGGTACCCGCTCGAGCGTCACACTGGCTAAGGGGCCGGTGCTCGAGGCTCTTTCTGGTGCAGTCGCGCAGCGGCGCGCAGACCTCCTGGCCGTCGGGCTCCGGCCAGACGATGCGCGCGACTTCAGCCAGGCACTGGAGCTCAACCGTCAATCGCCGGAAACCAGATCGTGCGACGTGCTCGTCGTACCCGGCCCGGCGGCGAGCGACTTGAGTTGAGATCGTGCTGATGCGGCCGTGACGATCAGCGCGAATGTTCGGCTTCTCCGTGCAAGCGAGTTCGATTGCTCGGCGTCAATGCCTCAGACTTGAACGCGAGGCGGGAAGCTCGATCCACCCGGAGAGAAGTGGTCAAGAAATTGGGAGAAAGCCGATGAGAGAACACACAAGTAGCGAACGGCCCACCACGGAAGCCGAACTGTTCCCGGCGTTCGCATGGCTCGGACCGGAGCAGCTCAACGGCGTCATGGACGCACAACGAGAGGTTTTGAGGCAAGGCGAAGCGATCGCCCGGCTTTGGCAGGAATCGATGCAGGACGCCTTGTCGAGCGGTCAGACGCTGTCGTCCGAGCTGGCGCGCTGCAAGACGCCTCAAGAGGCGACCCTTGCCTGTAGCGGCTGGCTGCAACGGCGCTATGGGCGGCTGGCGTCGGACAGCCACGAGGCTTGGCGACTGTGGCTGGCGATGGCGCAGGCCGCCACTGCCAATGGCTTCGCCGGGGCCGGCGAGACCGCCGAACGCAAAGGCCTCGCGGCGCGTCATGAGCCCCGCGGCGACGATTGAGCTGTGACGAAGCTCCCGCTCTGGCTGCGCATGGCGGTGCTGGTGGCGACGCTGATCGCAATTCTGGCGTCGATTGAGCTTGCGCCGGCAAAAGGCCAGCAGCAGCAGGGACCCGTCCTCACAACTCGCGTCTGAGGCGCGATCGGTGTCGCGGCGACGCCGCATATCTGCGGCGTGATGGACGAGGCGCAGGCGATCGATGCCAGCCTGGTGCCCGTCGAGCGTGAAGGAGTAGCGCGAAATGGCAAAGCGGATGAAAGCGGCCGTATTCGTCGAGCCCGGCCGGATCGTGCTCGACGAGAAGCCGGTCCCGGAAGTCGGCGCGCTCGATGCACTCCTTCGCATCACGACGACGACCATTTGCGGCACGGACGTCCACATTCTCAAGGGCGAGTACCCCGTTGCCAGAGGCCTGACCGTCGGCCACGAGCCCGTCGGCGTGATCGAGAAGCTCGGCAGCGCGGTGCGCGGTTACACCGAGGGCCAGCGCGTGATCGCCGGCGCGATCACGCCCTCCGGCCACTCCTACGCCTCGCTATCGTGCTGCCATGCGCAGGACGGTGCTGGCACTGCACACGGCTGGAAGCCGCTCGGCGGCTGGCGCTTTGGCAATACGATCGACGGCTGCCAGGCCGAGTTCGTGCTGGTGCCGGACGCGATGGCCAATCTGGCGCCAGTGCCCGACGGCCTCTCCGACGAGCAGGTCTTGATGTGCCCTGACATCATGTCGACGGGCTTTGCTGGTGCGGAAAGCGGCGGCATTCGCATCGGTGATACGGTCGCAATCTTTGCGCAGGGGCCGATCGGCCTGTGCGCGACGGCGGGCGCACGGCTGATGGGCGCGACGTCGATCATCACAACCGATCGCCTGCCGGAGCGCATGGAGATGTCGCGGAGGCTCGGTGCCGATCATGTCGTGGACATCTCGAAGGTCGATCCGGTCGGCGAGATCCGACGCCTGACGGGCGGTCGCGGCGTCGACGTTGCGATCGAGGCTCTGGGCACACAGGCCACGTTCGAGGCCGCCTTGCGCGTGCTGCGGCCTGGCGGAACGCTGTCGTCGCTCGGCGTGTACTCCACCGATCTGCGCATTCCTCTCGACGCTTACGCCGCCGGCCTCGGCGACCACCGGATCACGACCACGCTGTGTCCGGGCGGCAAAGAGCGCATGCGGCGGCTGATGAACGTCGTGGCTGCCGGGCGCATCGATGTCGCCCAGCTCGTCACGCACCGGTTCAGGCTCGACGACATCGAGCGTGCCTACGAGCTGTTCTCGAACCAGCGCGACGGCGTTCTCAAGGTGGCTATCATCCCGTGACTGCGGCCGGAAGATTGGCTCCGGGGTTCCTTGAAAGTTTGAGGCGCAACACGACGCTGCGCCGAAAGAGGTCATCCTGGGGACCGATTGGACTTCGGCCCGCGATTGCGCTCTACCTTCACCCGTGGTGATGCAACGGTTTCGAGGGTACGTCCTATTGCCATGGCTCTCACGCTCTCCCTGCTCGCGCCGTTCCTCGGCGTGCCCCTGGTACTTGTCGCCTCGCGGCTCTCTCGGACCATGGCCGCCTGGACGGCCGCCGCGGCGATGGCGGGCGGCCTTGCTGCACTGGCGCCGCTGCTGCCGGGTGCACTTGCCGGCACGACAAGCATCGCTCGAATCGCGTGGCTGCCGGAGTGGGGCCTCGATCTCGCGCTGCGGCTCGACGGGTTGGGGCTGCTGTTCGCCCTGCTCATTCTCGGCATCGGCCTGCTGATCGTCCTCTACGCGGCCTACTATCTGCCGGACGATGACACCCTCGGGCGCTTCTACGCGCTGTTGCTCGCCTTCGCCGGCGGCATGCTCGGCATCGTTCTCGCCGAGAATCTCATCCTGATGCTCGTGTTCTGGGAGATCACCAGCCTCACCTCGTTCCTCCTGATCGCCTACAAGTACGAGGCGCACGATGCGCGCATCGCCGCTCGCATGTCGCTCGCCGTCACGGGCGGGGGAGGGCTTGCGCTGCTGGCGGGTCTGCTGCTGCTCGGGGAGGCTGCGGGAAGCTACGAGCTCTCGGAGGTGCTGCGTCAGGGCGATGCCATCCGAGCGCATCCGTACTACCCTGCGATCCTCACGCTCATCCTGCTCGGCGCCTTCACCAAGTCGGGTCAGTTCCCTTTTCACTTCTGGTTGCCGAATGCGATGGCAGCACCCACTCCGGTGTCAGCCTATCTGCATTCCGCGACGATGGTGAAGGCCGGCGTCTTCCTGCTGGCGCGCCTCTATCCCGCGCTGTCGGGGACCGAGCTGTGGTTCGTGCTCGTCAGTACGACGGGCGCCGTCACGTTCGCGTACGGCGCCTACGTCGCGCTGTTGAAGCACGACTTCAAAGGCCTGCTGGCGTACTCGACGATCAGCCATCTCGGCCTCATCACGTTGCTGCTCGGTCTCAACACGCCGATGAGCGCCGTCGCCGCCGTGTTCCACATCATCAATCACGCGATCTTCAAGGCCTCCCTCTTCATGGCGGCGGGCATCATCGATCACGAATGCGGAACGCGCGACATGCGCCGCATCAATGGCATGTTCAAATACATGCCCTGGACGGCAACGCTCGGCATCCTCGCGGCCGGGTCGATGGCGGGCGTACCACTGCTCAACGGCTTCCTGTCCAAGGAGATGTTCTTCACCGAGGTGGTCGCGCATCCGGCGTTCGAAGGCTATGCGCGGTGGGTCATTCCCGCCCTTGCGACGGTGGCGGGCATGCTGTCCGTCGCCTACTCCGCGCGCTTCGTGCACGACGTGTTCTTCAACGGGGAGCCTGTCGATCTTCCGAAGACGCCGCATGAGCCGCCGCGCTGGATGCGGCTGCCAGTCGAGGTCCTGGTCGCGCTCGTCGTGCTCGTGGGCTTCCTGCCGCAATTCTCGGTCGGCGGCATCCTGCATGCGGCGGCAGGCGCCGTGCTGCCGGCCGGCGTGCCGGAGTTCAAGCTCGCGGTGTGGCACGGGTTCAACCTGCCGCTCGCCATGAGTGTCGCGGCCTTCGGGCTCGGCCTCATCCACTACTGGCGGCGTCACCACCTGTTCGAGCTGCACGATCGTCATGCGCCCAAGATCTCGAGTCCGGTCGCCTTCGAGAGGGTGTATCGGGATGCGGGGCGCGCCAGCCGCTGGCTTGTCGACGTCTCGGACAGGCGCTCACTGCAAAGCTGGCTTGCGATCTTCCTGGTCTTCGTCGTGGTGCTGGGTGCTTGGAGCTGGTTGGGGCACGGCGGCGGCAAGCTCGCTGGACGGCTCGATGCAATGCCGGTGGAGTTGGCGGCGCTCGCTGCTCTGGCCGCGCTCGCTGTCGGGACGCTGGGCACCGTGGCTTTTCATCGCCAGCGCTATATCGCGATCGTGTTCATGAGCGTCGTCGGGCTCGTTGTTGCCTTGACCTTCATCCGTTTCAAGGCGCCCGATCTCGCGCTGACCCAACTCTCCGTCGAGGTCGTCACCATCGTGCTGCTGCTGCTGGCGCTGCGCTTCCTGCCGCAAGTGGCGGAGCCGGAGCAGGCAGGGCCGCGCACCGCGCGCGATGCCGCCGTTGCGCTCGCCGGCGGTGGCGGTGCGGCCGCGTTGACCTACGCGATGCTGACGAGGCCGCTCGACACCATCTCCGGCTATCACCTCGTCAACTCCGTCCCGGGCGGCGGCGGCACCAACGTCGTCAACGTCATTCTCGTGGATTTCCGCGGCTTCGACACGCTCGGGGAGATTGCCGTGCTCGCGATGGCGGCGCTCGGCCTGCATGCCCTGCTCGACGGCGTCCGGCTCAAGCCCTACGCGGGCCGTGCAGCCAACAATGCCGACCGGTTCCCGATCATGCTCGCCGAACTGATGCGGCCCCTGCTGCCGCTCGCGCTCGCGGTGTCGGTCTACATCCTGCTGAGAGGCCACAATCTGCCTGGCGGAGGCTTCATCGCCGGCCTCATCGCGGCCGTTGCGATCGTGCTGCAATACCTGGCGAGCGGTATCGACTTCGCCTCGCAGCGACTGAGGGCGGACTACGTGCGTGTCCTGGGCCTGGGCCTCGCGATCGCGACAGGCACCGGGCTGGCCAGCTGGGCGTTCGGATACCCCTTCCTCACGAGCACGTTCGGCTACGTGCATCCGCCGGTCATCGACAAGTTCGAGCTGGCGTCTGCAATGGTGTTCGACCTCGGCGTGTTCCTGGTCGTCGTCGCAGGCGTCCTGCTCTCGCTCACGGAGCTCGGAGCCCTGAGCCGGCGCGAGCGCGACCCGCGCATCGAGCGCAAGGAGAATTGACTCATGGAGATCGTCGTCTCACTTGGCATCGGTCTGCTCGTCGCCTGCGGCATCTATCTGATCCTGCGGCCCACGACGTTCTCCGTCGTGCTCGGGCTCACGCTGCTTTCCTACGGGGTCAACGCGCTGATCTTCGTCGGCGGGCGGCTCGCGGCGCAGACG
>DAOMWV010000099.1:0-11239 GCA_035436725.1 Hyphomicrobiaceae bacterium
CTCGGCCGTTCCGGCCGGTGCGCCGGATACATGCCGCACTGGTGGGTGAGGCGGCCGCCTTTCAGGAGATTGCAGGGGGAACAGGCGGTGACGATGTTTTCCCACGTCGTGCGGCCGCCGCGCGAGCGCGGAACCACGTGATCGAAGGTCAGATCGTGGCGATCGCCGCAATACTGGCACTGGAAGCGGTCGCGCAGGAAGACGTTGAAGCGCGTGAAAGCTGGATAGCGGGCGGGCTTCACGTAGGTCTTCAGCGAGACCACGCTCGGCAGGCGCATCTCGAACGTCGGGCTGTGGACGGCGCGATCGTACTCGGAGACGATGTTGACGCGATCGAGGAAGACGGCCTTGACCGTCTCCTGCCAGCTCCACAGAGACAGCGGGTAGTAGCTCAGGGGCCGGAAATCCGCGTTGAGTACCAGCGCGGGGAAATGCTCTGACAACGACATGCCGCTCACGAGTGCGCTCCTTGTGAAGGAACTGCGTCCGGTCCGGGTCCATGCACGTCGCACTCGCGCCTTACACATGAATAGTAGCGGCCTGTGACGGAGGTGTGAAGACGGGGGGCGCCTGCGGGGTGTTCACCGGGCTGGAGTCATGCCAAAAGAGCCGGCAATCAGGGCCTTTGCCGGCCGAATGTGGCCGGCAAGCCGCAATTTCTTCAGGGAACAGGGTGCCAATGTCCGACATGACGACCGTTCCGACGGCCGAATCGACGCCCGCGAGCCATCTGCCCCCCGGCCACCCCCGGGTCCCGTTCGGCAAGATCGGGGTGTTGCTCCTCAATCTCGGGACACCTGACGCCACCGACTACTGGTCGATGCGGCGCTATCTCAAGGAATTCCTGTCGGACGAGCGGGTCATCGAGGAGCCGAAGTGGAAGTGGTGGCCGATCCTGAACTTCATCATCCTGACGGTCCGGCCGTCGCGGAAGGGCAAGGACTACGACACGATCTGGAACAAGGAGCGGAACGAAGGCCCGCTCAAGACGATAACGCGCGAGCAGGCGGACGGTTTGGCGGCGCGGCTTTCCGGCCATCCGAACGTGATCGTCGACTGGGCGATGCGCTACCAGAACCCGTCGACGGAGAGCCGGCTCGAGGCACTCGTCAAGCAGGGGTGCGAGCGCATCCTGCTCGTGCCGCTCTACCCGCACTATGCGGCATCGACGACGGCGACGGCGTGCGACCAGGCGTTTCGCGCGCTGATGAAGATGCGCTGGCAGCCGGCGGTGCGGGTCGCACCACGCTATGCCGACGATCCCGTTTTCATCGCGGCGCTCGCGGGCTCCATTCGCACGCATATGGCGTCGCTGACATGGGAGCCGGAGAAGCTGATCGTGACCTATCACGGCATGCCGCAGGCGTATTTCGACAAGGGCGATCCCTATCACTGCCACTGCCAGAAGACGACGCGGCTGCTCACGGACGCGCTCGGCTGGCCGAAGGAGAAGATCATCACCACGTTCCAGTCGAAGTTCGGGAACGACCCGTGGATCGAGCCGGCGACGGACGCGACGGTGGAGCGGTTCGCGAAAGAGGGGATCAAGCGGCTCGCGATCGTGGCGCCGGGGTTTTCGGCGGATTGCCTCGAGACGCTCGAAGAGCTCGATGTCGAGAACCGCGAGATCTTCATGCACAACGGCGGGCAGGATTTCACGTACGTGCCGGCGCTCAATGCGTCGAAGGGTGGTCTCGACACGATCGAAGCGGTGGTGCGGCGCGAGTTGATGGGGTGGTTGTGAGGGTCGGGTGGGCGGTGCGGCCGAACGTCAAGCCGTGTCACTTGGTCCAAGGACGCGCCGCGTGACAACGACGTTGACCGGCACGCGTTCAGTGGCCGAAGCAGTCAGGCCGATGTCCATCATCACAAACCCGGGTGACCGCAGAGCAGTATTGGACCATGCGGCAAAACGAACAGACTCTCACGCGTCGTGAGTGGCTCATCGCCGGTTCAGCGTTTCCACTCTTGCTGGCGGGAGGACCTGCGATAGCGGCAGCAAAGACGAACAAGCGTGTCGTGGTTGCCGGCGCAGGACTGGCGGGCCTTGCCGCTGCACGTGAACTCACGCGTCGCGGGGCACGGGTGACGGTGCTGGAGGCACGAGACAGGATCGGTGGCCGGGTCTGGACCTCGAGAGTATGGCCGGACCTGCCTATGGATCTCGGTGCCAGCTGGATCCATGGCGTAAGTGGCAACCCGCTGACCGAGCTTGCGAACGCGGCAGGAGCGAAGCGTCTCCCGACAAGCTACGACTCGACGCTGTCTCTCGATGCGACAGGCAGGCGTGTCGACCTCGATATCCCGATGAAGAAAGCCATGGGCCTCATCGCGTCTGCCCGAAAGAACGCCGAGGGCGCGGAGCGAGACATGTCCCTTGCGGCCGCTGTTCACGCGTCATTTGGCTGGACGGCCGCCGGCACGGCGGATCGGCGCATGGTTCGCCACGCCGTCAACTCCACGGTCGAACAGGAATATGGTGGTGACTGGTCCGAGGTTTCCGCGTGGCACCACGACGACAGCGAGGAATTTGCCGGCGGAGACGTATTCTTCCCGCAGGGGTTCGACCAAGTCATCGATTTTCTCGCCGTCGGGCTGGACATCCGGCGCGGGACGACAGTGCAGGGCTTTCACCGTGCGGCTCGTGGCGTCGGCGTGCGACTGGCCGATGGCTCGACGGTCGAGGCCGACCACGTCGTCGTCACACTCCCCCTCGGCGTTCTGCGCGCCGGATCGGTCAAGTTCGATGCGCCTCTTGCGGCTAGACGCCAGCGCGCGATCGATACGCTTCGCATGGGACTGCTCAACAAGTGCTGGCTGCGCTTCGACCGTGTTGCCTGGCCTGGCGATGTCGACTGGATCGAATGGCTCGGACCAAGGGACGGTGTCTGGGCGCAATGGTTGAGCCTGGCGCACAGCGCTAAGCTACCGGTTCTGCTGGGCTTCAATGCGGGGCATCAGGCGCGCGAGATGGAGCCGCTCGATGACCGGGCGATGGTTGCATCGGCGCACGAGGCACTGAAGGCGATGTTCGGCGGATCGTTTCCCGCCCCGCGCGCGGCGCAGATTTCCCGTTGGTCACAGGACCCGCTCTCACTCGGCGCATACAGTTTCAATGCTGTCGGGGTGTCGCCGGCGACGCGGCGTGATCTCGCCGGGACGGATTGGGACGGGCGTCTGGTGTTCGCAGGTGAAGCGGCATCAGACAGGTATTTCGGAACAGCGCACGGTGCTGTCGTATCTGGGCGGACGGCGGCGAGACTGATCGGTACGTGAGGCACGAACGGCCAAGTCAACGACTGCGCTCCGCGAGCCAGCCGTCGGAACAGCTGAACTGACGGAATTTCTGGTCGCAGGTGATCAAGCCGCCGTCGGGTGCCACGAATTTGAAGCGGTAACCGAACGAGATGCCTTCGCCGTGCAACAGGCGCGCCATGCTCGGATCGGAGGGTGCGTCGCGCTGTGCGACCGGAACGCGTACGTCGGCACGCGTAAAGGCGACCACCGGCCGCGCCGCGAATTCCGATAGTGCCAAGGATGAGCCGATGTTGTTTCCGATCACCCAACCGATTGCGACCGCGATCAAAGCGGCAACATGCCATCTACGCATCGAGCCTCCCAGGTGATTGCGATCGTCCTCTCAGGCATTCATGCCGATGAACAGCCGTCAGCTCTTTACGACGAGAGGACGGGGCGGCGGCTCACGACGGTAACGACTTTTCAGGCAACCTTCACGCGCATTAATAAATTTTCCATTTATATCAGACCTTTACACATCGTTTTCCAAATCGCCGTAAAACCTTCCACAAGGCGTGGCAGCTTCGTTGCCGCACGACCACCTTTGTCGGGAAAGGGAACGGACCCATGAGTATGGAAATGATCGGAGGCCTCGGCCTCGTCGGCGTCATGATCGCGGTTCTCGCCGCCGCCATCGCCTTCGGCTCCGTCAAGATGGTGCCGCAGGGCTACAAGTACACTGTCGAAGCGTGGGGCCAGTACACGCGCACGCTCTCGCCAGGTCTTCATTTCCTCGTTCCGATCATGGAACGCGTCGGCTACAAGATGAACATCAAGGAACAGGTCATCGACATCCCCTCGCAGGACGTAATCACGCGCGACAACGCGATGGTCAAGGTCGACGGCATCTCGTTCTTCCAGGTGCTCGATCCCGCGAAAGCGGCCTATCAGGTGGACAGCCTCGAAAACTCGATCGTCGCGCTCGTCATGACGAACATCCGTACCGTCATGGGCTCGATGGACCTCGACGAACTCCTCGCCAACCGCGACCAGATCAATGCGCGCCTTCTGCAGGTGGTCGATTCCGCCACCGAGCCGTGGGGCGTGAAACTCACGCGCATCGAGATCAAGGACATCTCGCCGCCGCGCGACATCGTCGACAGCATGGCGCGGCAGATGAAGGCGGAGCGCGACAAGCGCGCGCAGATCCTCGAAAGCGAAGGTCTGCGTCAGGCCGCCATTCTCAAGGCCGAAGGTGAGAAGCAGGCGGTGACGCTGGCGGCTGAAGGCCGGAAGGAAGCGGCATTCCGTGACGCGGAAGCGCGCGAGCGTGCAGCGCAGGCCGAAGCGAAAGCGACCGAAATGGTCAGCCAGGCGATCGCGGCCGGCAACGTGCAGGCGATCAACTACTTCGTCGCCAACAACTACGTCAAAGCGCTCGAGGGCATCGCGAAATCGCCGAACCAGAAAATCCTGATGATGCCGCTCGACGCGTCGTCGCTGATCGGCTCGCTCGCCGGAATCGCGGAGATCGCGGGCGACGCGTTCGGCAAACGCGGCGGAGACGGCAACTCGACGCCGCCCGCACCGCGCGGTGGTCAGCAGCGCAGTGCGCCGCAGGTGCCGCAGGGCTCGCCGTGGGGCTCGGGTAATTCGTAACGCGTCACATTCGACAGGCGGGGACCATCATGCAGGCGTTCTATGATTTGATGATCGGCTACACGCCCTGGCTCTGGATCGCGATAGCGGTCCTGTTGATCGCGTTCGAAACGTTCGTGCCGGGGCTGCATTTCGCCTTCTTCGGCATCGGCGCGTTCGTGGTCGGCGTGTCGCTGCTGGTCGGGTGGTATGGCTTCGGGCTGCAGCTGCTGGCGTTCGGCGTGGTGTCGCTCGTCGCGATTGCGATCGGCCGGCCGTTCTACAACAAGAAGCAGGAGAGCGACGCTCCCCTGCTCAACGAGCGCGGTCAGGAATACATCGGCCGCATCGTGCGCGTCGAAGAGCGCATCACGGGCGGGCGCGGGCGCGTGCGTCTCGGCGATACGGTCTGGACGGCGGAAGGGCCGGAACTGCCGGTCGGGGCGGAAGCCAAGATCACCGGCGTCAACGGTACGGTGCTGATCGTCACGCGGGCGTGAATAAAGCGAATAGCGAGTGGCGAACAACGACTAGCTATGAGTTGCAAGCGCTTGTTGGCTAGAACCCTCTACCTTCTCCCCCTGGGCAGAAGATGCCCCGCAGGGGCGGCCGAGGAATCCTAAAGCCTGAATACTTCGTCGCGTTCATCTGTCGAAAGTCACCCTCACCTGCCCTTCGGGCATCCTCTCCCTAAAGGGAGAGGAAAGGCGCTGTGCCTGCCGATTTTCCATTACAGTCGAGATCGCTCACGCGACGCCGGCGCGGAGGAGGTCGTGGATGTGGAGGATGCCGACGGGCCTGCCGTCCTCGACCACGAAGATCTGGGTGCGCTTTTTCGAGTTGAGCTGTTCGAGGGCTGCGGGCGCGAGCGTCTGCGGCTTCAGCGTGCTGGGCGAACGCGTCATGATGTCGGCGGCGCGCGCGGACAGCAGATTGCCGCTCATGTGACGACGAAGATCGCCGTCGGTGATCATACCTGTCAGTTTGCCGGCGGCATCGACGACACCGACGCAGCCGAAGCTTTTCGCCGTCATGGTGACCAGTGCCTCGCTCATGGCTGCGGTCTCGGCAACCAGGGGCATTTCGTCGCCCTTGTGCATGAGGTCGGTCACGTACTTAAGGGACGCGCCGAGCTTGCCGCCGGGGTGGAAGACCTTGAAGTCGTGGGCGGTGAACCCTTTCGCTTCGAGAAGAGCCACAGCGAGGGCATCGCCCAGCGCGAGCTGCATGGTCGTGGAGGTCGTGGGCGCGAGGCCGTGCGGGCAGGCTTCCTTCGCTTTCGGCAATTCGAGCACTATGTCCGACTGACTGCCGAGGGCGGACGACGCGTTCGACGTGATGGCGACGAGCGGCACGTTGAAGCGGCGCGAATATGTAATGACATTGCCGAGTTCGACGGTTTCGCCGGACCAGGACAGCGCGAGGATGACATCGTCGACCGTGACCATGCCGAGGTCGCCGTGGCTGGCCTCGGTCGGGTGGACGAAAAACGCGGGCGTGCCGGTGGATGCGAAGGTGGCGGCGATCTTCTGGCCGACATGGCCGGACTTGCCGATGCCGGTGACGATCAGGCGGCCCCTCGCCGCGGCGATGGTCGCGACCGCGCGCGCGAACGGCGCACCCATGCCATCGGCCAGAGCGTCGCGAACGGCGCGAAGGCCGTCGTGCTCGAGATCGAGGGTCCTGAGCGCGGACTGGACGGCGGCAGGCGCGCCCGGGTACGAAATTTCATCAGCCATCGTGCGCCGATGCTCCATGTCACACAGCGATTCCCGGCGCTTCTTGTATCATCCGCATCCAGGTGTCAGAAGGCTATAGTTGCAGCCACAAACAGCCGAGGTGAGACATGAAGCCCCACGCAGTGCCCCTCCCCGCCTCGGTGCAGCAGGAACTGCCGGATGCCGATTTCGGCGACGCATTCGCTATCGAGCTCCCTGGCCAACTCGACGGCACTCGGCTCGACGCGCGGCAGGCGGCGGTCGAGGTGTTCACACGCGTCCCCGCATGGGTCGACGGCCTGCTCCGGCTCCGCAACCTGATCGTCAGGCCGCTCGGCCTCAAGGGGACGGACGAGGTGGACGCGGGCAAGCGTGACCGGATCGGGTTCTTCCCGGTGATATCGGAGACGGAGCGGCGGCTGGTTCTCGGGTTCGACGACCGTCATCTCGATTTCCGCGTGATCGTCGACGTGGAGCCGCTCGATGCCTCCCGGCAGCGCGTCGTCGCGACGACGCTCGTGAAGCGGCACAATTGCTTCGGTCGCGCCTATCTCGCTGCGATCATGCCCTTCCATAAAGTCATCGTACCCACGATGCTCGGGCGGATTGCCCGCGCCGCCTGACTGTGATGCAGTGTGTCCGGCTCTTTCGCCATGCTCACCAACATCGACGGACATACTCCATGCGCTCCATGCTCTTCGTACCTGCCGACAGCGAAAAGAAGATCGGCAAATCGCTCGGCGTGGGCGCAGACGCGCTCATTCTCGATCTCGAAGACAGCGTGGCGGCCTCGAACAAGCCGCAGGCGCGCGCAATGGCGGCGGCATTTATCAAGGAGACGCGACCGAAGGCTCAGCGCCCGCGTCTCTACGTGCGGATCAATCCGCTGGACGGGGCGTTCTGGGAAGACGATGTCACCGGCGTGATCGGGGCACAGCCGGACGGCATCATCCTGCCGAAGCCGAATTCGGCGGCGGACGCGGACAGGCTCGCGCTGGTGCTCGATCACGCGGAGAAATCGAAGGGTATCGCGCAGGGACAGACGCGCATCATCGCGATTGCGACGGAGACGCCGACGGCGATGCTGACGCTGCCGACGTATCTCGGCGCGACGCAGCGGCTCGAAGGGATCACGTGGGGGGCCGAGGATCTTTCGGCCGTCATCGGCTCGTCGGCGACACGGGAGACGGACGGACGCACCTGGACGTCACCCTACCGGCTGGCCCGCGATCTCTGTCTGATGACGGCGGTTGCGGCGGGACGGCAGCCGATCGATACGGTCTACGTGAACTTCCGTGACCAGGCTGGACACGCCGAGGAGTGCCGGATCGCGGCGCGCGACGGGTTCACGGGAAAGATGGCGATCCATCCCGATCTCGTGCCCGCGATCAATGCCGCGTTCACGCCGGCGGCGGAGGAGATCGCGTGGGCGAAGGAGATCGAGGCGATGTTTGCGGCAAACCCGAACTCGGGCGCGCTCAACCTGCGCGGACAGATGATCGACCGGCCGCATCAGGTGCGGGCGGCGCGTGTGCTGGCGCGGGCCAGGATGGCTGGTCTCGTGTGACATGAAACGCGGCGGTGAACCGGGCCTCGCGACGACCGATCCGCAGTGCAGGATCTACTGTATCCTGGCGCGAGACGGCAGGTCGGCGGTGGTTTTCCGACGAGGTCCGACCAGACAGGTTCTGGTGCTGCGCTGGTGGCTCGGAGACGACCGCATCGAGGCCGGACAGTGGTTTCGCGGGCGCATCTATGAGCGGCGCTGCGATCTCTCGCCCGACGGCGATCTCATGATCTGTTTCGCGGCGAAGTGGAGCGGCCCGCATGAGACGTGGACGGCGGTGAGCCGGACGCCGTATCTGACAGCGCTCGCGTTCTGGCCCAAAGGGGACGCGTGGGGCGGTGGCGGCGTCTTCGATGGACCACGCGAAATCGGACTCAATCATTTCAAGGTGGAGCGGGCGGAGGCACCATCGGGGCGGAGGGTGAAATGGCATCCGCTCGGCCCCGAGCCGGCCGACGATCCGGTCCCGGCCCGCTATGCGGTGCGTCCGTGTGCGCCATGGGCCGGTCGCGGGGAGTACAATCCGATCGAGCTGCACAGGCTGTCCCGATCGGGGTGGACACTCGTCGCGCAGGGACAGTCCGGAGACTATGGCAACACGCCCGGATATGCGTGGGAGCTGACTACGCCGGAGATCATCGAGCGCGCCTCGCCGGCTGCGTCAACGGGGCTGAAACTGCAGCGGATACTGCGCGCGATCGGCGAACGGGACGGGGCCTGGTATGTCGAGGACTATGCGGTCGTCGATCACAGCGGGCATGTGCTGCGGCTTTTTCCGCGCTGCTCCTGGGCAGACTGGGACGGCACGGGCCATCTCCTCATCGCAATGGACGGGCGGCTCTACCGGCTCGATGGCCGCGTGTGCGCACTGCCGGTCGACGATCCGCTGACGGGCGCAATCCTGGTCGCCGATCTCAGGGACATGCGTTTCGAGCCGCGCGCGGCACCCGAGTGGGCCAGAGAGTGGCCCTGAGACGGACGGAGGGCAAATCGTGACGACAGCGACGCACGGGCACAGCGACGACCAGCGCATCATCCGTGATCTCGTCGAGAAATGGGTGGTCTGGCGCGACGCACGGATGTGGGACCGGTTTCGAACCGTCTGGCATCCGGACGGGCGGATGATGGCGACGTGGACGCAGGGCGGATACGAGCACTTCATCAGGGTCAGCGAGGAAGGTTACGCGAAGGGCGTGCGCATCCTGCATTTTCTCGGAGGCAATGCGGTCGAGGTCGAGGGTACGCGGGCGATTTCGCAGACCAAGATGACGATCGCTCAGCGGGCTGTCGTCGAGGGCGTGCTCTGCGACGTGGTCTGTACCGGGCGGTTCTATGATTTCTTCGAGAAGCGCGAGGAGCGATGGGGCCTCGTGCTGCGCCAGCCGATCTACGAGAAGGACCGGATCGACGTGGTGGAGCCGGGCGCGCGTCTCGTGCTCGACAAGGATCTGCTCGCGGAGTTTCCCGAGGGCTACCGGCATCTCGCGTATCTGCAGACGCGCATCGGCTACACGGTGAAGCGCAATATGCCGGGGCTCGACGGACCGGAGGTCGAAGCGCTCTACCGGGAAGGTGTGGCGTGGCTCGGAGGCGGGCCGCTCGGCCGGTGACCGGCGGCTCAGCGCGCCAAAATGTGCGAAAGCCGCCAACGCGGCGGCTTTCAACTCAGGATTTCTGCGACGATGGTCAGTTCGTCTTCGTCTCGGCGGCTTTTACCGTCTCGGCCTGGGCGACGTCCGTTGGTGCGGGCGTTGCTTCGGGGGCGGTGGCGACGACTGGTGCGGGCGTCTGAACTGGCGCTTCGGCGACCGACGGCATCGGCGTCTGGGCGGATTTGTTGAACTCACAGGCAAATGCGCCACTCGTTCCGAGAGCGAGAATGGCGGAGGCGAACACGGCTTTCTTCAACATGAGATGATCTCCTGAAAGAACCGCTGCGGGCTGGGCCCGGCATCAGGCTAACAGGGATCGCGCGGTCGGTCGCTCACAACGGCGTGACTTCTACTGCCTGATTTTCCGGCATGTGCCGATGCGTCGGGCAATTCCACATGGCGTGATACGCGATCAGGGCTTGCCGGAGGCGACGACGACGATGCCGCCCTTGCCGTCGGCCTTGACGACGGCGATGTCGCTTTCGTCGGCCACGAATTCCGTGAGATCGTGGATCAGACTGCCGTGGGTGACCATCAGGACGCGATCGCCGGGCTTCAGGTCGTGGTTGAGGAACGCGCGCAGGGCGGCGAGCTGGGCCGGGCCCTTCTGCGCCTTGGAAGGATCGGTGAAGTAGCTGTTGATCAGCGGCAGGTTCTCGACCGGACGGCCCGCGATCAGTTCAGCCGTCTCACGGCAGCGGCACCATTTGCTCGTATAGATGCGATCGAAGACGACGCCCGCCGTCCGGAAGGCGTCACCGATGCGGCGCGCATCGGCACGGCCGCGTTCATCGAGATTGCGCTGTGTCTCGCAGGGGCCGAGCGCCTCTGCGGTTCGGCCGGTTTCTTTCGGTGCGCCTTCGAACGGCGCGAGGGCGTGGCGCATGAAGGCGACATGGCCGGGCTGGCGCAGCAGGTCCATCAGCGCGTCGCCGGAAACGGTCGGCGGGGCGGTGGGCGGCTGGGCGTGAGCGGGACCGGACATACCGGCAAGTTGGACAAGTGTCGCGACGACTATCGCGCGCATTTCGAACCATACCGTGTCGAGCATTTTCCGTTGCCCCTGACGTGACCGAAGGCGACTGTGCCGGGCGCGGGAAACACTGCCAATTCACGGTTTCGGGAAGACAGTGGCCTCTTGTCAGTGGGCTAGCGCCATGCGCCATCGGCTGTCGCGGCCCGAGGGGCGGCGATGCAGGCGGGCGTCCAGCAGCGCGCGTGCGGCCTCAGCATCGCCGGATTTCATGAGGGCGATGAGATAGGTGTCCTCGACGACCTCGCGTTGGGCGTTGCTGCCGCCGATGCGCGTCACTTCGGACAAGAGGGGGGCGAGCGTCGTGACGACGGCGCGGTGGTCGCCTGCGGCGACGGCGGGCAGGAGGGCGTCGGTCATCCGGCTCGGGTTGGCGGCGCTCGCCGTCTCCGAA
>DAOMWV010000100.1:0-11170 GCA_035436725.1 Hyphomicrobiaceae bacterium
CGGGGGCGGCGACGCGGGCGAGGTTGCGGAGGTCGAGCGAGCGCGGCTGGACCCAGGGGAGGCCGGCGAGCCTGCACTCCTCGCGGAAGATGGCGAAGTCGTAGAAGATCGAGTGGCCGATCAGGAGGCGCGTGCCGGCGAACCTGCGGAATTCGTCGTAGACCTCCCGGAAGGGTGGCTTGCCGGCGACGTCGGCGTCGGAGATGCCGTGGACGACGGTCGAACTCGGCGGGATGGGCTGGCCGGGATCGACCAGGGCCTCGAAGCTGCGCGCTGCGTCGATGGCGCCGGCTGCGATGGTTATGCCGCCGATCTGGATTATGCGGGCCTTGCGAGCATCGAGACCCGTCGTCTCGGTGTCGAACACGATGGCGTCGATCGAGCCAAGCGGCATGAAGGAAATCGAATCGGCCATTGTGCTCCTGCTTTCCCCGCCCTTGTATGCCGCGCGCCCATGTCCGGCGCGTGACGGGGCTGGTCCGCTGCCGACCGCCCCTCCCCTCTTCCGATAGCCGGCCGGACGCGGCCAAATCGCGTCGCCGACGACCATCCGGGTCGGCACAATACCTTCGGGAGCGATCGGAAAATACGGTGTGGAACCTGCGGAATTGATCCGTATCAACCGCGTGGCGGAGGCCAATCAGCCGGATCGCGCGACCGTGACGGGGTTACGGAGATGCGTTTCTGATTGTGTGCGATCCAATTACCGAGTTAGGTTGCCACATCATGGCCGTGCACGGACCTCGCAGGGACCGGCGCATGATCCAAGGACAACACTATCGACTGCAAAGGGAGGCAGATTTGAAAACTGTTCAATACGCGAAGCGGGCCCTCATCGGCGTCGCGGCCCTGGCGGCGGCTGCCACGACCGTTCTCGCACAGGCCAAACCCGATCCGAGCTGGCCGCAGACGCTGACGCTCGGCACGGCTTCCGTCGGTGGAACCTACTTCGTCTACGGTCAGGTCTGGGCCAGCCTCGTCAACGACAAGATCGGCACCAAGATCTCGACGCAGCAGACGCAGGGTCCGAACCAGAACATCATCCTAACGGACAGCAAACAGATCGACTTCGGCATGACCACGATGGGCGTCGCGCTGCAAGCCTGGGAAGGCAAGGGCGAGTGGACGAAGGGCACGAAGTACACCAACATCCGGGCGCTCTTCCCGATGTATGACACGCCATTCCACTTCATCGCGCTCGAGAAGAGTGACGTGAAGTCGGTCAAGGATCTGGCGGGCAAGAAGGCCGGTGTGGGGCCACGGGCCGGCACTTGCGGCACCTACTTCCCGCTGATGTTCAAGGCGCTCAACCTCGACGTCACCGTCCGTAACGGTCAGGGTTCCGACATGGCGGCCAACCTTGCCGACGGTCTGATCGACGCGTTCCCGTTCTGTGCGGGCGTGCCGATCGCGGCGTATTCGGAACTCGAGAAGACGAACAAGGTCCGCTTCTTCACGTTCACGGACGCGGAAATCGCGACGCTCAAGAAGGCCCTGCCGGAACTCTCCGACAGCGTCATCAAGAAGGGCAGCTACCAGCAGTTGACCGAAGACCACAAGACGGTCGGCGTGTTCAACTTCGCGATCGCGCACAAGGACGTCCCGGAGAGCCTCGCCTACGCAGTGACGAAAGCGGTGCTCGAGAACAACGCCGACATGGTGAAGGGCCACGCGGCTTCCGTCGAGACGCTGCTCGAGAACTGGAACCGCAACACCTTCCTGCCGTTCCATCCGGGCGCCATCCGCTACTTCAAGGAAAAGGGGATCAACGTTCCGAAGAACCTGATCCCGGCAGAGTACAAGGGCTGAACGAAACCTGAAAATACGGCTCCCCAAACACAATGGGGAGCCGTATTGTATTTCAGGTCATGCGAGTGGCAGCACGGGTAACGGGCGTCGCATCGCGGGGACGGGAGGGACGCAGATGTCAACTGGAAACAAGGCTGCGGCTCTCGACGCCGCGGAGGCACCGCCCGTCGAAGTCGAGGAGGAATTCTCCGCGCCGAAGCGACTGTTGCGGCCGTGGGAAGCCGCCCTTGTCACGTTCCTTTGCGTCACTTTCACGCTGTTCCACCTTTACGTTCTCAACATCTACTCGCTGGAGCCGCTTCTGTTCCGCGCCATCCACGTCGGTTGGGGCGGCGCCATCGGTTTCATCCTGTCGGCACCATTCCGGCGCACCGGCAACAATGGCGTGCCGTGGTACGACTGGATCCTCGTGGCTGCGTCGATCGCCTGTGCGATCTATATTGCCGTCGAACTCGACGGCCTGCTGTTCCGGGCGGGCGCGCAGTTCACGACGCCCGACGTCATCGTCGGCGTCGTCGGCACCTTCCTCATCCTCGAACTCGCGCGCCGCATGACGGGCCTTGCGCTGCCGCTGATCGCCAGCATCTTCATCATCTACTGTTTCGTCGGGCCGTGGATGCCGGGCGTGCTCGCGCACAAGGGCTTCGCGATCGATCGCTTCTTCACCTACATCTACTCCGAATACGGCGTGTTCGGCGTGACGACACAGGTATCGTCATCGTACATCATCCTGTTCGTGGCATTCGGCGCCTTCCTCACCGTGTCGAAAGCCGGCGACTACATCAACGACGCCTGTAATTCGCTGTTCGGATGGGCGCGCGGCGGACCAGCGAAGGCGGCAGTCGCGTCGGGTGTGCTGTTCGGCGCGATCTCGGGGTCGGCCGTTGCGAACGTGGTCGCCTCCGGCATGGTCACGATCCCGATGATGCGCAAGGTTGGTTACGATCGCGCGACTGCGGGCGCCATCGAGGCCACGTCGTCGACGGGTGGGCAGATCACGCCGCCGGTTCTCGGGGCGGGCGCCTTCCTGATGGCGGAAATCACCGGCATCGCTTACGGCGACATCGCGCTTGCGGCCGTCATTCCGGCGCTGTTGTTCTACATCGCGTGCTGGATCCACGTCGACCTGCATGCGATCCGGCTCGGGCTCAGGGGCCTGTCGCGGTCGGAGCTGCCGCCGGTCGGCGCCATCGCACAGCGCGTCTATCTGCTCGCCCCCATCTTCGTGCTGGTCTGGGCATTGCTCGAAGGATACTCGCCGTTTCGAGCGGGTGGTCTCGGTATCCTGTCCGCGTTGGTCTGCGGATGGCTCGCGCGACAGTTCAAGGACTTCGATGCCAACGGCGTTGTCTCGACCGAGGGCTCCGACAGCATCATGCGCGTCGCGCTCGGGGCCATTCTCCGGTTCGGTCTGCTCGCACTGTTCGGCGTCGCCTTCGGGGCCGCCGCAGTTTACGGAACCGAAGCCTTCGGCAAGGCCTATTCCGTGCCGATGACGATCGGCCTCGTCGCGATACCGGCTCTCATGTTCGGCTGGCGGCGGACGCTCGAAGCGCTCAACATCGCAGCACGCGACAGCATCCAGCTCGTCGCCGTCTGCGCCTGCGCGGGCATCATCGTCGGCGTCGTGGCACTCACTGGCGTCGGCGGCAGGTTCTCCGAACTGATCCTCGCCATTGCAGGCGCCAACCAGCTGCTCGCGATGTTCTTCGCGGCATGTGTCGCCCTGATCCTCGGCATGGGGATGCCGACGACAGCGGCGTATGCGATCGGTGCGGCTGTCATCGCGCCGGGGCTTGCCAAGATCGGCGTGCCGGTACTCGTCGCGCACATGTTCATCTTCTACTTCGCGGTGGTGTCGGCAATCACGCCGCCGGTCGCGCTGGCGTCGTTCGCGGCTGCCGGGCTCGCGCAGGCCGATCCATGGAAAACGTCGTGGACGGCGCTCAAGCTCGGGCTCGCAACCTTCATCGTGCCATTCATGTTCTATTTCTCGCCGGTCCTGCTGTTCAAGGGGAGCTGGCCGGAGATCATCCAGGCGACGGTGACGGCGGCGATCGGTGTCTGGTTCCTGGCGGGTTCGACAGAGGGATGGTTCGGCGGCAAACTCGCCATGCCGCTGCGGTTCGTGCTCGCGATCGCAGCGCTGTCGCTGATGCATCCGGGTGGGGTCACGGACATCGTGGGTCTCGGCATCGGCCTGCCGATCTATCTTTGGCAGCGGATGCGGGCAACGTCAGGCCCGGCGCCGGCATAGAGGCCGAGGACCCGGTCTCTAACCGTCCAGCCGTCGAGGTCCAGTTCCTGGGAGGCATGATTGCGTATCGGGCTCATTCACGCGCTCAAGCATTCGATCGGACCGATCGAGGCCGCGTTCGGGCGGTTGTGGCCGGAGCCCAGGCTGATGAACCTGCTCGACGACAGCCTGTCAGCCGATCTGGCGCGGGCGGGTCAGCTCACCGACGGTATGACGGAGCGATTCCTGACGCTCGGACGCTACGCGAAGTCGACCGGAGTGGACGGCATCCTGTTCACGTGTTCGGCGTTCGGGCAGTGCATCGAGGCGGTGGCGCGGGATCTTGCACCGATGCCGGTGCTCAAGCCGAACGAGGCGATGATCGAGGAAGCTCAGGCCATCGGCGGGCCGATCGGGCTTGTTGCGACCTTCGCCCCGACCCTTTCGTCGATGCCGCCCGAGTTTCCGCGCGGGATAGAGCTCGTGCCGTGTCTCGTCGAGGGGGCGCTTGCGGCACTGGATCGCGGGGACGGCGGCGCGCACGACCGGCTGGCGGTTGCTGCGGCATCGGCACGGCTTGGCGCGACGAAGGCGATCGCGCTCGCTCAGTTCAGCCTGGCGCGGGCAGCAGACGGAATCGCTGCGGCAACCGGGAAACCCGTTCTCACGACGCCCGACAGCGCCGTGCGGAAACTCAAGCGGTTGCTGGCCTGACCGGCCGCACTGTCGCAAGTGCGGCTGTCGCCGACGCCTCAGTTCTGGCGCGTCTTCTTCTTCGGTGCCGATTTCGCGGTCGGCTGCGGCTCATCGTCGGAGGCGAGGAAGCTGAAGATCGAGGACAGCGGTGCATTCTGACTAACACCACCGTTATAGGCCTGCACGACGCGGACCTTGGTTCCGACCTTGGCCAAGGTCGCGAGATGGACGACGTGCTCGTTCATCATGCGGAAGCAGCCGGACGAAGAGGCACGTCCGATCGAGCGCTCGTTGTTGGTGCCGTGAATGCGATAGATGGTGTTGCCGAGATAGAGCGCCTTCGCGCCGAGCGGATTTATGACGCCGCCGGACACGGTGATGGGCAGGCCGGGCTGACGCTTGCGCATTTCCGGGGGCGGGGTCCAGGACGGCCAGGCAACGATGCGACTGATGCGCTCGGTGCCGCTCCAGGTGAAGCCGTCGCGGCCGACCGAGATGGGGTATTCGTAGGCCTTCTTGCCAGGAAGCACGTAATAGAGCTTGCGGCCGTTGGTATCGACGATGATGGTGCCGGGCTCTTCGGGCTGATCGAAAAAGACGATCGGCGGGGTGGCCGGCGCGATGTTCGGCTTGGCGCCACCGTCCATGAAGGGAGGATACTTCACCGGGGCAGGAGCAGCGGCACGGCGCGCGGCGCGGGCGGCTTCGGCCTGTTCGTTCTGGCGATCGATATCGCTCTGGTAGACGGGGCTGCCGCCCGACCAGGACCCCTGGGCGGTGGCTGCGGACGGGGCGATAGTGATTGCGGACAACAGGACAAATGCCGCGGAGGCGGAACGAATCATTGCGGTTCCCCGAAAGCGGGCCCCGATCAGAGCGGGCTGGACGACTTGGGCGATATCACGCGAAACGTGACGGGACACTAGACGATAGGGTGGTCCGGCGACAAGAAGTGCGGGCTCTGCGGACGTGATCACAGCCCGGTGCTGTGTCAATTCTGCACGGGTGGCTGTGCGCAACGGTCGCCTGGACGGCATTTACAGGGCGCGGCCGATACGGGAAACTGGCGCTCTTTGGGAGTTCGACATGACGGCTGAAGACAATCTCGCAAAGCTCGGGCTCACATTGCCGGATCTGCCGCGCCCGATCGCGAATTACGTTTCGTGGAAGCGCGCCGGCGACATGCTGTATCTGTCGGGCCAGGGGCCGAGACGAAACGACGGGACGCTGCATACGGGGATCGTCGGCAAGGACGTGAGCGTAAAGGAAGCGTATGGGCACGCGCAGCTGGTCGGCCTCGGACTGCTGGCGGCGATGAAGCAGGCGGCGGGGGACCTCGACAAGGTCGAAGTGATCAAGGTACTCGGGATGGTGCGGGGAACGCCGGAATTCGGCGAACAACCGGCGGTCATCAACGGGTGCTCGGACCTGTTCGTCAACGTGCTCGGAGATCGCGGCCGGCACGCGCGCTCGGCGGTCGGGATGGGGTCGCTGCCGAACGGGATCACGGTCGAGATCGAAGCGGTCTGCCGCATTCTCAGCTGACAGAACTCCAGACGACAAGACCTGACTGAGTGACTGACGGACCGGCGTTCTATTTTCCCGACGTGCCGCCCATCCCGCTGCCGGCCGGGCACCGGTTTCCGGCCGGGAAATACGGGATGCTGCGTGCGGCGATCGAACGAGCGGGCACGCTGGCGCGCGCGACCCTGGTGCCGTCGCCGATCGCAGCACGCGAGGACCTGCTCAGGGCCCATGCCGACGGCTATGTCGATGCGATGCTGGACGGGAACGTGACGCCGGACGCCATGCGGCGAATCGGGCTGCCGTGGAGCGAGACGCTCGTCCTCAGAAGCCGGGCGACCGTGGGAGGGGCGATCGCGTCGGCGAGGTCTGCGCTCGAGCATGGTATCAGCGGGCAACTCGCCGGGGGCACGCACCATGCACATACCGATTTCGGCTCGGGGTTCTGCGTTTTCAACGACCTCGCCGTGGCAGCGCGCACTCTCATCGAGACGGGACGGGTCGCGCGGCTCGCGATCGTGGATACCGACGTGCACCAGGGCGACGGGACGGCGGCAATCCTCGGTGGGGACGAGCGGATCTTCCTTCTCTCGATCCAGGGCGAGCGGAACTTCCCGTTTCGTCGGGTGCCTTCGACGCTCGACGTAGAACTGGCGGACGGGACGAGGGACGACGACTATCTCGCAGCACTCGCGCCGGCGCTCGACAGGGTCCTGGCACATCGGCCGGACATCGTCTTTTTCCTGTCCGGCGCCGATCCGCTGAAAGAGGACCGGCTCGGGCGGCTCGATCTCACCCACGAGGGTCTGGCACGGCGCGACGCGCTCGTTCTCGGGGCCTGCAAGGACCATGGCATACCGGTTTCGATCGCGATCGGCGGCGGGTATGCGGAGCCGATCGAAGCGTCGGTGCGCGGCTATCTCGGAACGTTCGAGGTGGCCTCCCGGTTGTACGGATTGGGTCTCAGCGATCGACCATACCGCAACGAGCGATAAAACCGGGAGTGTGACGGGACTGCCTCTTGCAACCGTGGCGGCGTCGCAAATAATCAGTGCGCGGCGATCTCATTTTGCGCCGAGGGATTCTTTTCGAGAGCGGCCATGTCGCGACACTATTCCATCGACGACGGCGGCGCATTGGTGCTTCGTCAGAAACTCGATCCGGCAGGCATCACCGTCCAGCACACGACCGGTTCGGTCATACTCACCTATGACAGCTCGTCGGCCGATCCGCGCTCGCTCACGCGTGCTTTCGTATTTCTCGCGCGGACCGAGGTGCGACGCGTCGTGCTGCGGGACGTCGCAGAGCCGGGGCCTTTGGCGCACGTCTGTTCGCGGCAGGAGGCGTTGCGTGTGCTTTCCAATGCACTCGAGAGACGCACGGCCCGGCCGAAATTCTCGCGCCTCACACTGCCGATCGACGCGTCGTTCTTCGCCGAGCGGTGGCCGACGGCGCTGACCGCCTTGCTGGCGACGAAGCGGCCGGAAGACGCAATCGAAGCGCTCGATCGCCTGTTCAACGGGACGTATGCCCTCATGACGCGCGAAAGGGCCGACGACTTGTATGTGGCGGCCGTGATCGGATCGGGCATTCGCGCGTATACGCAGCGCACGGGCTTCATCAAGCTGGGCGAGCCGTTCCGGATGCTGCCGGCGACCGAATACGGTCAGTGGATCGACGAAGGGTTTTCTCCGGTTACACCGGACAGGGGGCCAAGTGCCGAGACGATCGACGCGACGGTAGGGTTCGGACGAACCGCAGGCATGCGGCTCAGTTATCAACGCCTGGTCCTGCCGTTCGCGCGTGGCGGCAGGGACTACATCCTGACGGCGTCGGTCATCGCCTGAGGTTTAGGGATACTGCGTGTTCTCCAAGCCGATACGCATGGGCAGGTGAACCCAGCGCCGGAAGCAAGACTGCAGAACCCGGAGCGGGCTGTCGAACGCGCGTTGATTTCCGGCGGCGGCTGGAAACAGTTTTCGCTCCTTCGTCCGCAGGTCGTGGCGCGAGATGGCCCCGGTGGTCCCATGAGCCAAAGAGCGGGCCGGGTGGTGACGGGGCGAGGACCGGAAGTCGTGGAGATCGCCGGTCACGGGGACATTGTCGTGGTTAAGCGGGTTGGCGAAAAAGGTGGCGCAAAAATCGTAGCGACGGAGAAAACCAAGCTTGCAGTTCGCGACGGTAGCGCAGGTCATGTCGGGTAGCATCGTTCGATCCAGCGCGCGATCGGCGCCGGAGCGCCGCCTTCGTGTTTCAGCGAGCCGTGACCCGGCAAGCAACCTGTCCAGGATCACTTTCCAGTCCGCAGCGGGAGCGCCTCGAGTAGCGCCGCGTCGCGGGTCCGGCGACCGGGTCAACGGCTCGCAGTTCGGACAGTAGCGGAACGGCGCCGCCGCTTCACCTAGGTACCTACCTAGTTGACAGCGCCGAAAAGGGTGTCGTGCACGTGGGGGCGTGCCGAAGTCCGATCATCCCTAACGCGCGACGACCTCGACGGCGGTGTTGTCGCCGGCATTGGCGGTGAATTCGGCGCGATAGGCACGACCCTGCCGGCGGGCGACCACCACGTATTTTCCGGCAGCAAGGACGTGCGTGGGGACAGCGCCGACACTTTCCTTGATCAGTTCACCCTGCGCGGACTGGATGGACCAGCCGACCTCGGGCAGGGCTTCGCCGCCGGGGCGCGTGACGAGCCGGAAAGAGATGCGCGCGGCGGCGTGCGTCAATGTCGCTTCGGTCAGCTTGCCGGGCTCGATGCTGACTTCGGTGAGAACGCGCGCGTTGGCATCGCCGTAGGTGGAGATAACCTGGTACTGGCCCGCGTTGAGGCGGAGGATGCGCCCCGGTTTCGCGCCGGCGACGATGCGCATGCGGTTGCCGGTCTGGTCGCGCTCCTCGGAAAAGACGTCGTAGGACACGGCACGATCGAGAGCGGATTCACTGCCTGACAAGGTTGCGATGATCTTCAGGCCGCCCGCGTTGAGGACGAAGCGCTCGTTCATCGGCCGGCCCGATGTGACGACGATGCGTCGGGTCAGGTTGGCGCGACCGAACGCGGCGTTGACGAGGTACTCGCCGGGATCGAGCCTGAACGACGGCGTCGCCTCGCGGCTCTGCCGGACGAGACGCGGTTTGACGGCGGGATCGGGGTTATCGAGGAATACATGCCAGACAAGGCCCTGATCGATGGCCTGGCCGTCTTCGGTGAGTGCGGCGCTGACCTGCACCACGACCTGAGCCGACGGATCGACGGGTAGCGCAGGTGTCGCAGCGGCTGGTGCGGTCGAGGCAGAGGCAGGAGGGCGTGTCTCGGTGGACCAGTTGCCGGCCGGCTGGGCCGCCGCGTTGACGGCGACAAGGCCGAGGAACAGCACAACAGTCGCGGCACTATGGCCAGCCAGCCAGACGCGTCGGCCCAGGCCACGCGGGCGCGGCTGACAACCGGATCCTTTCCGGAGCGAGTGGAGATCGGTGCGCATCGCAGACTTCCGTCGAGGACGCTCGAAGACGTCTGTTTGGCCGGTTCGGTGCCGTCACGCAAGAGGTGAAAGGAGCGACGGGACCTGAACGGAGCAGAACCTGCAGAAACCGCGTGATTGCAGCGGGATTAGGGCGCGTGGCGGGCGCAGCGCCGGTCGGATTTCTGCCACTGCGTCTCAATCGCCGATGGTGGCCTCGCGCCGCTCGCCCTGACGAATCTCGATGCGGCCCTCCGCCTCCTGTCCGCGTGACGCGGCCCGCAGGTCGTAGCGCCCGGGTGCCAGATTGACTGAAATCGGGCCCGAACCGGACAGCCACTGGCGACGCCCGGCCTGGTCGGTCAACTGCCAGGAAACCTCGCCCGTCAACTTTGCGCCGGGACGAACCACGAGTGTGCCGAGCTGTGGTGTCAGTACGACCGCACGTGTCTCGCCTGCGGCAACGTCGACTTCGACTGCGACCGGTCCAGTGGCGGTTCCGAAATGCCCGGTCACCGAATATCGGCCGGGCGGCACGTCGATCACGGGGGCCTGTTCGAAGACATGGCGCGGCTCGCCGCCGGTCACGTCGCGTCGCTCGACGACGAACCAGACCGGGCCGCCATCGCGGGCAATCGGCTCACCAGTCGGAGCACGCATGGCGAGAATGAGACGACTGGTGGCGAGCGGAATGGTGCGGCGGACACGCTCGCCCGCGGTCAGTGCGATGCGTTCGCGCACTTCGAGCGGGCCCTGGGAGGCGACGAGGGTGTAGGTGCCGGGGGGCAGGGTGAAGACGGCGGGCGCAGCTGCGGATCGTGCGATCTCGCGACGGCCGCGCGGGCTCAAAGGATCGTCCTCCTCGATCGACAGGATCGCGGGACGGCCGGCATTGCGGTCCTTGCCATCGGCGGCGATGCGATTGGCCAAGGTGACCTCGACGGTGGCACGCGGCGGCAAGGGCAGCGACTGGATCTGGGCGGCCGCGACCGTAACGGGCGTGTCGGCGCGGCGGTTGCCGCGTTCGGTTCGCAACAGATACGAGCCTGCGGGCAAGGTGACGGCGGCCGGCACGGTGGGGAGCAATCCGACGACGCGACCGGGGACCAGGCCCGCGGCAGCCGGCTGTCCCGGGGCCTGCTGGCCTTCCACCGATGCACGTTCGTAAACGGTCAGGAATGTCGCGGCGTCTTCCGTACTGCCGAGCCGGACGATGCCTGCTTCGAGGGGGACTTCGACGAGGAGGTGGCCCTTCTCCGGCGCGGTCACGATCGTCTCGGCGCGGGCGAGGCCATCTTCGAGGGTGACGACAAGGCGGCCTGCGGCGACGGGGACGAGCGCATCCTGCGCGTCGGCGGAGAGGGGAACGACCGCCGTGTCGGCGCGTTCGGGGCGGACGTGCCAGCGCAGGCGATGGCCGGGCGGGAAGGGCTTGCCCGCGGTCATG
>DAOMWV010000101.1:0-11058 GCA_035436725.1 Hyphomicrobiaceae bacterium
GTTTACCCGTCCGCCGTACGGAAAAAAAGCGAACGCGTGTTCGAGTATGCGCCGGCCGCGCTTCAGGTGGTGACGTTCGTCGGAGCCTTGACAGCGTTCTTCGCAGCAACGGTCGGGCTCGTGCAGAACGACATCAAGCGCGTCATCGCGTATTCGACGTGTTCGCAGCTCGGCTACATGTTCGTCGCGTGCGGGATCGGCGCCTATACGGCGGGTGTGTTCCATCTCTTCACACACGCATTCTTCAAGGCGCTGCTGTTCCTCGGTGCCGGCTCGGTGATCCATGCGATGCACCACGAGCAGGACATGCGCAACATGGGCGGGCTGAGGTCCAAGATCCCGACGACGTGGCTCATGATGCTGATCGGCACCCTGGCGCTGACCGGTGTCGGTTACCCGCACGTGATCGGGTTTGCCGGGTTCCATTCCAAGGACGCCATCATCGAGGCGGCCTACGCGGCGCATACGCCAAACAACTATGCGTTCTGGATGCTCGTCGTGGCGGCATTCATGACCTCGTTCTATTCGTGGCGTCTCATGTTCATGACCTTCCACGGAACGGCACGCTGGGGGCATGGTCACGACGCCCATCACGGCGATCACGCGGCGCATGCGGCGAAGCACGACGATCACGCGCACGACGATCATGGCCACGGTCACGGCACACACGAGCCGCACGAGAGCCCGATGGTGATGCTCGTGCCGCTTTTCGTCCTGGCCTTCGGCGCGGTGGTGGCCGGATTCGTCTTCTCGAAGTATTTCATCGGCGTGGGGCACGGCGCGGGTGCTGTCGATCCCTACAAGGTGTTCTGGGGCAAGGCGATCTTCGAAGGGCAGCAGAACCACATCCTGCACGCGATGCACGACATCCCGAAGTGGGTCGGCTGGGCGCCGTTGTTCGCGATGCTCAGTGGTCTCGCGCTCGCCTATGTCTATTACATCGCGGTTCCGTCGCTGCCGGCGACCACGGCGCGCGTGTTCAGGCCGGTCTACCTGTTCCTGCTCAACAAGTGGTACATCGACGAACTCTACGATTTCCTTTTCGTGCGTCCCGCCAAGGCGATCGGGCGCATGCTCTGGAAGGGCGGTGACGGCGCGGTCATCGACGGGACGATCAACGGGACGGCCGCATCGGTCGGTTGGGCGACAGGGAAGGTCGCGAAGGTCCAGACCGGGTACGTCTATCACTACGCCTTCGGAATGCTGATCGGACTGTCGGCGATCCTCACCTACATCATCTTTGCCGGGGTCGGCCGATGAGCAAGTATCCCATCCTTTCGCTGGTCACCTTCCTGCCGCTCGTCGGGGCGGCGTGGATCGCGCTGCTGCCGCGAGATTCGGTGCGCAATGCGCGCTGGATCGCGCTCATTACGACCGTGCTGACCTTCATCGTCTCGATTCCGATCTGGACCGAGTTCGACCGCAACAGTGCTGCCTTCCAGTTCGTCGAGGAAGCGGCCTGGCTCGGGCCTATCAAATACAAGATGGGCGTCGACGGAATTTCGATGCCGTTCGTCCTGCTGACGACGTTCCTGATGCCGTTCTGTATCCTGGCGAGCTGGGAAAGCGTGGAGAACCGCGTCAAGGATTACATGGTCGCGTTTCTCGTGCTCGAGACGCTGATGATCGGCGTGTTCTGCGCGCTCGACCTGCTGCTGTTCTACCTGTTCTTCGAAGCCGGTCTCATTCCGATGTTCATCATCATCGGCGTCTGGGGCGGTGCACGGCGTGTCTATGCGAGTTTCAAGTTCTTCCTCTATACGCTGCTCGGGTCCGTTCTGATGCTGCTCGCCATGATGGCGATGTACTGGCACGCGGGAACGACCGACATTCCGACGCTGATGGCGACGAAATTCCCGGCGGACATGCAGACGTGGCTGTGGCTCGCGTTCTTCGCGTCGTTCGCTGTGAAGATGCCGATGTGGCCGGTTCACACCTGGCTGCCGGATGCGCACGTCGAGGCGCCGACGGCGGGGTCGGTGATCCTTGCTGCGATCCTGCTTAAGATGGGCGGTTACGGGTTTCTCAGGTTCTCGCTGCCGATGTTCCCCATCGCGAGCCACGACTTCGCGCCGCTGGTCTTCACGTTGTCCGTGATCGCGATCATCTACACCTCGCTGGTGGCGCTGGCGCAGGAGGACATCAAGAAGCTGATCGCCTACTCGTCGGTCGCGCACATGGGTTTCGTGACGATGGGTATCTTCACGTTCAACGTGCCGGGCGTCGAAGGCGCGGTGTTCCAGATGATCAGCCACGGCATCGTATCGGCCGCGCTGTTCCTCTGCGTTGGCGTGGTTTACGACCGTATGCATACGCGAGAGATCGCGGCATACGGTGGTCTCGTCAACCGGATGCCGATCTATGCGTTCTGCTTCATGGTGTTCACGATGGCCAATGTCGGCCTGCCGGGAACATCCGGGTTCGTCGGGGAGTTCCTGACGCTGCTCGGGGCCTTCAAGGCCAACACCTGGGTCGCGTTCTTCGCCACGACGGGTGTCATCCTGTCGGCCGCCTATGCGCTGTGGCTCTATCGCCGGATGATCTTCGGTGTCATCGAGCGGCCGGCGCTCAAGGCGATCACGGACGTCAACGCGCGTGAAATCGCCATCCTGGCGCCGCTCGTGGTTCTGACGATCCTCTTCGGTGTCTATCCCGCACCGATCCTCGATGTGACCTCGAAGTCGGTCAAGAACCTCGTGGCCGGGTACGAGACTGCAATCAAGACCGCAAACATCAATCGCTGAGTTGGCGTCCCTTCTGAGTGAGCTCATATGACTTTCTTCGCGCAACTCGGTCCCATCTATCCGGAGCTGCTGCTCGCCGTCGGGGCGATGGCACTGCTCATGCTCGGGGTTTTCCTCAGGGAAACGGATGGCAATGCGGAGATTATCGGCTGGGGTGCGATCGCGCTGCTGATCGGCGCGGGGGTGCTAGTCGCGGGGCAGCCGTCGGGGGTCTACACGTTGTTCGACGGGGCGATGCGGTTCGACGGGTTCGCGCGCTTTGTGAAGATCATCGTCTGCATAGCTTCGGCAGCAACGCTGCTGCTGTCGTTCAACGACATGCGCGAGGGCAAATACCTCAAGTTCGAGTATCCCGTTCTCGTGGTGCTGGCGACCGTCGGCATGATGATGATGATTTCGGCGAACGATCTCATCTCGCTCTATCTCGGTCTCGAACTGCAGAGCCTTGCGCTCTATGTCATGGCGGCCTTCAAGCGTGACGACGTGCAGTCGTCGGAGGCGGGGCTCAAGTATTTCGTTCTCGGTGCACTGTCGTCGGGGATGCTGCTCTACGGTGCTTCGCTGGTTTACGGCTTTGCCGGTTCGACCAAGTTCGCCGACATCGCAACGGTGGCGCTGCAACCGGCGGCAGGGCGCAACATCGGGCTGATTTTCGGTCTCGTGTTCATTCTCGTCGGTCTTGCGTTCAAGATTTCTGCGGTGCCGTTCCATATGTGGACGCCGGACGTCTATCAGGGTGCGCCTACGCCGGTGACGGCGTTCTTCGCGGCGGCGCCCAAGGCTGCCGCATTCGCGCTTCTCACGCGGGTGATGGTGGGCGCGCTCGGCGGGATGAAGCCGCAGTGGCAACAGGTGATCGTCTTCATTTCCATCGCATCCATGATCCTCGGTGCGGTGGCGGCGATCGGGCAGATCAACATCAAGCGGCTGCTGGCGTATTCCTCGATCGCCAACATGGGCTTCGTGCTGGTCGGACTGGCGGCGGCGTCGGCGGAGGGGATCGAAGGCGTTCTCGTCTATCTCGCGATCTATCTCGTCATGACGCTCGGTGCGTTCGCGGTCGTCCTCGGCCTCAGAACCGAAAAGGGCGGTGTCGAGGAGATCGAGGATCTTTCGGGGCTGTCGCAGACGAATCCGGGGGCGGCACTGGCGATGGCGCTGATGATGTTCTCGCTGGCCGGGATTCCGCCGCTCGCCGGGTTCTGGGGCAAGTATTACGTATTCCTCGCGGCGGTGAAGGCGCAGCTCTGGCCGCTCGCAGTGCTGGGCGTGATCGCAAGCGTCATCGGGGCCTACTACTATCTCCGCATCATCAAGGTCATGTATTTCGACGAGCCGAAGGTGCGCTTCAGGCCGGTGGCGCGAAGTGAAGGGTTCGTAATGGTCGCAGCGAGCCTCATCGTGGTATTCGGCTTCCTTCCGTTCCCGGCGCGATTTGGCTCGGTGGGCGACTGGATCATGGGAACTGCGGCGGCCGCGGCCCGCTCGTTGTTCTGAGCATGGGAATGTTCGACGCGTCCTTCGGTGTGCGGGTCTATCCGGAGATCGGGTCGACCAATGCCGAGGCGCTTCGGCTGGGGGCCGCCGGTGAGCGCGGCCCGATCTGGCTCAGGGCCGAACGTCAGACGGCCGGCAAGGGCCGGTCGGGGCGGTCCTGGGTTTCTGAGCCCGGTAATCTCTACGCGACACTACTCGTCACACTCGACTGCCCCCAGGCCATGACAGCGCAGTTGTCGCTCGTCACGGGCGTTGCCGTGCACGATTCGATCGTTTCGGCCGCAGCCGGTCAGGCCCCGGCAGGGCTTCAGCTCAAATGGCCGAACGATGTTGTCGTCGGAGGAAGCAAGTGCGCCGGGATTCTCTCGGAAGCCGTGCGCAATCCCGTGAGCGGTGAGATGACGGTCGCCATCGGTATCGGCATCAATCTCAAACACGCACCCGAGGATATCGGGCGCGCTGCCTTATCGTTGTCGGCACTCGGTATCGGCGTTACGGCGGAGGTGATGCTCGAGCATGTGGACCGCAGTCTCCGGGCGGCACTCGCGGCATGGGATGAGGGCCGTGGGTTCGATCTGGTGCTCGATCGCTGGCGTCGTGCGGGGCATGCGATCGGACAGGAACTGACGGTGAATGCCGGCAAGAATGTTATCCGCGGCAGATTTCGCGGCCTTGCGGCCGATGGGGCATTGATATTGGCAGACGAGGGGGGGTACGAGCATAGGGTGACATTCGGGGATGTCGCGATACTTCCACCAGGTAAGGACAGTTGATGGCAGTGGGTCGGAAAGGGGGGCATTCTGGTGCCTCCGAACTGGTGTTCGCTGCCCTCGGCGGGATCGGCGAGATCGGTATGAACTGCTATCTCTACGGCAGCGGACCGGCTGACGCGCGTCAGTGGCTGATGGTCGATCTCGGCATCACGTTTCCGGAGGGCGAGTTCGATCCGGGTGTAGACGTGATCCTTCCCGATACACGCTTCATCGAAGACGAGCACGTCAATCTCGCAGGGATCGTGCTGACGCATGCGCACGAGGATCATTTCGGGGCGCTGATCGAACTCTGGCCGCGGCTGAAGGTGCCGGTGTACGCGACGCCGTTCACGGCGGCACTCATCAAGGCAAAGCTTGCCGAGCAGGGCAATCGGGTCGGTATTGTGATCAATGAGGTCCCGGTGCAGGGCCGTTTCAAGGTCGGGCCGTTCGATCTCGAATTCATCGCGGTCGCGCATTCCATTCCGGAGCCGCAGGCGCTTCTCATCTCGACGCCCGAGGCGCGCGTGCTCCACTCGGGGGACTGGAAGATCGAGGACACTCCCTATGCGACGGGGACGCGGACAGACGCGAACCGGCTCAAGGCACTCGGCGACCAGGGCATCACCGCTTTCATGTGCGATTCCACCAACGCCATGCGCGAGGGCCGCTCGCCATCGGAGTCTGATGTCGCGCAGTCGCTGATCGACGTCGTCGGCAAATGCGGCGGCGTGGTCGCCGTGACGACGTTTTCCTCGAACGTCGGGCGCATTCGCGCTATTGCGGAAGCTGCTGCTGCCAACGGCCGTGTCCTCGTGGTGGCCGGGCGAGCGTTGCACAGGATCATCGCGGTCGCGCAGGACACGGGTCACCTGCCCCGGTCACTCAAGACGCTCGATCAGACGCAGTTCGGACAAATCTCGCCGAGCCGGTGCCTCGTGATCTGCACGGGAAGCCAGGGCGAAGGGCGGGCCGCCGTGGCACGGATCGCGCAGGGAGATCATCCGCACGTCAAGCTCGGGCAGGGTGATACGATCATCTTCTCGTCGCGCACGATCCCGGGCAACGAGCGCGCTGTCGGACGCATCCAGAACAAGCTCGTCGAGCGCGGCGTCAGACTGATAACCGATGCGGATGCGCTGGTGCATGTGACGGGCCATCCGAGGCGCGAGGAACTCAAGGACATGTACGGCTGGGTCCGGCCGCAGGTCGCAATCCCGATGCATGGTGAGGCGCGCCATCTCGCGGCGCATGCTGAACTGGCCAAAGGGCTTGGTGTTCCCAAGGTGCTGCGGGTCCGGAACGGTGACATCGTCAGACTTGCGCCGGGCGAGGCGGCGGTCATCGACGAAGCGCCGGTCGGGCGTCTCTTCCGTGACGGGGACCTGCTCGTCGAGGGTGACTCGGGGACGGTGCGCGACCGGCGCAAGCTCGCCGAGGCCGGGATCGTCGTGGTTTCGCTCGTTCTCGACGGGAAGGGCGGAATTGCCGCAGAGCCAGATGCCATTCTCGACGGTATTCCCGAGACGGATGCGGAGGGGACCGAGATCTTCGACATCGTCGTCGACGCCGTCGACGGGACGCTCAGGTCGATCCCGCCGAAGCGGCGGAGCGACACGGGGCGGGTCGAGGAGGCGGTCCGGCGTGCGGTGCGCAGTGCCGTCGAGAACGCCTGGGGCAAACGCCCCATCGTGAAAGTCATGACGGCGATCGTGGACTAGAAACGGAAGAGGTGTTTGACACATGATCGGGCGGCTCAATCACGTTGCAATCGCGGTCCCCAAGCTCGGGCCGGCCGTCGAGACCTACAAGGCGACACTGGGGGCGCGGGTATCGGCCCCATCGCCGCAACCCGATCACGGGGTCACTGTCGTATTCGTCGAGTTGCCGAATACCAAGATCGAGTTGCTCGAGCCGCTCGGCGAAGGTTCGCCGATAGCGAAATTCCTCGATCGCAATCCCGACGGTGGCATCCATCACGTCTGCTACGAGGTGGACGACATCATCGCCGCTCGCGATCGGCTGAAAGCCCAGGGGGCGCGGGTTCTCGGTAGCGGTGAGCCGAAGATTGGCGCACACGGCAAGCCCGTCCTGTTCCTGCATCCGAAGGATTTTCTCGGTACGCTCGTCGAACTGGAGCAGGTTTGATGGGCACCACGCGTTCCACGCGTTCGCTCCTGCCGATTGTGGCCGGGCTGTCGGTACTGGTGGCGCTAACGGCGCAGTGGTTCCGGCTCGCGCCCATCGGCTGGCCGTTCGCGGTTGCGATCTATTTCTTCGCGTGGTGGATCATGCTGTTCGCGGTGCTGCCGTTCGGGGTGCGGACGCAACACGATGCCGGTGAGGTGATCCAGGGGACGTCGGCGGGTGCGCCGGTCGACCCGCGCATGGCAAAGGTGCTGGCGTGGACGACGATCGTCGGGTCGACCGTGTTTTGCGCCGTACTGCTCGCACTCAGGGTGCGGCTGATTCCACTCGACGTCGCCAACTGATATCGGGATCGACCGTGATCGCGCGGGCTCAGCAGGGGCGAGAATGAAAAAATCCCGATCGATCCTTTCGGATGACCGGGATTTTTGTTCTGTTCTGTTCGTCAGACCTTCAACTGCGCCCCGACAGGCACGTTTCGTTGTGCTCTAACGTATTGTTTTCTTTCACTGTCCCTAGACCTGGGCATTTCGGGTTCCAGAACGATCGGAAGCCACGGCCCTTTTTTTGTACGCATGGCTGTTCTAGCGGCAAGTTCTGCCTCTGTCATCAACAAATGTGACGTTTCGCCCCAATCGCTTGAAATTATCTTGCGCGTGACCATGGCGGCGCACGGGGCGCGCGTTCTGCTGATCGGGCGGGGATCAACCGGCGTTTACGATTGCCTGACGCCCTGTTCCTGTCTATCAGGCTGGAACGGTGGTCGTTGTGCCTCGTGATGGTTTCCGGATCGGGGTAGAGGCGACTTGCCGAAGTAAAGCCGCGCCAGGAGGCCGGGGCCAGAACATCCGTTCACACGGGTTCCGTCCAGATCCGGTCCGTTCCGCCATCCAGTCACGCCAGGGTTTCTGCACGCCGATGCGCCTCAGCCGCTATTTCCTACCCGTGCTTCGCGAGACGCCGAAAGAGGCGGAGATCATTTCGCACCAGTTGATGCTGCGTGCCGGTCTCATCCGGCAGGAGAGCGCCGGCATTTACGCGTGGCTGCCGCTGGGCCTCAGGGTACTGCAGAAGGTCAATACGATCATCCGCGACGAACAGAACCGTTCGGGCGCCATCGAACTTCTTATGCCGACCGTCCAGTCCGCAGACCTCTGGCGTGAGAGCGGACGCTACGACGCCTACGGCAAGGAGATGCTGCGGATCGCGGATCGGCACGAGCGCGAAATGCTCTATGGGCCGACGAACGAGGAAATGATCACGGAGATCTTCCGCGCCTACGCCAAGAGCTACCGGGATCTGCCGCTCAATCTCTACCACATCCAGTGGAAGTTCCGTGACGAGGTGCGCCCGCGGTTCGGCGTCATGCGCAGCCGCGAGTTCCTGATGAAGGACGCCTACTCGTTCGATCTCGATGCGGCCAGTGCGCGCCATGCCTACAACAGGATGTTCGTAGCCTACCTGCGTACCTTCGCCCGCTTCGGACTCAAGGCCATTCCGATGCAGGCGGACACCGGTCCGATCGGCGGCGATCTCAGCCACGAGTTCATCATCCTCGCCTCGACAGGTGAGAGCGAAGTCTACTGCCACAAGAACTACCTCGATTTCCAGACACCGCCCGCCTCGACGGATTTCAATGACGTGGCGGGGCTGCAGGGGATCGTCGACAAGTGGACGTCACTTTATGCGGCAACGAGCGAGAAGCACGACGCAGCGGCGTTCGACGCGATCGGTGCGGATCAGAAGATCACCGCGCGCGGTATCGAGGTCGGTCATATTTTCTACTTCGGCACGAAGTACTCCGAGCCGATGAAAGCACAGGTGCAAGGGCCCGACGGCAAGCCGGTCACGGTTCACATGGGTTCGTACGGCATCGGGCCGTCGCGCGTTGTGGCTGCCTTGATCGAGGCGAACCACGATGCCGGTGGCATCGTCTGGCCTGTGGCCGTGGCGCCGTTCGAAGTCGGGCTCATCAACCTGAAGGCCGGGGACAAGGATACGGATCACGCCTGCAATGATCTTTATTCCAAACTCGAAATGGCAGGTGTGTCGGTCCTGCTCGACGATACCGACGAGCGGGCTGGCGCCAAATTCGCGTCGATGGATCTCATCGGTCTTCCCTTCCAGCTCATCGTCGGGCCCAAGGGGCTCAAGGCAGGAGAGGTCGAGATCAAGGAGCGCAAGACCGGTGAGCGCGTCACGCTGACGATCGATGCCGCCTTGCGGCGTCTCACCGAGCTGGTATCGGCGCGCCGCTTCCTCGGCTGAAGGGTTCGGAGCGACAAAGGGAAACGATGGCCGACGAGATGGTCCTGCGGGACACTGCACGTGACAACGCTGGTGCCGGCCGCAAACGAAGCTCGAAGGCATTCGCGCCGTTCGAGTGGTTGCTCGCGCTCCGGTATCTCAGGGCGCGGCGCAAGGAAGGTTTTATCTCTGTCATCGCCGGGTTCTCGTTTCTCGGGATCATGCTCGGCGTTGCGACGCTGATCATCGTTATGGCTGTCATGAACGGGTTCCGAAAGGAACTCGTCGGCAAGATCCTCGGGCTCAACGGGCACGTGATCGTCGCTCGCATGGACGGCCCGTTCGAGGATTATGCGTCGGTCGCAAGCCGGTTCGCGACACTGCCGATGATCAAGAGTGCCATCCCTCTCGTCGAAGGGCAGGTGATGGCCTCAACGCAGGCGCAGGCGGTGGGCGGCAATGTGCGTGGCGTTTCCGAGGCCGGCCTCAAGTCGCTCGATCTCGTGTCCAATAATATCATCGCCGGTACGCTCGACGGATTCGACGCCCAGGAGGGCCTGGCGATAGGGCGGCGGCTCGCCGACAATCTCAGGATCAATGCCGGTGACAGCCTCACGCTCGTGGGGCCGCGTGGAGCGTGTACGCCATTCGGTTGTGTGCCGCGAACTAAGTCGTACCGGGTTTCGGCGATCTTCGAACTCGGTATGAGCGAATACGACCGGATCATGATCTTCATGCCACTGGGGGAGGCGCAGAAGTTCTTCGGTCGCGACAAGGGTGTCGATGTCATCGAGATCGTCACGGACAATCCCGACACCGTGGCCAAATCCATCTCGGCGATGCGGTCGCTCGGGATCGACGGGCTCCATTATTCGGACTGGATGGGGCGCAACGAGACGTTCATTCGCGTGCTCGATCTCGAGCGAACGATGATGTTCATCATCCTGTCGCTGATCGTGCTCGTCGCCGCCTTCAATATCATCTCCGGATTGATGATGCTGGTGAAGGACAAGGGGCGGGACATCGGCATCCTCAGGACAATGGGAGCGACCAAGGGTGCGATCATGCGCGTGTTTCTCATCACCGGTGGTGCGATCGGTGTGGTGGGGACACTGGCAGGTTTTCTGCTCGGGGTGCTCTTCACGTGGCGGATCGAGGAGATCCGGCAGTTCGTGGCGCGGGTCACCGGGCGGACTGTGTTCGATCCGAATTTCTATTACCTCACGCGGATGCCGGCGGACATCGACATGGTCGAGACGATCGTGATCGTGCTGCTCGCGCTGCTATTGTCGATCCTCGCCACGCTCTATCCATCGTGGCGGGCGTCGCGGCTCGATCCGGTCGAGGCGCTGCGGTATGGCTGACATGATTGATCGAACCGGAGGGCCGGTGGTTCTCGGACTGAGGGATGTCCGCCGTACCTACCGACAGGCGGAACGCGAGATCCACGTGCTCGACGGGGCGAACATATCGCTCGCTGCGGGCGAGGCAGTGGCACTCGTCGGGCCGTCGGGTTCGGGGAAGTCGACGCTCCTTCACATTTCGGGTCTCCTCGAAACGCCGGACAGCGGTTCCATCGTCATCAACGGCACGGAGTGTTTCGGCCTCGACGACGATCGGCGCACCGAGATGCGGCGCAACCAGATCGGGTTCATCTACCAGTTCCACCA
>DAOMWV010000102.1:0-10954 GCA_035436725.1 Hyphomicrobiaceae bacterium
CGACGAACATGTCGTGGCCGGCCAGCGGAGAGGCGATGTCGGCGTGCGCGGCCAGCGCCGGCCAGGGGGCGACATGGGCGATGGCGGTCAGTGTCAGGATCGCGAAGGCGAGAAGGAAGGTGACGTAGGCCAGCCAGCGCCCGGCCAAATCACGGCTCGGGGAACGTGCCGCGTTCTGTCCACCCGGTTCGCGCGCACGCGATCTAAGTCCGGTGCTCCCGTCGGCAGTCAAGATACGTGAACTCCCCCAAGTACGTGTGCCCCGCGGACCAGTGCAGGTCCCGTGCCGCCGTGGGATTCGTAGCACTGTCGGCACGACAATCTGCTGAAAACACCACGGAACGGCCGGCAAGGCCTTTAAAGAGACAAATCCGTCACTATGTCGGACGGGGATTGTCCGAATCCTGGGCAATTGACATCGGACGGCAAAGCGGGCCTTGCTGCGGGCCGCACCGCCGGCAGGGTCGGACAAGCGCACGAGGGGCGATCTTCATGGAACTGAAAGAGACGGTCGACGCAATCCTTGCGTTCGTCCGCAACAATCAGGCCTACGCGGCGCCTGTCGTCTTTCTGCTCGCGTTCGGTGAAAGCATCGCGTTCGTTTCGCTCATCCTGCCATTCTGGGGCATGCTCGTTGCCATCGGGGCGATGATCGGAGCTGCGGGCACACTCGACTTCTGGACCATCCTCGTCGCCGCAGCCGTCGGGGCCGCTCTCGGCGACTGGGTTTCGTACTGGCTCGGCTACCATTATCACGAGCAGATCGCCCGCATGTGGCCGATCAACAAATACCCCGATCTGCTTCCGAGAGGTCACCGATTTTTCGAGAAGTATGGTGCATGGGCCATTGTAGCCGCGCGCTTTTCGGGCCCGCTTCGGGCGTCGGTTCCGATCGTTGCCGGCGCTGTCGAAATGCCACGCGCGAAGTTCCAGCTCGCCAACTGGGCGAGCGCCTTCCTGTGGGCGTGGGTGCTGCTCACGTTCGGCGAAAGCCTCGGAGAGGGGTTCAACTGGCTCTCGGAGAGGTTTGGCAAGAGCTGAGGACGCCCTGAGCGGCGTGCGCCCTGGTCGAGCTGAAATCGCCACCGTCTTCTGCTATCGTTCCGGATAGCGCGAAACGCGCGTACGTACGTGCGTGCCGGACGGCAGCGAGGAGACAGGGATGACAACCAGCGGCGGGCCGGCAGATGTCTTTGTACCGCCGCGTGTGATCCCTCCTGCCGCGCCGCTGCCGACGTGGCGGTTTCTGCCGAATTTCGTCGCCAATCCGATCCGCACGATACCCGAGCCAGTTTATCACGCCGACATCTTTGCGCCGCCGCGGTTCAAGGGTCGGATCGCGTGGGTGACTGCACCCGATCTCGTCGAGCGTGTTCTGCTGCGCGACAGCGAAAGTTTCCGAAAATCGGATTCGGAGGATCGCGTGTTCGGGCCACTGCTCGGTGGTGGGCTCCTGACAGCGGAAGGCGATGACTGGAAATGGCAACGGCGATTGCTCGCGCCGCTGTTCCGGCCGGCCGATCTCGCAGCATTCGTGCCGGAGATACGCGCTGCGGCCGACGCACTCGTCGCGCGGTGGCGCGGGGGAGGTGATCGCACCCGGGCCATCGACGCGGATATGACCGACGTGACCTTCGACGTCCTGTCCCGCACGCTCTTCAGGGGTGCGACGGAGAACGAAGCCCGGATCCTCAAACACGAAACCGGTCGTTATCTCGAAGGGTCGAGCTGGGAGATCGCCTACGAGATCCTGCGTTTTCGGCGTGGTCTATGGCATCCGCGCCGCGGCCAGATGCATGCGGCGACGGCGCGCATAAAGGAGACAATCCTCGGGATGGTACGGCGCGAGCGGGCGTCGGGGTGGGAAAGCGGCGGGCTCGCAGCACGCCTCGGGACGGCGCGCGACCCGGACACGGGTGCCGAACTATCGGATGCGCTGATTACGGCGAACCTCGCCACGTTCGCGGCGGCCGGCCATGAAACAACGGCCAAGGCCTTGACCTGGGCCATTTTTCTCCTTGCGCGGGCACCGGAGTGGCAGGAGGCGATCGCGGCGGAAGTGGCGTCTGTGACCAGTGGCGCGCCGATCGAGGCCCGGCATGTCGAGCAGCTTCGCGTCACACGGCAGGTGATCGAGGAGGCGATGCGACTTTACCCGCCGGCGCCAGTGATGACGCGACAGGTTCTCTCTCCGATCACGCTCGGCGGGCATCACTTCGAGCGCGACGCGATGATCATCATTCCCGTCTACGTGATCCATCGGCACAGAAAACTGTGGGAGCGACCGGATGCGTTCGAGCCCGCACGCTTCGAAAGTTCAACATCGAAGACTTACGCGCGCACACAGTACATGCCGTTCGGATTTGGTCCGCGCATCTGCATCGGGATGTCCTTCGCAATGATCGAGGCGGTCGTTCTCCTCGGCACGTTCGTCAGATCTCAAAAATTTTTCGCCGACGCGTCGCTGGTGCCGGAACCTGTTTCGCGCGTAACGCTCAAAGCGCGCGGCGGCATCCCGATCATTGTCTCGACGCGCAAGTAATGCCCATTTTATCGATTTAACTTGCGTGTCTCGCATCGCGCGAATGCGTGTATCGTTTTGAAACATGCGTCCAAGTGCGACGGCGATCGACGTGACGCTCACTCGCGAAATTCGAGTCACAAACGCGCGTCGATTGCAAGTTTCGCTTGTCATTGCGACGGAAAATATTTACCACGTTGCCAATCTGAAGTGAGTAACGTGAAGGAGTGACATCACATGGCAAAGGCAGCCGCCAAGACGACGCGTTCCGCGAAGAACGTCGCCAAGCAGAAGAAGAAGGCACGTCGCGTCATCGCCAAAAAGAAAGTTTCGCGCACCGCTGGCAACACGCTCGCCGCGCGCCGCAAGGTGAAGAAGGTCGCGGGCAAGAAGCGCGCAGCTGCAAAGAAGAAGTAAGATCGGTCCCGACACGCATCGTGGGCGCTCACCACGCTCAGGTCGAACCGAAGCCGCACCCGCCGCGGTTCGCCGCGATCCCAAACAGTGGATCGCGTGGTCCATTGCCCTGATGCCCAGAGGCCAAAAGAAACCGCCAGACCACACGACGGTCTGGCGGTTTTTCATTATTTATCAGATAGTTAAGTTTCAGCGTCTGGTGGTTAGCGGGCGGCGGGCGGGACGTCAGCAAGGAAGCGGCGCAGGGCCGCCAGCACGGCTTCGGGTTGTTCCTGCTGAACCCAATGGCCGGCGCCATCGATGATTTCGGCGAAGCGGAAACGTGAGCAGGCGGTCGACTGCATGGCCTCGAAGTCACCGGGCTTCTGGTAGATGCCCCAATCGCTTTTGCCGGCGATGAAAGCCGCAGGCACGTCGATGGTGCGCCCCATGAACGTGCGGAGGTCGGCTGCGAAGAGACCACCCGTTACCGCTCGGTACCAGTTGAGACCACCCTGGTAGCCGTTACGCGTGTACTCGGCGGCATAAACAGCGAGTTCGCGATCGGGGAGCCAGCGATTGGCCGCGATCTCGTGCGCTTGCGGCATGTGCGGCCGCACCGTTTCAGCCATCCCCTCACCTTTTGCCATCACGTAGTACGTCGGCAGGATCGCGAGCGCTTCGGCCGACCAGGCAGGCAGCGGATGCGGAAGGTTGTCAGCCCAGTCTGCGCTCTTCATGTGATAGTAGGCGCGCATGAAGGCGTGGACGCCTTCGGGAAACTTCCACATGTCGTCGTTGGCGGCGGGCGTCGAATAGAACCACTGATAGTGCTTGCGCGGCGGGGTCAGTTTCGCGAGCGCGACATCGAGGCCGGGATCGGCGAGGCCGGTCATGGCGGAGATGCGCTGCGGCGTGTCGGCCGCTGCGGGCCAGGCCGGAACACCGGCGAACGGCGCGCTCATGCAGACGAGCGAGCGGAACACGTCGGGTCGCGACAGTGCACATGCGGCGGCGAGCGGCGAGCCGAAGTCGTGGCCGATCACGGCATCGACGGTGCGATAGCCGAGACTCGCGACGAGGCCGAGGCAATCGCGGACGAGATTGAGGATACGATAGGTCGAGAGGTCGGACGTGTAGGTCGTGTCCGCGCCGGTGGTGCGGCCGTAGCCGCGCAGGTCGGGGGCGATGACGTGGTAGCCGAGCGCGGCCAGCCCCGGCATGACCTTGCGCCAGCTGTAGGCGAGCTCCGGAAAGCCATGGAGCAGGAGCAGAACCCTGTTGTCCGCGCGCCGTTGGCCAGCTTCGAGGACGTGTATACGGAGCCCGTTAACGCCTTCGATGAAGCGGGCGCGGATGCCGGGCGGCAGGATGTCATCGCCGAGGGGTGAGAGGGTCATGCGCATCTCCGGTTCATCGCGCCATCGGGCCTGCGTACTTGGTCGATCGTGCCGGGGTGATGTCACAATGAGCGCCGAGGAGTTGCAAGACGGGGCGATGCACGGTTGCGATGCGCGCGCGGTGGCAGTGTGCGGTGCGCGGGGATCGTTGCTCTGGTGATGTCAGATGGCGGCGAGCGGCAAGATGGCGCGCAGGGACGGCCACATGGGCCAGAGCAGCAGCATCGCCGCGACGAACAGCGCGGGCCCGACGAGCGCGAACGAACGGTCGTCGGGCATGATCAGCGGGCCGAAAGGCGTGTCGCGATAGCGCACGTCGAGGCTCTCGGGGAGATCATCATCGATGATCCCCTGGCTGCGGAATTCGTAGAGATAGAAGCCGAAGGAGGCTGCCACCTCGCGCGTCCCGCCGGTCGTGGATGGTACGGCGAGTACGGGCCATGCGAGGCTGTCCCCGGGTGTCGTTTCGAGGGACGGGCTTGCGATGTCGGAGCCGAGCCGCCAGCGTGCGACGGGGAGAGACGCAAGCGTTGCCGTCTCGAACAGGACGATACGAACCGCGAGCCAGACGAGCCCGACTCCGACCCAGACCAGAGGCGCTGCGACGCCAAGATAGGGGGCGGCAAATGCTGCCAGTACCAGCACGGTGGCCATGGCGATCGTGACTCGACGCGACATGGGCGCGCGACGGGTCCGGGCGGAATGAAGCGAGCGAGACTGCGACGCCATGGGTGGAGCGCTGTGCAAGGGAGGAACCACGGCGGCGAGCTATAGCACGACTTGTGGGTCACGCACGCGATGAGAACGATCGGGCGACTACGACGTCTCCGGGGTGCGTCAGAATGGAAGCGCGCGTTGGTAGAGATCGGCCGGAATGCCGGAGCCGGCGCGGCCGCAATCGGCGACCCCGCGGACGTACGAAAATCCCTGGGCGCGGTAGTAGTCGATGGCGTTGCGGTTTTGTGGCTCGACTTCGAGGACGACGGTGGAAGCATCGGGGAGGCGCGACAGGGTTTCGCGCATGAGGCGGGTGCCGATGCCGCCGCCCTGGGCTTGCGGCAGAACATAGAGCCGGTCGAGTTTCGCCTGTGTGGCCGCGATCATGCGCGCGGTTGCAGTGGCGACAATGCGGCCGTCTTTCTCCGCGACCATGAGAGATGCGGGGCCGAGGGTGAGGAGGCGGCCGAGTGCCTCGAGCGAATGCCAGTCGGCGGTGATGGCGTTGACGCGCTGCGCGCCGTAGATGGCGTCATAGGTCGCGTGCCAGGTTTCGACGAGCACGTCGCGGATCGCGGGCAGGTCGGCGGAGGTGGCAGGGCGGATGTCGATCGACGTCATCGTCGAATGCCTCATCGTTTGATGGCGAGCCAGACGGTTCTGCCGCCTGCGCCCGGATCTTCCGGAGCAAACTCGTGAACCGAAAAGCCGTTCGTGTCGAGCAATGCACGATACTCGTCCGGGGCGAGACTCGCATGGAACAGCGGCTCGCCGGCGAACTCACCCATCGCGATGCCATGATGGGGCCCGGTGTTGAACAGGACAGGCGCACCCTGGGCGGCATACAGGGCGAAGCGCGGGATCATGGCGCGCTGGTCGTCATGGGTGAGATGGAAGAAGCTGTCCCAGGCGAGAATGGCGCCAAAGGTGCAGGCGGGCACGAACGTCCGCATGTCGCCGACTTCGAATTCTGCGGCGGGAACATTGACGCGCGCGAGGTCGATCATCCGTTGCGAGGTATCGATGCCGGTAACGGCGTGGCCGCGCGCAGCCAATGTTCGTGCCACCGGTACACCCATGCCGCAGCCGAGATCGAGGATGGTCGCCGCCCCCGTCAGTCGCGCGGCGAAGCGCTCAATCCAGACGAGGTCCGGCCACGGCCCCTCGGCGCGTCGGCGTGCGAACTCGGAGGCGTGGCGCTCATAGAGCGCGGGGATGGAGGCGGCTGCCGTCCCGGTCTCACGTGTTGCTGGCTGCGACATCGGCGGTGTCTGAACGATGCTCGTGTTGACGCTGTCGTGTCCGATCCTATACGGCACTCATGCGGCGCAATATCGAGCGGAACTTCAAATTCGATAGTCGGAATCAAATCGATTGCGATGCGACACCGAAGTCCTACAGTCGATGGTGAATGGTCCCGGATGTGGCGCACCGTCTTGGTGGTGCGCAGCAGTCACGGGACCTCGAGAAGGAGATTGCTGCCCGAGGTCGCCATGAGGTCCCGTGTCTGCGCCGCGAAATGAATTTCGCAGCGCGCACGGGATGACCGCGGCTCACTCGATCCCCAGCTTCTTCTTCAGTAGATCGCTGACAGCCTGCGGGTTGGCCTTGCCGCCGGACTGCTTCATGGCCTGACCGACGAACCAGCCGAGCATCGTCGGCTTGGCCTTGACCTGTTCGACCTTATCGGGATTGCCGGCGATGATGGCGTCGACCGCCTTCTCGATTGCCCCCATGTCGGTAACCTGCTTCATGCCCCGCTTCTCGACGATCTCGGCAGGGTCACCGCCTTCAGTCCAGACGATCTCGAAGAGATCCTTGGCGATCTTGCCGGAAATGGTGCCATCGCCGATGAGGCCGACGATGGCGGCGAGCTGACGAGCCGAAACGGGCGAGGACGCGATGTCCTTGCCTTCCTTGTTGAGGCGGCCGAACAGTTCGTTGATGACCCAGTTCGCCGCCGTCTTGCCGTCGCGGCCCTTGGCCACTTCCTCGAAGTAGTCGGCATTCTCGCGCTCGGCAACAAGGACGGCTGCGTCGTAGGCGGACAGGCCGTAGTCCTTCATGAAGCGGGCGCGCTTTTCGTCGGGCAATTCGGGAAGCGACTTTTTCAGCGCTTCGATGCGCTCGGGCTTCAGGACAAGCGGCAGAAGATCGGGGTCGGGGAAGTAACGGTAGTCGTGCGCTTCTTCCTTCGAGCGCATGGAACGCGTCTCGCCCTTGCCGGGATCGAAGAGACGCGTCTCCTGGTCGATGGTGCCGCCGTCCTCGATGATCTCGATCTGGCGGCGCGCCTCGACCTCGACGGCCTGGCCGATGAAACGGATGGAATTGACGTTCTTGATCTCGCAGCGCGTGCCGAAGGGATCGCCAGGGCGACGGACGGACACGTTGACGTCGGCGCGAAGATTGCCCTTCTCCATGTCGCCGTCGCAGGTGCCGAGATAGCGCAGGATGGTGCGGAGTTTCGTGACGTAGGCTTGCGCCTCCTTCGCCGAGCGCAGGTCGGGGCGCGACACGATCTCCATCAGCGCGACGCCGGAGCGGTTGAGGTCGACGTAGGAGTAATCCGGGTGCTGGTCGTGGATCGACTTGCCCGCGTCCTGTTCGAGGTGGAGCCGCTCGATGCCGATCTTCTTCGTGGTGCCGTCGACGTCGATCTCGATCTCGCCTTCGCCGACGATGGGCTGCTTGTACTGACTGATCTGATAGCCCTGCGGCAGGTCGGGGTAGAAATAGTTCTTGCGGTCGAAGACGCTCTTTTCATTGATCTGCGCCTTCAGCCCGAGGCCGGTGCGGACGGCCTGATCGATGCAGGCCCTGTTGATCACGGGCAGCATGCCGGGCATGGCGGCGTCGACGAGGGAGACGTGAGAGTTGGGCGGGGCGCCGAAAGCCGTCGAGGAACCGGAGAACAGTTTCGCTTCGGAGGCGACCTGGGCGTGGACCTCCATGCCGATGACGATTTCCCAGTCGCCGGTCGCGCCCTTGATGTAATTGGATGATTTCGCGTTCTTTTCGGCCATAGCTCACGGTTCGGACGTTGTTTTCGGGCTGGTTAGGGCGTAGCGGCTGAGGGCGCGGGGGTCAAGCGGTGGGCAGGTGTGGTCGGGCGTTGCCAGGTTTTGCCAGGTTTTGCCGGGGCTCACGATCAGCCATAGATGGGGGACGCGAGCCTCGATTTGCGACGAGCCCATGGATCCACAGGACGACCTCTTCGAACGCGCACGGTCGCGGCCAGTTCCGCTGGCCCGGGACGATGTCCGGCTCGTTCCCATGGCCGACAAGGACCGGTTTCTCGTGCGGCGATGGCTCGGCCTTCCGCATGTCGCGGCATGGTTCGGATCGCGGGCGGCGGCGGAGGCGGCCCTTGCCATCGCGAACGACATGGCGACCGCCGTGCGGCGTCTCGTCGTCGTCGATGGAATTCCGGTCGGCTATCTGCACGCCCTCGACGCCGACCAGCGGTTCGCGGTCGCGCTCCAGCGGCCACGGCACGACGCGATTCCGACGGGGGCGTGGCTTGTCGAGGTCTTCATCGCTGATACTGGCATGCGAGGCCGCGGTGCGGGCGCGCGCGCGCTCGAACTCATACGCGAAGAGATTTTCGCCACGACGCTGGCACCGGCGCTCGTGCTGGTGGCCGGGGTACGGCACGAGCGGCAGGTGAGGGCCATCGAACGGGCAGGGTTTCACTGGACGGCGGTGATCGCCGACGACAGCCTCGGGGCGGCGTGGCTGCTCGTTGCAGAGCGACCCGCGACGGCCGCATCGACGTGACCGGAGCCGCCTTCCATCGGTTCTGTGGTCAGTGCCGGAAGTGGCGCATGCCGGTGAACACCATGGCGAGCCCACGCGCGTCGGCCGCCTCGATCACTTCCTTGTCGCGCATCGAGCCACCGGGCTGGATGATGGCGGCTGCACCGGCTTCGGCGGCGGAGATCAATCCGTCGGCGAACGGGAAGAAGGCATCGGAGGCGACGACGGAACCCTTGATCTCAAGACCGGCCATTTCTGCCTTGATGGCGGCGATGCGCGAGGAGTTGACGCGGCTCATCTGGCCGGCGCCGACGCCGACAGTCGCGCCGTCCCTGGCGTAGATGATGGCGTTGGATTTGACGAACTTCGCGACCTTCCAGGCGAACAAGAGATCGGCCATCTCGGCGTCGGTCGGCTTGCGCTTCGTGACGACCTCGAGCTTCTCGTAAAGCTTCAGGTCCGCGTCCTGGACGAGGAGCCCGCCGGTCACCTTCTTGTAGTCGAGGCGCGGTTGAATTGTTGCCGGCCAGGTCCCCGTGGTCAAGAGGCGGACGTTCTTCTTGGCAGCAACGATGTCTTCGACGCCCGCGGCAACCGTCGGCGCGAGGATCACTTCCACGAACTGGCGATCGACGATGGCTCTTGCCGTCTCGGCATCGAGCTCGCGGTTGAAGGCGATGATGCCGCCGAAAGCGCTTTCGGGATCGGTTTTGAAAGCACGATCATAGGCGGCAAGCAGTGTGCTCGCCTCGGCGACGCCACAGGGATTGGCGTGCTTGACGATGACGCAGGCGGGTTTGTCCGCGAATTCCTTCACGCATTCGAGGGCTGCGTCGGCGTCGGCGATGTTGTTGTAGGAGAGTTCCTTGCCCTGGAGCTGTCGAGCGGCAGCGATGGAGCCGGGTGCAGCGTCGGCGGCGACGAAAAATGCGGCTCGCTGATGCGGGTTCTCGCCGTAGCGCATGTCCTGCGCCTTGCGGAACTGTACTGAAAACGTGCGTGGGAAACCCTCGGGCTTACCGTCAGGGGTGTCGAGCACGGCGCCAAGCCAGTTCGAGATTGCGGCATCATAGGCGGCGGTGCGTGCGTAGGCCTTCTGGGCGAGCGCCTTGCGGAAGGTGTATGTCGTCGCACCAGCGTTCTTCTGCATCTCTTCGACCACACGCGCGTAATCGGCTGGGTCGACGATGACGGTGACGCCGCCGTGGTTCTTCGCCGCTGCGCGGATCATGGCGGGGCCGCCGATGTCGATGTTCTCGACCGCCGTGCCATAGTCTGCGCCTTTCGCGACGGTTTCCTCGAACGGGTAGAGATTGACGACGAGCAGGTCGATCATGCCGATCCCGTGCGTCTTCGCCGCCTCCATGTGGCCAGCATCCTCGCGGACCGCGAGCAGGCCGCCGTGCACGTTCGGATGCAGCGTCTTGACGCGGCCGTCCATGATCTCGGGAAAGCCGGTGTGCTCGGAGACATCCTTCACTTTCAATCCGGCGGCCTTCAACGCCGCCGAGGTCCCACCGGTGGACAGCAGTTCGACACCGGCCCGGGCGAGGGCCTCTGCGAAGGGGACGAGACCGGTCTTGTCGGAGACCGAGATCAAGGCCCGCGCGATGCGGCGATCTTCGGGCTTGGGGAATGATTTTGCGGCGACCATGGTCTGCTCCTTCTTCGCCGTGGCGGCACCCTGGCGCGACGGCTTCTTCACGCGCGGGCTAGCACAGCGCAGGGCCGACGGGTATCCCGAAAGAAGTGCGATGCGGTGGTATTCCGTCGCGGGTGGAAAATGGCCATTCAGGCCGCCTCGAAGACCCAGCCAAGGGCGCGGAACTCGGGCCATATCCCGCGAACAACGAGTTCGACACTCGGAATGGCACGCCCGTTCAGGACGGTGACATTGTCCTCGACCGAGATGCGGCCCGCCGTCACGCCGAACCGCCATAAAGTTCCGTCGCGCAGCGTGAGGCGCACGGACGCCCGATCATCTTCAATCTCGACGGCCACATCGGGGTGCAACTGAAAATGGAAAGCCAGAGCGGCCGGTCGCTCGGCCGGGGGCCCGACGAGCGGGCGCAGCGTGTCCTGGCCAATGATCTTCAGACCGCGCTCGACCACTTCGATGCCGTGCCGATGGGCGAACCCGCGAGCGCCGGGGCCGGCATGC
>DAOMWV010000103.1:0-10666 GCA_035436725.1 Hyphomicrobiaceae bacterium
ATCGGCATTGGCGCGATTGTGTTGAACGGGGCGCGCGTCGGCAAGGGTTCGGTAATTCTTCTCACCAACGACGACGGCATCGACGCGCCGGGGCTCCATGCGCTCCGCGAAATCGCGTCGCAACTCTCCGACGATGTCTGGGTCTCCGCCCCCGAGACCAACAAATCGGGCGCCGGCCATTCGCTCTCGCTGCATGAACTCATCCGCATGAGAAAGATCGACGAACGCGCCTATGCCGTGCGCGGCACGCCGACCGACAGCGTCATCATGGGCGTGCGCCACGTCCTCAGGGATCAGCGGCCCGACCTGATCCTCTCCGGCGTCAATCGCGGCGGCAACCTGGCAGAAGACGTGACCTACTCGGGAACCATCGCCGGTGCGTTCGAGGGCACGCTGATCGGCATCCGCTCGATCGCGCTCTCCCAGTCGTTCGGCGCGCAGTACAACGATCAGGTGAAATGGGAGACGGCGATCGCCCACGGCGCGGACGTGATCCGGAAACTTCTGACCATCGACTGGCCGCCCGGCGTGTTGATGAACGTCAACTTCCCCGATCGCGCCCCCGCCGACGTGAAGGGCATCCTCTCGACCACGCAAGGCCGCCGCGACATGGATCTTCTCGGCGTCGAGGAGCGGCGCGATACCTGGGGCAATCCGTACTACTGGTTCAACTACGAACGCCGCCGTTCCCGGACCACCGAGGACACCGATCTCTGGGCCGTCTACAACGGCTACATCTCGGTGACAGCGCTATCGATGAACCTCACCGACATGCCGATGCGCAAGAAAGTCGGCTCGCTGTTCGAGGGCTGATGGCTGAAGCCCGTCGCAGATTGCGGCGCGCGCGGCACGCGGTCGCGCGCGCCGTCATGTCTCGAGCACTTTACCAGCGCCGCCAGACACGACCGCCATGCCAATAGCGTCTCGTTTCTATTCGGCAATACCGCCGCCCCTGAAACCAGCGGCACACCCGCACACGCTGGATATGCCGGTGCCTGTAGCGGCGGTAGTGGGCGGGTTCGACCGCCTGTGAGCGCGTCGTTTCGGGAATTGTCCCGACGGCCTGGAGTGGTGCCGCCTGGGCGGCAGGTGCAAATGCGGCAATCCCTAAAGCAAGTGCTGCGGCGGCGAGGATGTTGTGCATCATCGTCTCCCTCCTTGAATTTGGAGCTGCAGGAAAAGCGCGCCCGCTTTCATCTCGGACGGCTGAAGTGAATTCGGTACCCGGCAAAGATGGCCTTAGCGTGAAGCAGATCCACGAAATCTTTGTCCGGTGCAGAACGCACAAAGCGCGCAGCATTTGCTGCGCGCTTCGCACGTCCGATCTTCGGATGGCAGGCGGTACTGTCAGTACCGCCAGGCGCAGACGCGACGCCCATGACGCCACCAGCAGTCACGCACCGGCCTGGCGAAGCCGTAGCTGAAACCGTAGTAGGGCCGGTAGAAGTGCGGGCGATAGGCCCGGTACGGCCGGTAATGGCGATAGTGTCTATGGTACCGTTTGTGCCTCCGGAACGTGACCTGTTCGGTCGCCACGGCTCCGGACTTTGCATCGATCGAGGCTGCGGGCGCAGCGCCGAGTGGTGCCGCATTCGCACCCGGAACGGCGAGGGCCAGACCGAACGCCATAACACCGGCGGCAATGAAAGATTTCATCGATCGTCTCCTTTCGGATCCTTGGATAGCTTCGATTCGGACACGCCCCCGACGTGCGTGTACAATGATATGCTCATGCCACACCAAATGTGACTGGAAGCTGAACGGATTGTGGCGTCGCTTGGTTCCACCGGCGTTCCGTGAGCCCGATACGACGATCGTGACGGCTGACGTGCATCCGGTTGCCGGCGATTTACACGCCCGGCGAACTATACGTCGCCGCCGTCGGCGCGCGGCTTCTGCAACCCCGAGCGCGACGTCGTCGGCGCGGGGTTCGCCGTGATCGTTTCGCGGAACTTGTTGGTGATCGGATAGCGCCGGTCACGACCGAAATTGCGCTGTGAGATTTTCACGCCGGGCGCCGCCTGCCGCCGCTTGTACTCGGCGATATAGAGCAGCCGCTCGATCTTCTTCACCGTCTCCGGCGCATGCCCACGCGCGACGATTTCGGCGAGTGGCATCTCGAGTTCCACGAGACATTCGAGGATATCGTCCAGCACCTCGTATTCGGGCAGGCTGTCCTGGTCCTTCTGGTTCTCACGCAGCTCCGCCGTTGGCGCCTTCGTGATCACGCGCTCCGGCATCACGCGTCCGGCCGGCCCCTTCGCCCCCTGCGGCACATTCTGGTTGCGCCACCTGCACAGCGCATAGACCTCCATCTTGTAGAGATCCTTGATCGGATTGTAACCGCCGTTCATGTCGCCGTAGATCGTGGCGTACCCGACGCTCATCTCGCTCTTGTTGCCGGTCGTCACCACCATGCCGCCGAACTTGTTCGACACCGCCATCAGCGTGGTGCCGCGCACCCGGCTCTGGATGTTCTCTTCTGTGATGTCGCGTGGTTTGCCGGCGAACATCTGCGCCGTCATCGCATAAAGCCCTTCGACCGCCGGCGCGATGTCGACGATGTCGTACCGGCAGCCGAGCAACTCCGCGATGGCGTGCGCGTCTTCGAGGCTGTCGCGCGAGGTGTATTTGTACGGCAGCATCACGCAATGAAGCCGTTCCGCACCGAGCGCGTCGACCGCGAGAGCTGCGACGAGCGCACTGTCGACCCCGCCCGAGAGCCCGAGCACCACGCCCGGAAAGCCGTTCTTGTCGACATAGTCGCGCAAGCCCAGCATGCACGCGTGATACGCCGCCGCATCACCCTCCGGCAGCACGGCGCGATCGCCCTGTGCGCAGGTCCACCCGTCCTCGCCCCGCGTCCACGTCGTCAGCGTGAGGGCACTCTCCCACGCCGGCATCTGCACCGCGAGCGAACGATCCGCATTGAGCACGAAGGACGCCCCGTCGAACACGAGCTCGTCCTGTCCGCCTACCTGGTTGAGATAGACGAGCGGCAGCCCGCTCTCGGTGACCCGCGCCACCGCGACGTTCATGCGCATGTTCGGCTTCGGCGCATCGAACGGCGAGCCGTTGGGCGAGATCAGGATCTCGGCGCCCGTCTCGACCAGACACTCGACGACCTCGTCCTTCCAGATGTCTTCGCAGATCGGAATGCCGATCCGGACGCCACGAAACAGGACCGGTCCCGGCAGCGGCCCCGGCTCGAAAACGCGTTTCTCATCGAAGACGCCGTAATTTGGCAGGTCGGACTTGAACCGCACGCCTGCGATTCTGCCCCCGTCTGCGACGATCGCCGCATTATAGCGCTTGCCGTCTTCCACCCAGATGGTGCCGAAGAGGACACCTGGTCCCCCGTCCGCCGTCTCCGCGGCAAAGTCTTCCGCCGCCACGTGGCACGCCCGCGCGAACGCTGGCTTCAGCACGAGATCTTCGGGCGGGTAACCGGCCACGAAAAGCTCGGAGAAGCACACGAGATCGGCACCGAGCGCCGCCGCTTCCGCACGCGCCGCGCGCATCTTCGCGACGTTGCCTTCGATGTCGCCGACGACCGGATTGGCCTGCGCGAGCGCGATCTTGAGTGTGCGGGAGGCTGGGGTGCTCATCAGATGCTGCTCATGGGGCGTTGCCGTTCGTGCGCCAAGGTTTGGGAGAGCGCGGCCCTTTAGTCAAGGATCGGCGGGTCAGACCGCCTTTGCCTCGTTCCCGCTGACGATCCGTCCGTCCACGATGCGCACCAGCCGGTCCGCCCGCGCCCCGAGTTCGGCGTCGTGAGTGACCATGACGATGGCGCGCCCAGTCTCGTCGACGAGCTTGCGGAAGATGCCGAGCACCTGCTCGCTGGATGCGCTGTCGAGGTTGCCTGTCGGCTCGTCCGCCAGCAGCACCTTCGGCTCGTTGGCGAGTGCCCGCGCGATCGCGACGCGCTGGCGCTGGCCGCCGGACAACTGCCCCGGCAGCTTGTGCATGTGTCCAGCGAGCCCGAGCGTGCCGAGCAGCGCCTCGGCCCGGCTTCGCATCTCCGCTTCCCCGAGCCGCGCCAGCGCCCGCATCGGCAGCATTACATTGGTGAGAGCGGAAAACTCCGGCAGTAGGAAGTGGAACTGGAAAACGAAACCGAGCGTCGACAGCCGTATCCGCGCCCGCTCCGCTTCCGAAAGGTGCTCCGTGTCCCGGCCCTCGACGATCACCCGGCCTTCGGTCGGCACGTCGAGCAGCCCGAGCAGGTAGAGCAGCGAACTCTTCCCCGAGCCCGACGGGCCCATGACCGCGACGAATTCACCCGGCTCGATCCTGAGATCGATCTGGCGGACGAGTGTGGTCAGGACCCCGTCGCCGATCGTCTTGGTGACATTCGAGAGTTCGATGAGCGGCCCCGGGCGTCCCGTCATGACGCGCCCCTGATGATCTCGACCGGGTGGACAGCCGCAGCCTTCCGTGCCGGCAGGTAGCCCGCGATCGCCGATGCTGCCAGCGCCACCAGTCCTGCGAGGATGTAGTGTTTCGGCGTGTAGAGCAGCGGCAGGCTGGTCGCGTCCTGGAACGGGCTCTTGAATTCCACCTGCCCGAGACCGAGGCAGAGGATGTAACCGAGCACCCATCCCGCGATCATCCCCGCGACCCCGATCATCAGCGCCTCGGCGAGAAAGATCTGCCGTATCGTCGCCGACGTGAACCCCAGCGATTTGAGGATCGCGATGTCCCGCGTTTTCTCGTGCGTGATGGTCGAGATGATATTGTAGGTCCCGAACGAGGCGACGAGCAGGATCGCACCGACGACAGCGTACATGATGAAATTTCTGATCTGGAATGCGTTGAGCAGGTCCTCGTTCGATTCCTGCCACGACACGGACTTGTATCCGGTCTGTGCTTCCACGCGGCTCGCCGCCTCCCGCGCCGACATGATGTCGCGGACCCGGATCCGGAGCGCGTTCACGAGGCCGGTCTGGCCTGCGAGTATCTGCGCCGTCTTGATGAGCGTGTACGCCTGTGTCTCGTCGGCCATCGAGTTGCCCGAGTGAAACAGCGCTACGACAGTCGCGCTCAGTGTCTGCCCGGTCCCCGATGCCAGATTGATCGTGTTGCCGACGCGCGCGCCGATCTTTGTCGCGAGCTTGTCGCCGATGATGATGGCATTGGACGAGCGATAGAGGCTGTCGATGGTCCCCTCACGAATCTGCGTCGCCAGTTTCGAGACCTTGATCTCCCGCTTCGGGTCGATGCCGATGATGCTGGCGGCGGTATCGCGTCCCGCGTACCGGATCACCGCGCGCGACTGCACGGAGGGGGCGACAGCGCCGTCGAGCCAGTTCTCGAGCGATGCCGAAATCGCCATCGGGTTCTTGATGCCGGGCCTTATCGTCGGTGTCCTGAGACCGGAGTAGACGACCATGTCGAACGCGTCTTCGGCCGGCTGGCGTGGCGGGTTGCGCCGCTCGTCGCTCACCGTGATGTGCGGCAGGCTGTCGACGAGCTGTGTGACGAAATCCTCCTGCGACCCCTCCATCAGCGCCGCCATCATGACCGAGAACCCGACACCCATGGCGATACCCATGAGCCCGACGAGCGTCTGCCGTACGCGTGACAGTACGTGCGTGACGGCGATGTCGAGGACGAGCTTCATGACGTCTTGCCGCTACCGGCCACCGTCTCGGGACGAACACGCGCGCCGTCCTTCAACGACGGCGTGAACGGAACGACCACGCGTGCTCCATCTGCGAGACCGCCGCGGATTTCAAGGCCCGTCGTCCCGCGAACACCCGTTTCGACTTTGACCCACCGGACCCGCCCGTTCTCCACCACCTGCACGTTGCCGTCAGAGCTTACGGCTTCCGCCGGCAGGATCAGGGCGTCGGCGATCCGGCGCGCGATGATGTTCGCCTCCACGCTCATCCCGATCTTGAGCGGCGTGTCGCTCGGAAGCGCGAGGAAGACCCGGAACGTCTTGCTCTGCGGATCGCCTTTCGGCGTGATCGACTGCACCTTGGCCGTGAGCGCCCTGTTGGCCTGCCCGTCGTGCCTGAGCAGCACGTCCTGCCCTTCGCTCACCCTCAGGATGTCCTCCTCGTTGACGTCGGAAACGATGCGCAGCGGCGACTTCTCTCCGATCCAGAAGATGACGTCGTTCGTCGCCGTGCCAGCGATCTCGCCGATTTCCCCGTCGCGGCGCAGGACGTACCCGTCCATCGGCGCCTTGAGTTCGAGGTCCTTGATGCGATCCCTCTGCGCCGCAACGCGAGCCTCGAACTCGCGGACCTGCGTCAGCTTCTCGTCGTAGGTCGTCCGCGCCGTGACGTTGCGCTGCACGAGCGTCTCGATCCGCGCCGCATCTTCCTGGACGCGCTTCAGTCTCGCTTCCAATTCGGCCAGAAGCGCCTTCTCCTCGACGTCGTCGAGCCGCGCCAGCACCTCGCCCTGCTTGACCTGGCGGCCTTCACAGTCGCTGCAGATCCACACGATGCGCTTTCTCTGCAGCGAGGCGACCTTGGCCCAGTGCACCGGCTCCACAGTACCTGTGGCATAGACGACCTCCGCAATGGAGCCACGCTTTGCGACCTGGGTCTTCACCACCGTCCCGCGCATCATGACGAACGCGGCCGCGAGTGCCGCAATAACGAGCGCGACGAGGCCGAGGCCACGCGCCAGTTTTGCGACGCCGCGTGTCTCGCGAGCCTTTGGCGACTGAGGTGTCGTCGTTGCCGGCCGGGCGGATGTATCGCCACGCGCGTCTTGCTGCATGGCCGGATGCCTCCACTTCGACGATTGCTGTCTTCCCGTGCGTTTTGACAAGGCGGAGGCCCCTGTCAAGCGGTCCGGTCAATGCGCCCGGTGACGGGCCCACCGCACGCCGGTTCAAAGGCCTGCAATAAACCGAAATACGGCCGCAGTTTAGCACGTGCGCGCGGGCTTGCGACACACGATCGCCACGATGCAGCGCTCAGACGGCGTCGGGAGGATCTGATGGGGCAGATCGTGGCAAGGGATCTTTCAATCTCGACGTGATGCGGCGCCCCGACACCGGTTGGGCGTCAAGGCGCCGCAACTGGGGGATAGATGCCTTCTCTGATGACCTTGTCGCGCCAGCGGGTGCGCACGGCGGCGCTGGTCGCCACGTTTCTGTCTGCAAGTCTCCTCACACCTGCAACGTCGGCCTCGGCCGGACCTAGGGCGAAGGCGGCGACCGCACGGGCACCCGCCGATCCCTATTTCGACTATGCCGGCGCCCAGCCGTTTCGCTGGCAGGGCTTCTATGCGGGCGCGAGCCTCGGCTACGGCTGGGGCGCGACCGAGCATTCCTATGACCGCAACGACAATCACGGCACCGCGACCAACGACATGAAAGGCTTTCTCGGCTCCGTCTCCGCCGGCTACAACTGGCTTCACTCACCGGCGTTTCTCATCGGCATCGAAGGCGACATCGGCCTCATGAACCTCGAGGCGCGCGACAAGGTCATCTTCGACGGCCACGTCTGGAAAGCACAGTTCGGACCGTGGTGGGGGACGTTGCGCGCCCGCGCGGGTGTCCTGTTCGGCCAGGCCCTCCTCTACGGCACTGCCGGGCTCGCCTTCATGGGTGTCGACGAGACCGGTTACGGCGATGCGGCCGGCCAGACCGCCTGGAACCGGTCGGTGCGCACCGGTTGGGTCGTAGGTGCCGGCGTCGAGTATGCGATCGCGCCGTCCATGACGGCCCGGCTCGAGTACCTCCATATGGATTTCGGTACCTACAAAGGCCTGAGCGAAAACCAGGAAAACTACACCTTCCGCAATCGCGCCGACGTCGTCCGCGCCGGTCTCAATTTCAGATTTTAACGAATGCCCGGCCGGCCGACGGTCTTGATCCTGATCAAATCCGTCGGCCGATCGGCGCCATACCCTGCAGGGCTGACATGGATCGAAGACCGGAGACGGGAATGGCGGACAACAAGGTTGCGGGCTCGAAGAATGGCGCGGGCATGACTTCGGCTGCGGACGTTTCGGCGGCAGTTGCTCCGGCAGTTGCGGGAGTGGCGGCCGATGGCGCCGCCGTATCCGAACCGACGCCCCACCCCGCAACGCTGCGCCACGATCGCGCAGCCATCCGCCACTTCTTCGAGACCGGCGAATATCCCTATGTGACCCGCATTTCGACCAGGGAATACGAAGCCCACAAGGCCGAACTCCAGATCGAACTCCTGAAAGTGCAGGAGTGGGTCAAGACCACCGGCCAGAAGATCGTCATCCTGTTCGAAGGCCGGGACGGCGCCGGCAAGGGCGGCACCATCAAGCGCTTCACCGAGCATCTGAACCCGCGCGGCGCGCGCGTCGTCGCTCTCGAAAAGCCGTCCGAGCGCGAAAAGACCCAGTGGTACTTCCAGCGCTATATCGAAAAGCTGCCGGCCGGCGGCGAGATCGTCTTCTTCGATCGCTCCTGGTACAACCGCGCCGGCGTCGAGCGCGTCATGGGATTCTGCTCGCCCAACGAATACCTCGAGTTCATGCGCCAGACCCCCGAGCTCGAGCGCATGCTCGTCCGCTCGGGAATCCTCCTTTTCAAGTACTGGTTCTCCGTCACCCGCGAGGAACAGTTGCGTCGCTTCGAGAGTCGCAAGACCGAACCGCTCAAGATGTGGAAGCTCTCCCCCATCGACCGCCAGTCGCTCGACAAGTGGGATGACTACACCGAGGCGAAGGAGGCGATGTTCTTCCACACCGACACCGCCGACGCGCCCTGGACCATCATCAAGTCGGACGACAAGAAGCGCGCACGTCTCAACTGCATGAAGCACTTCCTGTCCGAACTCGACTATCCCAACCGCGACGAGAAGGTCGTCGGCCGTCCCGATCCGCTGATCGTCGGCTCCTCCGCCCACGTGATCGGCAATTCCGAGCACATCCTCGGCAAGTCGCTCCATCCCGAGAAGCGCCGCTCCAGATAGCCGAACGCACGGCCCGTCTTGCTCGCGGCCGGTCGTCGGCTAGACTGAACCGCGCCGCGGTTTTCCGCGCGGCGCGGGAGTGCCCCGATGATCGAAGCGATCGCAATCGCGTTCCGAGACGAGACCGTGTTCCGGGTCTACGTCTGGGCCATGATGGCCGTCATGGTCGGGCCGATGCTGCTGCTCACGGTGTTCTATCATCGCCGCGTCGGCCGGACCGAAGGCGGCCGCAGGCTCATGCAGGAACAGGCCCGCCACGCGCCTGCACCGCACAATGTCGGAAAATCCCTGCGCAACCTGACCGCCGCTGGCAGCATGGCGCGAGATATTGCCTCCGGCAGATACGGCGACGACACGCGCAGGCTTCAGAACCGCACGTATCTCTACGTCGGCCTCTGGGTCCTTGCGAACGTGGTGATGTGGGCGATCCCGCTGGTCTCGATGAGCATGTACCCCGATCCGGCCAACCCTCCCGGCCTGAGGCAACCCGCGACGCAGCGCTAGGTTCTCATGTCGCTTGCCATTCGATGGGCGGCGCGGCAGAACCCGGGCTGATCGAAATCGCGTGAATCACCAGACGGTCTATGGCCAAGAAACCTCCCGCTCCCATCGTCTCGACCGGCTACTGGCTCCTGAAGTCCGAGCCCGACGTCTTCTCCTGGGAGATGCAGAAGGCGCGCGGCGCGAAGGGCGAACCCTGGACCGGCGTGCGCAATTACCTCGCCCGCAACAACATGCGCGCCATGGCTATAGGTGATCTCGGTTTTTTCTATCACTCGAACATCGGCAAGGAGATCGTCGGCATCGTCCGCGTGATCGCGACGGCCCACCCCGATCCGACCGACGATACCGGTACCTGGGACTGCGTCGACGTCGAAGCTGTATGCGACCTCCCGAAGCCCGTCGCGCTCGACACCGTCAAGAATGACCCGCGCCTGGCCGGTATGGCCCTCGTGTCCACGTCCCGCCTGTCCGTCCAGCCCGTCCGGCCCGAGGAATGGCGGATCGTTTTCGAACTCGGCGGTCTCGACCCCAAACGATTGAAAGCGAAGCGATAAGTAAATCTCATCGCCGCGCTTTCGCGTCGGAACCGTGGACGAGACGGCGGCATGAACTTGCCCCTGGGCCGGAACCCGGGTGTAATCCCCCGAGCGACACAGTTTCGTCGCGGCGGCATGGAATATCCGCGCCGTGACGGATAAGGGGAGGGCGTTCCGATGACGACGATATCTGCGGCTGCAGCGCGACTGTTCGTGCTGGCCCTCGCGCTCTTCGGATCGTGGCACGCACACGCCCAGACTCCGGCTGCTGACGGGTGGGTTTCGCTCGGCCGTTACACGGTTCCGGCCGGCGCCACCTCGGCGCGGTTCGCGGTCAAGCCTGGTCTCGGCCGCTTCAATGCGACACGCCTCGTACTTGTCTCAGGCCGTCTCGAACTCGCCCGTGTCGTCGTCACCTACGCCAACGGCTCGACCCACTACGAGGACCGTGAGGTCAGTCTCGTCGCGGGCGATCGCATGGCACGCATGGACGAACGCGAGGAACTGCGTGCCGTCGAGTACATCGACATCTACCTGAAGCCGGGCGCGCCCGCCGCCGCCCCGTCGGTCGTGGAGATCGGCGGCATCGTCAATCTCCGGCCGGCTCCGGTCGTCGGCGCCGCATCCAGCGGCGTCTCGAAGAAGTCCGCGAAGAAATCAGCGCCGCCCGATAGCGGACCAGCTGCAGATCGCGCCATTGCGGAG
>DAOMWV010000104.1:0-10563 GCA_035436725.1 Hyphomicrobiaceae bacterium
CCGCCGAGGATACGCGGACGGTGCCGGGCCGCGGGCTTGTGGGCCGCATGGGCGGTCGCGCGATCTGGCTCGGCTCGGACCGTTTTGCCCTGGAAAAGGGGTTCGGCGATGCCATCCCCGCCGAGCTGCGCGACCGGATCGAAGGTGCCGGAAGCACGCTGGTCGCCGTCGGCGACGATACCGGGCTTCGCGGGTTGCTGGAACTGCGCGACCGGATCCGGCCCGATGCCCGGGCCATCGTGGCGCAACTCCACGCGCAGGGCGTGAAGACCATCGTCATGCTGACCGGCGACAACGAACGCACGGCGCGGGCGGTGGCGGCCGAGGTCGGCATCGACGAGGTGCGCGCCGAACTGCTGCCGGAGGACAAGGTGGCCGCCATCGAGGAACTGGTGGCGACCCACGCGATGGTCGCGATGATCGGCGACGGGGTGAACGACGCGCCGGCCATGGCGCGCGCGCATTACGGCATCGCCATGGGCGCGGTCGGTTCGGATGCGGCGATTGAGACGGCGGATATCGCGCTCATGACCGACGATCTTGCCAGGGTTCCGTGGCTGATCGACCACTCGCGCCGGACGATGACGATCATCCACCAGAACATCGGTATCTCGCTGGCGACCAAGGCGCTGTTCGTCGGATTGACTGCGTTCGGGATGGCATCGATGTGGGGCGCCATCGCCGCCGATGTCGGCGTGTCGCTCGTCGTTGTCGCCAACGCACTAAGGCTTCTGAACGGGACCGAGCGAAAGCCGAGACCGCCCCAGGACGGTGAGCGAGTGGGCGAACGGATGGCCGAAGGGGCATTGGCGCACGGACACTGAGGGTAGAGCCGGGACGTTACACAGTCGTCACCCCAGCCAGACATCGAGGAACAGCATCAGGACGAGGCCGATAGCGAGGCCAAGCGTTGCGCGGTTCTGGTGTCCGCTGCGATGTGTCTCGGGAATGATCTCGTGGCTTATGACGTAGAGCATCGCGCCGGCCGCGAAAGCGAGGCCCCAAGGCAGGAGCGGCTGGGACAAGGTTATGATCCCGGCACCGAGAAGGCCGCCAATGGGTTCCACCAGACCGGTCAGCGCAGCTATGCCCCAGGCGCGAACCCTGGGATAGCCCTCGCCGAGGAGGGAGACGGCCACCGCCAGACCCTCGGGCGCGTTCTGCAGGCCGATGCCGATTGCGAGCGGTAGTCCGCCAGACAGCCCGTCCGCTCCGAAGCCCACGCCGACGGCAAGGCCTTCGGGGAAATTGTGGATGGTGATCGCGATGATGAAGAGCCAGACGCGCCTGAGCGACGCGGCCTCCGGCCCCTCGCGCCCTGTCTTGAAGTGCTCGTGCGGCAGACGCTCGTTCATCAGCGCGACCGCTCCCATTCCGAGCAGGATCGAGACGCAGACGATGGCGGCGGGCATCGCGCCGTTCTCGAACATGGGTTCGGCTGCATCCAGTGCCGGGATGATCAGCGAAAAGAACGACGCCGCCAGCATCACACCGGCCGCAAAGCCGAGTGCCATGTCCCGCGTGGACCGCGAGGGCACCTTGCCGAAGAGGACCGGAACAGCTCCGACCGCGGTCAGGGACCCGGCCGCGAGGCTACCCAGAAAGCCGAGCGCGATCGGCGAAAGTTCATTCATGATCGCTCCTGACAAAATAAACGGATCGGCTGAATTGTTAGCATTGCGACCTCGTGACGAAGCATTCGTCGCGGAATTGACCGATCTATATTCAGCGACCTCACACCCACGTGATCGGAACCAACATCCGTGGCCTTCGGTTCTATTTCAGAAGCGAACCGGCTATAAGCAGAAAATGAAGCAGAGACCCTGAGGTGCAAGTGACCGAAAAGACTACCCGACGCCATTTCATTGTTACGGCCGCCGCAATGTTCTCTGCGCCGATCGCCGGGCCGGTCTTTGCCAGCTCCTGGCCGACCGAAGACCAGAAGGCTGCGTGGGACGCGCAAGTGACGCCGCCGGGATACGATCCGGCCACGACGAACCCGTGGGGTCTGCATCCGCGTCTGCTGCCGCAGCGGGTCGAGGCCCGGGCCGGACTCGTTCCGGGGGACATCCACGTCGATGCGACCGCGCGCTACCTCTATCATATCGAGGAAGGCGGAACGGCCATGCGCTACGGTGTGGCCATCGGTCGGGGTGGCCTCTACGAGCCTGGCACCTACACGATCCGCCGCAAGGTGGAGTGGCCGCACTGGACGCCGACGCAGACGATGATCGAGCGGGAACCCGAAGCCTACGCGCAGTATGCCGACGGGATGGAGCCCGGTCCCCAGAACGCCCTTGGGTCGCGCGCGCTCTATCTTTTTGTCGGCGACAGGGACACCTACCTCCGGATCCACGGCACGCCATACCCCCGCTCGATCGGCAGTCGGGCCAGTTCGGGCTGCGTGCGCATGGTCATGGCCCATATCAACGACCTCTACGAGCAGGTCGAGACCGGGGTGACCGCTCACCTCTACCCGGCTGCGGGCGACGGACCGGTCACCGCACACAGCTGACGGCTTTCGGATCCGCGGGAGATCGCACTCCGAAGCCAGGGGACCGGGGCGCGCCGATCCAGCCATCACGCCTCGGCCACGCGCTGTGTGCAGATCGGTCGACCGTCCGCCGTTCGGAGCGGAAGCAGCGTCGTCTCGACGGGTCCGACGTGGCGGTACCAGTAGCAGCCGTCCTCGGGACGCAACCGGACCGACTGCAGATCCTGGTAGGGTGCCGCCATCGCACTCAGCTGGGTCATCACTTCTGCCGAAAGGCCCGTATCCGGGTCTGCGGTTTCGGCGACTGGGACGGCGCAGGCGCCGAGGGCCAGCAAGCTTCCAATCAGCAGAAGCGTCTTGCCCGGCGTGCGCGATCGGATCATGTGTCAATTTCCTTCATAGCTGGCGAAGACTTCCGTCGAGCCGTCGTTTCGGATGAGGAAGACGTCGTAGGCTTCGCGCCATCTGCCTTGATCCATGCCGGGCGACCCGAGCGGCATCTCGGGCACCGCAAGACCCACCGCGTCCGGACGCTCCGCCAGCAATCGCCGGATGTCCGACGCGGGCACGTGACCCTCGATCACGTAGCCGTCGACGAGCGCCGTGTGGCAGGAGACCATCCGCGGGGGCACGCCATTGTCGAGCTTGAAGCGCACCAGAAGTCCCGCGAACATGTCCTGCCCGGTCGGCGCGAAACCGTTTTCTTCCAGGTGCTCCATCCAGGCGAGGCAACACCCGCAGCCGTTGGTCTTGCGGACCTCGATCGGCGTCGCCTGCGCCAGCGCCTGTGCGGCCGGGAGGAGAGCAAGGGCGAGGGCCAAAGCGGCAAGGGATCGTTTCACGGGTCAGAGCCTTTCGTTGGTATTAGGGGCGAGCGCACTTGCGAGACGCTCCTCGAGACGGGCGCGCGCATCGCCAAGACGCGCAAGAGCCGCTCCGTCGTCGGCGACCCGCTCCGCGGCTTCCGCAAGGCGGTCGTCCGAGAGAGGGTCGGTCGGACGGCCGTTCACGCGCACCTCGTAATGCAGGTTGGGCCCAGTTGCGGTGCCCGTCGCGCCAACGCTGCCAATAAGATCGCCCGCCGCGACTCGGTCACCCTGCGCCAGCCCATCGGGGACAGCGCTGAGATGCGCGTAAAGGGTCGTGGTCTCCGAGCCATGCGCAATCTCGACCACGCGGCCATAGCCGCCGCGCGAGCCGACAAAGCTGACGCGGCCCGGTGCGGTCGCGTAGACCGGGGTACCCCGTGCGGCCGCGAAATCGACGCCCGTGTGCATCCGCACATCGCCGTAAACAGGGTGCGTCCTGCGCCCGAACACGGAACTGAGCCGCGCGCCCTCGACCGGCTGCGCGAAGACGCGCAAAACCACGCCATCACGGTAAATCGTGGCCCGCCCGGAGCCATCCTCCGGCCAGACGATCTCGAACAGCGTGTCGCCAAGGTCAAGCGCCGCGAAGGTCAGGTCCGGCTGGCCGACGATGTCGTCGCCGATCCGCGCCTCGCGCCACATCAGCCTAAGGGTTTCGCCACCCGTCAGGTCGCGCCGGAAATCTACGGCGCCACCCAGCATCTGCGCCAGATCGACCGCGAAGCGTGCCGGAATGCCGCCCGCGTCGAGCGCGGCGAAGACCGAGCTTTCGATGCGGGCTTCACCGGCGAGGTGGACGGTTTCGGGATCGGGGGCGACAACGCGCGTCGCAACCTGCACGCCAAAGACAGCCTCGATCCGGACGCCGTCGTCCACCTCCAGAACGACGCGACGGGGGCTGCCCTCCGGGGTGGTGATGACGCTCAGGGCATGTCCCGGACGCAAGCGGCGCAGGTCGAACTCTGCCGCAAGTGCAAGCGCCACCTCGGCGCGAACCGGGGCATCGAGACCTGCCTCCGCGAGAACTGCATCGAGCGTCTCGCCCGCGGCGATCTCCCGTGCCCACGTCCGGAGCGAAGGCTCGACCCTCGGAAGCGATGGCGCGACTACCACGGCAGACGGCAGAGCCGGTGGGCTGACCATCGGGGCAACATCCGAACGGGCGAGGGTCGGCGCGAGGACCGGGGCCTCAGTGGACGCCGGCATGGGCATGGCCTCAGGCGTCCAGAGTGCAGCCTCGGCAAGACCGGGCGGAACAGGGTCCCGTGTCCAGGTGCCCGAAAGAGCGAGGGCGGTCGCAGACACGCTTCCCGCCGTCACGATTCCGACTGCCAGATACCTCAGCTTCATGTCGCCCCCTCCGTTTCTTCTTCCAGTGCCCGGCGGATCTTCGGCACTGCGAACTCCCTCGGTTCGTGATAGTCGATCATGCTGACGAACCCGCCGGCCGCGTCGAACAGGAACACGCTCGCCGTGTGGTTCATGGTGTAGTCGCCGCCGTCGGTCGGAACACGCTCGTAGCTCGCCCGGAACCCTTCCGCCGCGCGTGCTATCTGATCTTGCGCACCGGTCCAGCCGCGGATCGCCGGATGGAAGTAGCCGACATATTCGGCCATTGCCTCGACGGTGTCGCGGTCCGGATCCACGGTGATGAAGACCACGTTCATCTGCCCGGCATCCTCGCCGAGCGCATCGAGCCAGCCGGAAATGTCCGACAGTGTGGTCGGGCAGACGTCGGGGCAGAAGGTGAAGCCGAAGAACACCATGGTCGGACGGCCGACCAGGGTCTCCGGGCCAACCGGCTGCCCCTCGTGATCAGTAAGACGAAAGTCCATTTCAGTGAGCGGTAGGGGAAGGCTTGCCACAGCCTCCGGCGCGCCGGGGCCGTCCACCCGCCACCAGCCGACGAACAGCGTCAGCCCCATGGCACCCAGAGCAGTGGCGCCGTATCCAAGAGCCGTTCGGCGCCGCATCAGCCCTCCGGCCCGCGCGCCGCGATTCCGAGGATCGGCACGTCGACTGTCACGTCGCCGCCATCCGAGAAGCTCAGCGTCAGCGGAAAGCTGTCGCCCTCGGTCATCGGCTGTTGTAGCTGCATGAGCATCGCGTGCAGCCCGCCGGGCGCCAGTTCCGCGGCTTCGCCGGGGGCGATGGTTATCTCGCCCGCAGGCGCCATCGAACTGACACCCTCGGCATTGGTCTTGCTCTCGTGGATCTCCGGCATCATGGCGAGCGGCGTGGAAATGCCGGTCAGCGTGACGGCCTCGTCTCCGTTGTTGCGGATCGTCATGTAGGCCGCGCCGGGGCGGTTGACGCCGATGGAGGCCCGCGCCCACGCGTCATCGACGACCACATCCTCCGACCCGGCAAGGGCGACACCGGAGGTGAGCGCAAGTGTGGTGAGGGTCGCCAGCATCGGGGTGGTGAGCTTGGTCATTCGTAAGTGCCTCCTTGTCGTGCGTGCCAGGGTCACGAGCCGCTCGCGGCCACTTCCTCGGCCACCAGCGCGCGCAGTTCGGCCTCACCGAACGGATCGAGCGGCCGCCCGTTGACGAAGAATGTGGGCGTCTGGCGCACACCCATGGTTTCGACATCGGCGCGATCTTGGTTCAGGATCGCCACGACGTCCGGCGCGAGCATCTGCGTGCGCGCCGCTTCCACATCCAGCCCCGCGGTCGCAGCGACCTCCAGAATCAGTCCCGGAGCCGGCGCGCCATGCGAGGCCCACCGGGGCTGCTCGCGCAGCAGCGCCTCCATCACGGGCTCGTAGACGTCCTGCATCCGGGCCGCCTCGAGCACGCGGATCGCTTCCTCCGACGCTTCGCCGTGGAACGGCGTGTAGCGGATCGCGACGCGCACCGCGTCGCCGTGCTCTTCCATGATGTCCTTGACCACCGGATAGAAGGCGCGGCACGCCTCGCAGGCCGGATCGAAGAACTCGACGATGGTGACGGGGGCATCCTCGGGTCCGAGGATCGGGGAGTAAGACCGCAGCAGCGCCTCGCTCTGTTCTGGCGGAACCGTCGCGGTCGCGGCGACGGACGCGGGACGTGTCGTGAACCAGGCCGCTGCGGCAAAGACGGCAACGGCGACGGCAACAACGGAGAGCATGATAGCGCGACGATTCATGGGCGCGGGTCCTTCAGAGAGAGGGCCGACAGGCTCGCGGTGAGCGTGAAGGCGACAAGCGACAGGAGCGGGATCGGAACCCCGAGGATCAATTGATTGGCGTCGGTGCAGGAGGGGCCGGTCGCCGTGCAGGGCTGGATGGGCTCCGGGATGATGCCGACGTAAAGGCCCATGTGCCAGAGCGCGACGGCCCCGCCGAGCAGGCTGAGCGCCAACCCATAGCGTCCGACGCGGGCGTCCTGCCACCACAGGCCGAGCCCCAGAACGATGGGCAACGGGAACATGAAGGCGCGCTGATACCAGCACAGCAGACAAGGCATCTGGCCCAGCACCTCGCCGATGAACAGCACCGAGAGCGTTGCCACGAGCGCCACCACCCAGGCGGCAGTCAGAGCCGCTTCTCCCGTCAATCCCCGACTCATCCGGCGACGCGCCCCCTCAGATCGGCAAGGATCTCCTCGGCCGGGGTGCCGTAGCTCCAGGCTTTCACGTAACCGCCCTCCGGATCGAACAGAAACAACTGCGAGGAATGACCCATCGTGTAGCCGCCGGGCGCCGCGGCCTCCTCGACCTTTTCGTAGAAGATGTGAAAGCTGTCGGCGGTCCGGTCGATCTGGTCGGGCGTTCCGGTCAGGCCCACGATCCCGGCCTCGAACCTCGGCACGAAATCCGCGAGGACCGACGGCGTGTCCCGCTCGGGGTCGATGGTGATGAAGAGAGGCTGAACCTGCGCCGCATCCTCGTCCAGCCCGTCCATGACGGCGGCGACCTCGGCCAGCGTCGTCGGGCAGACATCGGGGCAGTTGGCGAAACCGAAGAAGACCAGCATCCAGCGGCCCGCGTAATCTTCCTGCGTCCGGACCATTCCGGTGTGATCCGTCAATTCGAAATCCGCACGAAACGCAGGCTCGCCCTCCCCAGCCTGGTCGGCTCGATAGTCCGCCCAGAGCAGCAACCAGACGAAAGCCAGCGCCGCAACGCCCACGAGCCCCCAGAGGATCTTTTGAAGAAATGTCAGTCGCAATGCGCGTGGCCTGCCTGTGATTCTTGATTTTGTGGTCGTGTACACCCTCAAGCTACTAGAGGTTCAACCCGCTTGTTCCGTCGTCATGGCGGCTTCACGGACCTGTGTAGCGGCTCACGGCCTTGCCAATCGGTGCGGCAAAACCTACCAACACTGAAGCATTACGGAGGCGCCCATGCTTACGATCGGCAGTCTGGCCAATAAAACCGGCACCAAGGTGCAGACGATCCGCTATTACGAGCAGATCGGTCTGATGCCGGAACCCGGCCGGACCGAGGGTGGCCAGCGCCGCTATGGCGACGATGAGCTCGACCGGCTCGCCTTCATCCGGCACGCGCGACAATTGGGCTTTTCCCTCGAAGCGATCCGGGAATTGCTGGACCTCAGCGATCACCCCCATCGCCCGTGCCTTGAGGCCGACGCCATCGCGCGCAGGCAGTTGAAGCAGGTGGAGCAGCGCCTTGCGCGTCTGGAAGCCCTGCGCACCGAACTACAGCGCATGGTTCACGAATGCAGTGGCGGGCAGACGGCCGATTGCCGCGTGCTGGAGGTGCTGCGCGACCATTCCGAGTGCCTGACGGAGCACGACGAGATCGGCGCCTGAGATGCCTGCCGCGCTCGCCTATCCGCTCGCGGCCTTGGCCGAGATCCGCCGGATGCTTCGCAATCTGGGCGTGGTGGCGTCTCGGCGCATCCGCCCTCTGGCTCGTGCCTGGCGTGGCCGCGCTGGTGGCGTTCGGCTGGCTTCTGGCGCAGGTCGACACCGTGGCTGCGGGACGCGCCTTTGCGGCCTATGGCGGGGTCTATATCGCGGCATCGGTTCTGTGGATGTGGCTCGCGGAAGGACACAGGCCGGATGGGTGGGACTTACTTGGTACAGCGGTGTGCCTGGTTGGCGCCGCGATCATTCTGGCCGCCCCGCGCGGTGCGTGAATTCAGGGCTTGAAGCTACAGTCGCTGTAGCAATTATCTCTCTCCCATACCGATTCGAGGAGAGATGTCATGATTCAAACAGACCCATTGCTCGCCCCCACGCGGCTTCTCGATTTCGAGAGTCCGGCGATCGCGGCGCTATTGGAAGCGCGGGGCTGGAAAGCTCTGCCGCCTGACGCGCGGATCGGGGCCATCTACGATTTCGTCCGCAACGAAATCGCCTTCGGCTACAATCGGGCGGACGACATTCCGGCATCACAGGTGCTGGTGGACGGCTTCGGCCAGTGCAACACCAAGGGCACATTGCTGATGGCGCTGCTCAGGGGAACCGGCATCCGGTGCAGATTGCATGGCTTCACCATTCACAAGGCGCTCCAGCGCGGTGTCGTCCCCGAGCTTGTCTATCCGGTCGCGCCCGCGGAAATCCTCCATTCCTGGATCGAGGTGGAGACCGGCGACACGTGGATCGACCTGGAGGGTTTCATCCTCGACGCGCCGTACCTCACGGCGTTGCAGCGGGCGTTCAGCGACAGTGACAGCCTCTGCGGCTATGGTGCGGGCACCGAGTGCCTGAACAGTCCGCCGGTCGAATGGACGGGGGCCAGCACGTATATCCAAAAAACCGGCATTGCCCGGGATCTGGGAACATTCGAGACGCCGGACCAATTTTATGATGTGCACCGGCAAGCGTTCGGCCAGCTGCGCGATTGGCTCTATCGTCACATCGTCCGGCACTGGATGAATGCTCGGGTTCGCAGGATCCGCGATGGGCGCCTGCCTCTCAAGCCAGGCACTGCCCGGCACCGCCACGAGGGGGACGCACATGCCGCATGATCATGGCCACGCCCATATCGACCCCAAGTCCGGCGATCGCCGCGTCTCCGTCGCGATCTGGGCGAATGCTCTTCTAACCGTCGCGCAAATCGTCGGAGGCATCCTCTCGGGCAGCCTCGCGCTGATTGCTGATGCGCTGCACAACTTCTCGGACATGGCGTCCCTGGTGATCGCCTTCGCAGCACGCAAGATCGCGCGGCGGCCTGCGGATGAACGGATGACCTTTGGATATGGTCGGATCGAGATCGTGGCGGCTCTGATCAACTACACCACGTTGATCCTCGTCGGCTTCTACCTGATCTACGAAGGCGGGATGCGGATGATCGACCCGCCTGAGGTCGCCGGCTGGACGGTCGTGATCCTCGGCGGTGTGGCGCTTGCCGTGGACACGCTGACAGCGCTGCTCACCTATTCGATGCAGAAGGGCAGCGTGAACATTCGCGCCCTGTTCCTGCACAACCTGTCGGATGCGCTGGCCTCCGTTGCGGTCATCATCGGTGGTGCGCTCATCATCCTCTACGACATGCGATGGGTCGATCCTGCGATCACCATCGGTATCGCGCTGTACATCCTCTACCTGGCGTTTACGGAGATCGGCGGCCCCATTCGCACACTGATGCTCGGCAGTCCGCCCGACATCGACAACGGCGCTGTCGTCGACGCGGTGCGCGGCATCGCCGGCGTGGCGGACATCCACCACGCTCATTTCTGGCAGATGCAAGAACACGCGGCGGCACTCGATACGCATGTTGTCATCGAGACAGCATCTTGGGAGCGCCTCGAGGACATCAAGGACGAGATCAAGCGAATGCTTGAGAGCCAGTTCGGCATTGCTCATTCGACGCTGGAATTCGAGCGACAAGAGCGGGCCCACCAGAACGCAAGCCTGTATGGACATGGAGGAAAGGAGGATGCTGGCTGACACCAGCCACCGTGCGGTGGCGATGCGAAGTCGGTCATAACGAAAACAATGACTTAGGGTGGAGAAGGTTGGACATCAGGCCCATCCCCTCCGCCATTTACCCTCGCGAAAGCGTTCTCTCGATCTGGCTACGAACGGATTTTCCCCTTGTTTTCGAGTGTTATGCGGGACGTATTGTTGAGCGGTCCCGGTGCCAAGAGCCTCGGAAGCAGTATCTCAGGGCCGACACTCTCCGGAACTATTGACTTGGCGGGCCAAAGTTTGGCCTTCGCGAGCCTTTGAATCATTAATCTCTAAATCAACGTATGCCTGCGGTGAAGGCCGCCTGCTCTGATTGAGCAAATGGTCGTAAGGCATG
>DAOMWV010000105.1:0-10560 GCA_035436725.1 Hyphomicrobiaceae bacterium
GATGCGGGCCAGCGTCTCGATCTTCTCGTCGATGTCCTTGCCGATGCCGTCCCAGGCCTCGGCCGGCATCCTGATGTTGTCGCGCCGTTTCGTGCTCATCGCCGCTCGTTTCCCCGCTGCCCCATCGTCGCGGCATGGTGTTTCTCGTCGATTCCTTGGCATGAAAGCGGCACCGAGGCCAGCCCCCGGCGGCGCATGTCGCGGGCATTGCAAACTGTTGCCGAACACGTTTGAAAATGCATCTGCTAGGCGGGTCGAGACCGCCTCACACAACCGGATCATCTACCGCCATGCCGATGCCGACAGATCCCCTCACCGGAAAGCCCTACCCCCGCGATCTCGTCGGTTACGGGCGCACGCCGCCTCGGGCGCAGTGGCCTGGGGGGGCACGTGTCGCCGTGCAGTTCGTCATCAACTACGAGGAGGGCGGGGAGAACTGCATCCTGCACGGGGATGCGGCCTCGGAAGCCTTCCTGTCGGAGATCGTCGGGGCTGCGGCTTGGCCCGGCCAGCGCCACATGAACATGGAGAGCATCTACGAATACGGCAGCCGGGCCGGGTACTGGCGTCTCCACCGGATGTTCACGTCGCGCAAGATGCCGGTCACGGTTTACGCGGTGGCGACGGCAATGGCGCGCCATCCCGACATCGTCGCGTCCATGAACGAGGCGAACTGGGAGATCGCGACGCACGGTCTCAAGTGGATCGAATACAAGGATTTCGCCAAGGCCGACGAACGGGCGCACATCGAGGAGGCGATCCGTCTTCATACTGAGGTCGCGGGCACGCGTCCGCTCGGGTTCTATCAGGGACGCTGTTCCGCCAACACGCTCGACATCGTCATGGAGGAGGGCGGCTTCATCTATTCCGCCGACAGCTACGCGGACGAGTTGCCGTACTGGGTGGAGGGTCCGCATGGACCGCAACTGATCGTGCCCTATACGCTCGATGCGAACGACATGCGGTTTGCGACGCCGCAGGGGTTCAACTCGGGTGATCAGTTCTTCGCGTATCTCAAGGATAGTTTCGACGTGCTCTATGCCGAGGGCGCGGATGTGCCGAAGATGATGAGCATCGGGCTGCATTGCCGTCTCGTCGGCCGACCCGGGCGTGCCGCTGCACTGGCGCGGTTTCTCGACTACGTTCAAAGCCACGACAAGGTATGGGTCGCGACGCGTCTCGACATTGCGCGGCACTGGATCAAGACGCATCCGCCCGTCGGCGGGTACCGGCCGAGCCGGATGCCGCGAGGGCTGTTCGTCGAGCGTTTCGGCGACATCTACGAGCACACTCCGGAGATCGCCGAGGCCGCACATGCGACGGGCCTTCGCGCGAACGCGGATACCGCATCCGGTCTGCATGCCATCCTGTCGAAGGCCATGGCCGCATTGAGTGACGACCGCAAGCTCGCGCTCATCAAGGCGCATCCGGATCTCGCCGGCCGCCTCGCGCTCGCCAAGCAATTGACCGAAGATTCGACGAAGGAGCAGAGCGGGGCGGGTCTCGACCGGTTGTCGGCTGCGGAACTCGCCCGTTTCACCGATCTCAACTCACGCTATGTCACCCGCTTCGGCTTTCCCTTCATCTTCGCCGTCAAGGGGAAGACGAAAGACGACATCCTGGCGAGCTTCGAGAGCCGGATCGGCAACGACAGGGATACGGAGTTCCGAACGGCGCTCGAACAGATCGATCGCATCGCGCTTCTGCGGCTCAAAGACCGGTTGCCGGACTGAAATCCCATTCAGCCGAAATCGTAGCCGACGAGGCCGACGGCGCGACCGAACAGGTTTTCGCGGCGACGCGCAAACGGGCGGCCGCCCCGGGCCCAGTAGAACTGCTGGGCGCGGATGTTCGCTTCGAGTACCCAGACGACGAGGCCGGTCGCGTTCGCGGAATCGAGGGTCGCGCGGGCGCCTTCGAACAGGAATTCGCCGTAGCCCTGGCCCTGAAATTCAGGCGCGAGATAGAGTTCGTAGATCTCACCGAGATTGCGGCGCGGAGGAGCGCGGGACGGGCCGACCAGAGTGTATCCGGCAACGATTCCGTCGACCTCCAGGACGATCGGCGATTGTGTCGACGTCGCTGCGGGGCGTCGTGCACTGACGTCCCGCCACCATTGCGGAGCACGGCGCTCGGTCTGGCGGCGAATGAAATCGGCCGGAAGAATGCCGCTGTAGGCTTCGGTCCAGGCGGCGCGGAAAATTTCCGACAGCGCGTCGGCGTCGGACGGCTGGAGCGGGCGGATCAGGGCTTTGGTCGCAGCGATGAACACACGGATAGTCTAGCGCGCAGGCGCCGGGATTGCCGCATCAAAAAATCGTCGGATCGATGAAACCTTGGCCACATTTTGCCGCATCGGGATACGCCGTGAGTGGTATCCGGCGGGGCGCATGCATGAAAAAATCCCCGGCAGGCGACCTGCCGGGGTGTCTGTGTCGTACGGTCGTCGGTGACGGGCCGATCAGGCGGCTTTCGTCACGTCCTTCATCACTTTCGCGGTCGCAGCCTGGACGTCGGCGGCGGTCGACTGAGCGACCTTCGTCGACAGGGCGAACAGTTCCTGCGACTGGGCGACGGCGGATGCCATTTGGGACTTTACGAACTCGGCCTGGAGGCGGAGCGCCTCAGGCACCGTGGTGGCCTTGGCGACCTGGCTCGCGGCATCGAAGAACGCTTCGGTGTTCGCCGTCGTGTTGGCCAGCATCTTGTCGCCGATTTCCTTTGCGCCGGTCTGAACCGAGGCGAGGACGCCACCGGTCGTGCGGGCGTGCTCGGTCGCAACGGTCTTGGCCGCTTCGAAGGCCTTGCGGCCCTGGGCGACGCTCTCGGACACGAACGCCTGGACTTCGGCGGGGATGCGGCCTTCCTTGGCGGCGGCAAGCATGTCTTCGGCAGTGCGGGTGAAATCGTTCTTCATGGCTGTGCTCCGGCTTTGCGATCGCCGGGCCGGCGATCAATATTGCGATGCAGCATACATAGGGCATGGCATGGCGCATTGCAACATAAATTGTTGCGATGCAGCAAAATATTTTGCGCGTAGCCGGCGCTGTCAGTTAATTCTTTGAAAAATATTGCGATATTCGAGGGCTGCGGGATCGAAGAGGATGTCCGATGGCTTCAGGGGGCGTGCCAACGTCAGCCCGGCCATCGTCCGGCAGCGTGAGAGAGCGACATACGCCTGGCCGTGGGCGAACGTGCCGCGGCCGAGGTCGAGATAGACGTTGTCGAGGGTCAGTCCCTGCGACTTGTGGATGGTCATGGCCCAGGCGAGGCGGACCGGGAACTGCTTGAAGGTTCCCGCCACGGTTTCCACGATCTTTCCTTCCGCCTGATCGAAGGCGTAGCGGCGGTTTTCCCATGTTGCCGGTTCGACCTCGTACTCCTTGCCGTCGATCTCGATGAAAACCTGTGTTTCCGTCAGCCGCGAGACACGGGCAATCGAACCATTGACCCAGCGGCGGTCGGCGTCGTTCCTGAGCATGATGACCTTGGCGCCGGCTTTCAGCGTCAGGCTCATGTCGGTCGGCTGTGCGCCCTGCGAGAACTCGCCCGTGACGCCCGCATCGTAGGTTCTGGTGGCGCCGGGGAGGGCTGCGAGATAGGCGAGGTTTATGCGACTCGCGGCGGCGTTGGTCGGCGTCAGGATGACGTAGGCGTCGCCTTCGGCCAGCGTACGGATCGGATGGACACGGTCGTTGAGAATGGCGAGATCGCTTTCCTCGACCTTGCCGTCGCGTATGTGGTTCAGGAGTTCGATCAGGCGCTCGTCGGACTGGCGGAAGACTTCGGTGAGTTCGAGCAGCCACGTTCCGGCGCCTTCGCGCAGTGCTGGTACCGAAAAGAAAAACGGACCGCCGAAGCTCGACTCGAGATGCTCGGCGACTTCGTGTTCCTGCACGACGGGCGGCAACTGATGCAGGTCGCCGAACATGATGAGCCTGACACCGCCGAAGGCCTCGCGGGCGCGGCCGCGATTGACGCGCAGTGACTGGTCGATGGCCCACATCATGTCGGAGCGCACCATCGAGACCTCGTCGATGACGAGATACTCGAGTTTGCGCATGAGGCGGCCGTTGCGGCTGCGCCTGATGTCGTCGGGGCGGATCAGGCGCGGAGGCAGGCCGAAAAACGAATGGATCGTCTGGCCGCCGACGTTGACGGCGGCAAGTCCCGTGGGTGCGACGACGACGAGTTCGTCGTGCAGGATGTCGCGGAGGGCGCGCAGCAGTGTCGACTTTCCGGTGCCGGCGCGGCCAGTCACGAAGAGGTGGCCGTCGCTGTCCTGGATGTGGCGGCAGGCGATCTCGAATTCGGCGGTCGCTGTTATGCCGGCGGGCCAGTTTATCGGGGTATCCGTGGGTCTCGACACGACCCGGCCGGGCGGCAAAGGTAACTTCGCGCCGGCCGCCGGGACTGAAGTCGGTGCTGTCGGTTTCTTCTCGGCCACGGGTCCACTCGATTCGTTCGGGCCGACATTAGGGGAGAAGCCTCGGCGAGGGAAATGTGCGCAGGGCAGCGCAACAGCCATACCGCTGCCGAGTTGACCACAGACCCTGAGATGGCATGGTTGGGCGTGGCCGCAGGGGCCTCGGGACGAAGAAGATGACAACGAGACTTGGGTTTATCGGGTTCGGCATCATGGGCGAGCGGTTGCTCAGGGCGGCGCTCAATCATGACCGCAGCAGGATCGTGGTTTCGGGAGTGTTCGATCCGAGCCCGTCGACGGCTGCCCGGCTAGCCTCGATCGATCCTTCGCTCGTCGCCCACAGAACGGCGGCCGACGTCATCGCGGCGTCGGACTGCCTGCACATCGCATCACCGCCGCTCAGCCATCTCGACTATCTCCGGCAGTGTCATGCGGCCGGGCGGTCGGCGCTCTGTGAAAAGCCTCTCGCGACAGATGTCACTGCTGCGACGGCGGCAGTCGGTGCGTTGTCGGCAGGTGGCATGCGGGCGGCGGTCAACTTCCCGTTCGCTTCGTCGTTTGCGGTCGACTATCTCCGGCGCTGGATGACGGAGGGCGTCGTTGGCGCGCCGGAGCGTGTCGACATTGAAATCGCGTTCGCCGCATGGCCGCGCTCGTGGCAGATGGACGCCGTGCGCTGGCTCGATGGTCGCGCGGAAGGCGGCTTTACGCGCGAGGTCGGCTCGCATTTTCTCTTTCTTGCACGCCGCCTGTTCGGGCCGCTCACGCTGGCGTCGGCGACTTGCACCTATCCCGAGGCAGGCAAGAGCGAGCGCGCGATCTCGGCGGCGCTGACCGCTGGCGCCATGCCGGTTGCGATGTCCGGCGGCGTTGGCACAACGGCGAAGGACGATCACAACACCTTCACGATCACGGGCCCCAAGGGTCGGATCCGCCTGCGCGACTGGTCGTTCGCGGAGCGCGAGGTCGATGGACAATGGCAGGCACCTGCGGATGCCATGCCGAACGAGAAGGCGCGCCCGCTGATCCTGGCGCGCCAGCTCGACAAGGTGCACCGCATGACGCGTGGCGAGACACAGGATCTCGCGACGCTCGACGAGGCGCTCGAAGTGCAGCGCATCGTCGAGACGATCCTCGCGGCGTAATCGACCGGTTCAGTGCTCGAGGTTGACGGTCACGCTCTTTCTCTGCGTGAAGCTGTCGAGCATGCCTTCGAGCGAGTGCTCGCGGCCGATGCCGGACTGCTTGACGCCGCCGTAGCTGTGGCCGGGGAACTGGCCGAGGCCCTGATTGACCTGGACCCAACCGGCTTCGAGGGCGTGGGCCGTGCGCAGAGCGCGGCCTATATCCTTGGTCCAGACGTAGCCGGCGAGGCCATAGTGGGTGTCGTTGGCCATTCGGATCGCATCGGCTTCGTCGGTCCAGCGGATGGCGACCAGGACGGGACCGAAGATTTCTTCCCTGGCGAGGCGCCAGTCGTTCGCGGCGTTGGCGAAAACGGTCGGGATGGCGAAATAGCCTTTCGACAGCGGGCCGGTTTTCGGAGGGAGGCCGCCGAAGAGCATTTTCGAGCCCTTCATGTTCATGCCCTCCTCGACGTAGCCGCAGACCTTCTTGAACTGCTTCTCGTTGATGACCGCGCCGATGTCGCTCGTTTCGTCAAGCGGGTCGCCGATCTTGAGTTTCGAGGTCTTGGCGGCGAGCTTTTCGAGGAAGCTGTCGAAGATGTCGGCGTGCAGGAACAGGCGCGAGCCGGCAGTGCAGCTCTGGCTCTGACGCGTGAAGCGCATGGCGGCGATGATGCCGTCGGCGACCCAATCCTCGTTGGCGTCGGGGTAGACGATCGACGGGCTCTTGCCGCCAAGTTCGAGGCTGACAGGGACGATGCGGTCGGCGGCGGCGCGCATGATGATCTTGCCGACGACGGTCGAGCCGGTGAACGAGAGTTTGCGGACAGTAGTGTTTGCGGAGAGTGCCGCGCCGGCTTCGTCGCCGAGGCCGGTGACGACGTTGACGACGCCCTTGGGCAGGAATTGCGAGGCGATTTCGGCGAGCTTCAGTACCGCGAGCGGCGCGTCTTCGGCCGCCTTGAGCACGACGGTGTTGCCGCAGACGATGGCGGGCGCAATCTTCAGGGCTGCGAGCAGCAGCGGCGCGTTCCACGGGATGATGGCGCCGACGACGCCGATGGGTTCGCGGCGCGTATAGGACAGGACGTGCTCGCCGAGGGGGACGGTTTCGCCCTTCAGTTCGCTGGCGAGGCCGCCGAAGTATCTGATCACGTCGATCGTCGCCTTCGTCTCGCCGCGCGCTTGCGTCCGGATGGCGTTGCCGGTTTCCTCAGCAAGTGTGCGCGCGAAGTCCTCGACGTGCGCTTCCATGGCATCGGCGATTTTCTGGACGATGCGGCCGCGATCGCGCGGGGCGACTTTCGACCACGCCGGGAATGCCCGTGATGCGGCTTCGACCGCACGATCGACATCGGCCTTGCCGCCGCGCGGGATCATGGCGATCGCCGTGCGGGAGCCGGGTGCTTCGACCTGGAGTTCGCGGCCGTCTGCAGCGGCGACCCAGTCGCCGTTGATGAGCATTTTCCGCGAGGCTACCCCCTTGGTCGCGGCTTTCTTTGCACTTGCGGGCATCGTCATTCTCCCTGAATTGGTCGTCGAGTTCGGAGCATACACTATGCGCCCGTTGCGGGATTGGGAATTGCGCGGGCTGTGCCGGTGTGCTGATCAGCCTTGCGCTAGCCGTCGCCGCTCGGCCTTCGTCATGAAAAACCGGCGGACCAGCCGCCGGTTTCGATATCGAAGCCCCGTTGTGCGGGTTCAGGACCGGCCTCGGCTCGCGTCGACGCTCCAGGGGCCCGCGCCCGCTGCCGAAATGTAAAGAAAGACGAAGCAGTAAAGGATCGCGAGATTGCCGCCGTTGAGGATCGGGTAGAAGCCTTTGCCTGCGTGCCCCATGAAGTATGCGGCCGCCATAAGGCCGGACGCAATGAACGCGACGGGGCGTGTGAACAGTCCGATTACGAGCAACGCGCCACCTACGAGTTCGATCACGGCTGCGAACCAGATCAGTTCGCCCGTCACGACCGGCCGCATGAACGGTCCCGGAAATGAGAAGAGTTTCATCAGGCCGTGCTGCATGAAGAGCAGCCCGGAGATGATGCGAAGTACACTCAGGAGACGCGGTTGCCAGGCGGATAGTGATGATTCCAGTGCAGACATTTTCCCCTCCATTCGTCGATTCTCGACGCGGAGACCCTAGTCTTGATTTGCGGGCAATCAGAACCATGAGTTTCCGAAGTGCCTTCAAACCCGCGTGAGGGTGCGCGGGGTCGCGCCGGATTTCCGATAGGCACCTCGAGGTAACTGTGACTGTCGTCAGGTTCGCGGGAATTCTGCTTCCGGAAAGCCCGTCCATGAACTCGTCCCGGTCAGCTGGTCGAGGTGTTCCGAACGCACGGGTGCCAGCGTCTCTTCGAGGAGGTGATCGACGACGGTGCGTAGTGCCTTCGCGGTCGAGTGTCCTGCAGCCACCGCACTGTCGTAGATTGTGAGCTGGCGATCAGCCGACGAGCCGCTTGCCGCCACATCGCGAAGATGGTCGAGCTCGGCGTGAGCATCGAGGGCGTCCGCGTCGTCACGCAGAAGTGCGAACAGTGCCTCCAGTACGTCCCGGAACGATTGCACGCGGCCACTGGCCGGATCGATGAATCCGTTCGTCGTCCCGTAGCGCTGTGCGAGCCAGCGGTTCTCGTTGATGAGTGCGAGCGACTGTCCTGCGATCGCTTCGAGTCCGTCCGCCTTGCGCCAGATGGCGCGTGCGAGGCAGCGAATGAGTACGGCTATCGCGACGCTGTCCACGACGCGGGGGCAGACGTCGGCAATTCGCACTTCGACGGTGGCAAAGCGCGCCGACGGTCGAATGTCCCACCACAGATGTGTCGCATCGGCGATCATGCCGGCGCGTACCATCGTGGCGATCTCCGCCTGGTAGGCCTGCCAGTCGTCGAAGCGCTCGGGAATGCCGCGGCGCGGCGTCGCGTCGTTGATGGCGATGCGGTACGATTTGAGACCCGTGGGCTCCGCCTGCCAGAAGGGTGAGGATGCCGACAGGGCAAGGATGATGGGCAGGCAGCCGCGCAGCCCGTTCATCACGCGAATGCGGTCGTTCTCGTCGTCGATGCCGACGTGTACGTGAAGGCCGTTGACGAGCATGCGGCGGCCGAGGCCCTGGAGGGTATCGGCGATCTGGTTGTAACGCGGCTTGTCGGTGTGTTTCTGTTCGCGCCAGTCTGCGAAGGGATGTGTCGCCACAGCGAGTGGGGCGAGGCCGTTCGGTCGCAGGATGTCGGCAATCGTTCTGCGGTATCCGACGAGGATACGCTCGGCTTCTTCGGCCGAGGACAGCACAGGCGTCGCGATCTCGATCTGAGATCGCATGTACTCGACGCTGAAGCCCTTGCCGATGGCGGCGCGTAACGCATCGAATACGGGATGCGGCAGGTCGCGCGCAAGATCACGCGACGCACGGTCGATGACGAAGTATTCCTCTTCGATGCCGAATGTGAAGGCGGGTTCGGAAGATTGCGCTGATGCCGCGTGCCCATCAGGGCTTGTCGCTACCGTGCGGGACGTACGCCGTTTGACGGCTCGTTTCTGCATACAGGTCTCCCTTCGTTTTCTGTTTCCGCTTGCCCGCGGATTTCGTGAGCGTCCTCGAATTCGATCGTATGGCGGTTCAGGCGTACTGGATGATCAGATGCACAAGACCAATGCTGGCAGACCAATGCTGGCGCCGTCCAAATGTGCTCGGAGGCACACGGACACGCCGAACGGCTTATGCGCAGTCGATAATGCAACGCGGTTGAGACACGAATCGTCGCATCACTCACAGAAGCGTGATGGCGAAATGAGACTATTTTCAGGCCGCGTGCGGGGCGTTGTCAGAGGCCGCGGCCGCCGGTCACGTCGACGAGTGTTCCCGTCGTGTAGCTCGAGGCGTCCGAGCACAGCCAGATAACGGCATTGGCGACTTCCTCGGCGGTTCCGCCGCGCTTCATCGGGATCAGATGCTTCAGTTGATCGACCCGATCGGGAACGCCCATGGAGGCGTGGATGTCGGTGTAGATGAGGCCAGGTCGGACGGCATTGACGCGCACACCCTCGTCGGCAACCTCTTTTGCGAGGCCGACCGTCATCGTATCGATCGCGCCTTTGGACGCTGCGTAGTCCACCTGGGCGCCGGAGCCGCCGATCTTGGCCGCGATCGAACTCATGTTGACGATCGCGCCGCCCTTGCCGCCGTGGCGCGTCGACATGCGGCGGACGGCTTCCTGCGCCGCGACGAACGCGCCCACCGTGTTGACAGCGATCGTGTCCTGCAGCCGCTTCAGCGGAATATCCTCGAAGCGGGCGGTCGGGCCGACGATGCCGGCATTGTTGAAGAACGCGTCCATGCGGCCGAAGGTCTTGTCGAACCACTTGAAGAGCGCGGCAATCTCCTCGGGGTTGGAGGTGTCGGCCTTGTAGGCTTCTGCCTTTGCTCCGGCCTTGCGGCACGCGGCGACCACCGCCTCGGCGGCGGCGGCGTTCGAGACGTAGTTTATGGCGACATCATAACCGGCTTCGGCGGCCTTGATGGCGGTGGCGGCGCCGATGCCGCGGGAGCCGCCGGTGATCAGGATGGTCTTGCGCATGTCGTGTCCCCCTCGGGCCATTCGATTTCGTTCGTCGTGATTACCACCGGACCGGTTGTCCGATTGGCGGCTGGCCGAACCTCGGATATAGACTGGCGCATGATGGACAAAGACCGCAATCCCAGTTCCGGAACGTCTGCTGGCCGCCGGGCCGATACCTCGGAAACCTTCGGTTTCGAGGAGGTTCGGGCCGAGGAACGGCAAGCCCGGGTTAATGGCGTCTTCGCCTCCGTGGCCGAGCGCTACGACCTCATGAACGACCTGATGTCCGGGGGGCTGCACCGTCTCTGGAAAGGCGATTTCGTGGCCTGGTTGTCACCCCCGAAAGGTCCGCACCCGTTCAGGGTTCTTGATGTCGCCGGGGGCACGGGCGACATCGCGATGCGGATCGTCGAGGCGGGCGGGGACGAGGTCAGGGGCGACCTCTGTG
>DAOMWV010000106.1:0-10546 GCA_035436725.1 Hyphomicrobiaceae bacterium
GCTCGCGCGCCTGCCGGTGATCGGGCTCGTGGCGGCGTGCCTCGCGCTGGTCGCGATCGGGCATGCTGTGTTCCTGCGCTGGCTCGCCTCGGGCAACGAGCCGCGGGCGATCGAGCGAATACTTGCAGTGCCCTACGACGGCGGGCCGCTGCGTGCGCATCTTCTGGCTACGACCCGGGACGGGGCGCCGGTGCTGTCGAACCAGTCGCAGGCGCTCTACACGGTCCTCCGCCGCCCGACCATCGGGGTGCCGGAGCGCCGTCTCACGCCGACGGAGTGGTCGGCCGAAGCCATCGTCGCGCATGCCCGCAAATTCGGGGCGACGCGTCTCGTCATCTTCACGCGGCTGCCGCTCGGTGAGGCCGATGGCAGTTCGGACTTCGTGTTCCAGATTCCCGGTCGCGCACCGGACGACGTGCGGCTCCTGTTCCATGCCGACGACGTCCTGCTCTACGACATCACCGCCCCCGTGACACAGCCGAAGCCCCCCGCCCGATGACACAGACCGTCCCAGCAGCCAGTTCCGATCGCGCCGCGCCACGGCTCGCCGTGGTCATGCCTTGCTACAACGAGCAGGAGGCGCTGCCCGCCACGGCGGCGCGCATGTCGGAGTATCTCGACGACATGATCGCGCGCGGTGTCGTGGACGAGGACAGCGCGCTCTATTTCGTCGACGACGGCAGCCGGGACGGAACGTGGGGTGCGATCGCGGACCTTACGCGCACGCGGCCGCGTGTAAGGGGTATCAAGCTCACGCGCAATTTCGGCCATCAGGGTGCTGTGCTCGCCGGCATGTTCGAGGCGGCTGATGCGGCGGACGTGGTCGTCACGATCGACGCTGATCTGCAGGACGACGAGACCTGTATCGAGAAAATGGTCGCCGCCTACAGGTCGGGGGCGGAGATCGTCTATGGAGTTCGTGAGGACCGGACGGCCGACACGGTCTTCAAGCGCGCCACGGCGGAAGGGTACTACCGCATTCTCGGCTGGCTCGGGGTCAACGTGGTCTTCAATCACGCCGACTACCGTCTCATGTCGCGGCGTGCCATCGACATTCTCGGCCAGTATCGCGAGACCAACCTGTTCCTGCGCGGTATCGTGCCGCTCATCGGGCTCAACAGCCAGATCGTGTCGTATACGCGCCGCGAGCGACAGGCCGGAGTCTCGAAGTATCCGCTGAAGAAAATGCTCGCGCTCGCCTGGCAGGGCGTGACCTCGTTCTCGGTCATGCCGCTGCGGCTCGTCGCTGCACTGGGCGCGATCATGGCGCTCGCGTCGTCGGCGGTCGGTGTCTGGGCGCTGGGTGTAAGGCTCCTCGGTACCGGCGCCGTACCCGGCTGGGCGTCTACCGTGATCCCGATGTACTTCCTCGGAGGCATCCAGCTGTTCTTTCTGGGTGTGCTCGGGGAGTATCTCGGCAAGATTTACATGGAAGTGAAGGACAGGCCGCGCTACCTGATCGACCGCCGAACCTGGCGTGACGAGCGCGTGCCCGAGGCGCGTGACGCGAGCCCGGTTCGTCCCGAGACCCGTTTCTGACCCTTGGATGATCCATGCCAACGTCGACCGTCGCCATTCTCGTCGCGAGCACGGTGCTCGCAGCCTTCGGGCAGATCATGCTGAAACTCGGGGCGACGCGCGGGGGTGGTCTCGGCGGTGCGCTGATGCAACCCTTCGTCGTGATCGGGCTTGGAGCGTATGGCGCGTCGCTGCTGCTGTGGCTGAAAGCGCTGTCGGCGGCGCCGCTCCATATCGTCTATCCCTTCACGATGCTGACGTTCGTGATGGTCGGTCTTGCCGCGCTGGTCGTGCTGGGCGAGCGGCCGAACGCGATGACGTTCGCCGGCTGGGGCGTGATCTGCCTCGGAATCGGTATCGTGTATCTCGGCGCGCGGTGACTGCCGTAACACCTTATCGCCAGTTGGGCCGTCCGGTCCGCCCTTCGCGTTCCATCTGTTCCCACCAGATCCGGCTCCCAACCTTCAACCGGTTGCTGTCGTGCGGGTACCAGCCGTTGCGGTCGGGGCGGTTATAGATGCGTTTACCCGTGCGCTGGTCGTACTCGTAGGCGGGATCGGGGCTGGCGCGGTATCTGGACTTGGAGCGATCGGCGGCCTCTGCCGCGGCTGCGGAGAGCAGCGCTACCGCCGGGACAATGGCCAGGAACCGTAGAGTGCGCGGCTTCATGAGTTGGGTCCTCCGTGAGGTCGGGCTTCATCCTACTGCTGAAACGCCGCGCGCCCAAATCCGGTTCGCTCAATTTTTCGCGCGGCTATTCGTCCTCCGGCACGTATTGCAGGAAGTCGAAATCGCAGCCCTCGGGCGCCTGTAGCACCGTCTTCGCGTAGAGCGACCGGTAGCCGCGCTTCGGGGCTTTCGGTTTCGACAGTTTCGAGAGCCGTGCCCTGATCGTCGCATCGTCGACGAGAAGCTCGATACTCTTGGTTTTGACGGACAAGCGGATGCGGTCGCCGTTCTCTACCACGGCGAGCGGCCCGCCGACGGCCGCCTCGGGCGAAATGTGGAGGACGATCGTGCCGAAAGCGGTACCGGACATGCGCGCGTCGGAGATCCGGAGCATGTCCTTGACGCCCGCACGGGCCAGTTTCTTCGGAATGGGCAGATAGCCTGCTTCGGGCATGCCCGCTGCGACCGGTCCTGCGTTCTTGAGGACGAGGACATCTGCCGCCGTCACGTCGAGATCGGGGTCGTCGACGCGCTTCGCCAGGTCTTCGAGGCTTTCGAACACGACAGCGCGACCTTCGGTCTCGAACAGGGCCGGTGTGGCCGCCGCGCGCTTGAAGATCGCGCCTGCCGGGGCGAGGTTGCCTTCGAGCATGATGAGGCCGCCAACCTTGTCGATCGGTTCGGCGAACGTGCGGATCACCTTGCGATCGACCCATTCGAGTGGCTCCGCGAGCCGCGCCTCCAGCGTCTGGCCGGTCACGTCGATGGTGTCGAGGTGGAGGAGGTGTCTGATCTCGCGCAGGACCGCACCGACGCCGCCAGCGGCATGGAAATCCTCCATGTAGCCGTCGCCCACGGGTTTCAGATCGACCAGCACCGGGGTTTCGTCGGAGATGCGGTTGAACATTTCGCGCGTGATGCGGATCCCGCGCCGGCCGGCGATGGCGGCCAGATGCACGACGGCGTTGGTCGAGCCCGAGACAGCCATCAAAACCCGAAGGGCGTTCTCGACCGATTTCTGCGTGATGATCTCACTCGGCCGGATCGGCCTGGAGATCAACTCGACCGCGAGCCGGCCGCTTTCTTCCGCCGCCACCAGCCGGTCCGCATGAACCGCCGGAATGCCGGCACTGCCGGGCAGCGCGATACCGAGCGTTTCCGCGATGCACGCCATGGTGCTGGCCGTTCCCATGACAGCGCAAGTTCCCGCCGTCGTGGCAAGGCGTCCCTCGACGAGGGCGATTTCATCGGCGTCGATCTCGCCAGCGCGAAACTTGCCCCAGAAGCGGCGGCAATCCGTACAGGCGCCGAGCCGTTCGCCGCGATGCCGGCCTGTCGACATCGGACCGGTGACGAGCTGGATCGCGGGCACGTCCGCGGAGAGCGCGCCCATCAGCTGCGCCGGTACTGTCTTGTCGCAGCCGCCGATCAGCACGACCGCGTCCATGGGCTGTGCGCGCACCATCTCCTCGGTGTCGATGGCCATGAGGTTGCGGTAGACCATGCTGGTCGGATTGAGGAACACCTCGCCGAGCGACGTGGTCGGGAACGCTCGCGGCAAGGCGCCGGCCGCCAGCACGCCGCGCGAAACGGCTTCGACCAGTTCGGGCATGGTCCGGTGGCAGTTGTTGAATCCGGACGGCGTCATGGCGATGCCGACGATCGGCTTCGCCAGCATGTCGCGCGAGAGGCCCATCGAGCGGGCGAAGGAATTGCGGAGATACTGGGCGAAATCGCGGTCGCCGTAGTTCGTCAGGCCGCGCCTGATGCCTTTCGCTTCGCTCATGTTCGTCTCCGGAGGCCGTGGTCTGCCATATCCAGATAACAGGGCTCGGGGCTGCACGCAGCCGCGGGTGGGCAGACGTGGGCTGCGCCGTGGTGGGGGCTTGGGTGCAAGGGCCGACTTTTGGCGTAGGCGTCATCCGAACGGACAGTCGCGGAGGACGTGTCAGCGGGGGAACGTCCGGAGACCGCTGCAGACCATGAGCCCCGGGTGGCGGGAACGTGCCGGATGCGGGTTCGATGCAGAGGGACAGTGGATGGTGCCGGTCGCGTCGCCTGACAAGCGGATTGCCGAAATCGACGGTCTGCGCGCCGTCGCCATGACGATGGTCGTCGCCCAGCACTGCGGCCTGATGCCGTTCGGATGGACGGGCGTGTGGCTGTTCTTCGTCATCTCTGGCTTCGTCATCACGCGCACGCTGATGGCGGAGGCGGCCGACGGGGCGAGTGCTGCGCAGCGCTATGGACGGTTCGTGGCGCGCCGGTTTTTCCGCATCGTGCCGGTCTATCTCGCGTATCTGGCAGTGGCGTCGATCGCGCTCTTCTTATCGGGTGGGCGGGCTGCTTTCGGCGACATGCCGTTCCTGATGACGTTCACTTTCAACTGGCAGATGATCTACGGGTTCGTCGAGGTCACGGACCGGTTCCCGCCATTTGCCCATCTCTGGACGCTGAGTGTCGAGGAGCAGTTCTACATCTTCTATCCGCTGCTGTTTCTGTTCCTTCCCGCCCGGCTTTTCCGGCCGGCCCTGATGGTTCTCGTCGCGCTCGGGCCGCTGATCCGGCTGCTCACGTCGGCATCCCTCGTGTCCGGTGGCAGGGCGGCGGGGGATGTCGCATTCGGGGTCTATGCGTCGTCGCTCTCTCAGTTCGACGCGTTCGTGATCGGGGCGCTGATCGCGTCGTACGAGACGGAGTTGAGAAAGTCCGTGCGCGTTTCCAGAGTGTTGCTCGCGGCGGCCTTCGTCGTCGGCGTCGGCTATGCCGCCGTCATGGCTGCGATCAATGCGGCGTCAGGAGCGCGTGGTTTCGATATCGTCCGCAACATCTATTCGGGTACGATCGCAGGTCAGGGACGAGAGGTCTTCACGTACATGGTCGTCGACCTCGCAGCGGCGGCGGTCGTCGTGGCGGCCGTGGCGGGGAACCGGCTGCTTCGGCCATTTGCCGCGCCGGTGCTCGTGCGGATCGGGTCGGTGTCGTACGGCGCCTATCTCTTCCATGCGTTCGTCATCTGGCTGATCGCGACGCTCATCCTGGCGGTCGACAGCGGGTTGGCGGGGCGTCTCACGCTGTTCGCCATCGCCTGGCCAGTTACCGTCGCACTCGCTGCCTTGTCGTTCGACCGGTTCGAAAAGCCGCTGATGCGCTACGGCCGCCGGAAGGAGAGATACGCGCCCGTCCCTGCCGGAGCCGTGCACGAGCTTCAGACATCGCGTCAGAAACGGACCGCTTCCGCCTCGATCTCGATCAGGAAGTCCGGGCTCGCGAGGCCGGACACCTCGAGATAGGTGTGGGCGCAGAGATTGCCGTCCATGGCGCGGTCACGGATCGGGCGAATGACCGCGACCTGGCCTGGCACGGTGCAGAACGTCGTCACCTTGACGAGGTCGGCCGGACCAAAGCCCTGACACTCCAGGATCTCGAGGATGTTGGCCCAGCACTGTTCGGCCTGCATCTCCAGGCCCTTCCGGATCTGTCCCTCGGGTGAGATACCGACCTGGCCGGAAATGACCAGCCGCTCGCCGCCGGTCGGGATGCGGACCGCGTGCGCGTAGCGTGAGGCCGGCTTGTGCACGTTCTTCGGATTTACGACGTCGAGCATGGAGCTTCCCCCCGTGATGCGGTTATCCGTTCCAGACATTTTGTCCGGTTGTCGGGTTGTCTGTCGACATTAAAGTGCGCGCAATGACGCCAACTCGAGAAACGGATATTGCCTCGACTTGGATCATCAAGGCAAAATCGGACTGTAAGCCCGCAGGGGCCTGATCATGCGGCAGTGCAGAAGCTGCCCGGGAGGAAAGCCATGGCATCCATTTCCGGCAAGATTGATCCTGTCGTCCGACCCATCACCGTGGCGGACGTCGTCGACGCGCTGGCGAGGGGGCTCCGCGATTTCCAGGCGGCGCCGAAATACGGCCTCGTGTTCGGCCTCTTCTATGCGCTCGGTGGTATCGCGATCGTCATGTCCGTCACCGCACTCGGCATGACCTACATGGCCTATCCGCTGGCTGCCGGCTTCGCGCTGCTCGGCCCGTTCGTCGCCGCCGGCCTCTACGAGGTCAGCCGCCGCCGCGAGCGGGGCGAGCCGCTACCGTCGTTCGGCGAGATCTGGCGGACGGTGAAGAGCCGCCGCGAGATCGGATGGATGGCGTTCGTCACCATTTTCGTCTTCGTGATGTGGATGTATCAGGTGCGACTGCTGATGGCGCTGTTCCTCCAGAACGGCCAATCGTTCGCCACCTTCCAGGAATTCATCAGTGTGGTGCTGACGACCAACGAGGGTCTTCTCTTCCTCGCGGTCGGCAATGTCGTCGGCGCGGCGCTTTCGATCATTCTTTTTTCGCTGACGGTGGTGTCGTTCCCGATCGTGCTCGACCGTGACGTGGATTTCGTCACTGCCATGATCACGAGCGTAAAGTCGGTCGCGACGAGCCCCGTGCCGATGATCGGCTGGGCGCTGGTCGTGGTCGTTCTGCTGATCCTCTCGTCGTTGCCGTTCTTCGCGGGGCTGATCGTCACGTTGCCGATCCTCGGGCATACGACCTGGCATCTCTATCGCAAGCTGGTCGCCCCGGAAGGGACGCTGGGCTGATCGGGATCACGCGGTCGTGACCTGATTGCGCCGACAAAGGCGGTGCGACCTGAAACCGTGTTCGGGGTGAGACGTATCTCTATCGTCAACGCCCCACGGGGACATATGGAGGACGCACATGGATCGCCGCTCGACACTGAAAATGCTCGCCGGAGCTGCCGTCGCTGCAGGGACGACGCCGCTGATCGGCGCAGGCCGAGCCTTCGCGCAGGCAACGCCGACATTCACGCTGCCGCCGCTCGGTTACGCCTACGAGGCTCTCGAGCCGCATATCGACACGGCGACGATGAACTTCCATCACAAGAACCACCACAACGCTTTCATCAACAATCTCAATGGCCTCGTCGACAAGTGGGCGGACCTCAAGACGAAATCGCCCGAGGAGGTGGTGTCGAACTTGTCAGCCGTACCCGACGCGATCCGGACGCCGGTGCGTAATTCCATGGGTGGTCACTTCAATCACACGTTCTTCTGGGACCTGATGACGCCGGGCGGCGCGAAAGGCCCGACAGGCGATCTCAAGACCGCGATCGACGGCACCTTCGGCGATGTGGCGAAGATGATGGAAGCCTTCCAGGCCGCATCCTTGGGCCGCTTCGGGTCGGGCTGGGCGTGGCTCGCGGTCGGCAAGGACAAGAAGCTCGCGATCTTCAATACGCCCTATCAGGACACGCCGCACATGGACATGGGCGCCAAGCCCGTCATCGGCCTCGATGTCTGGGAGCACGCCTACTATCTGAAATACCAGTACAAGCGCGCCGACTACGTGAAGGCGTGGTGGAACGTCGTCAACTGGGACAAGGCGGCGGCGAACTTCAAGAAGGCGAGTGGGTAATCCGCCTCACTGCTGCCCTCTCGCCACTCCTGGCGGGAGGGGCGCTGTTCGGCGCCGGCGTGTGAGCCGAAGCGTATTTTACCGCTTTTGAATACCGCCATTGCGCGCTGTCGTCGCAGGCCGACAGCGCAAGATCGTTCACGCCTTCTGGAGCATCGCGAAAAGTTCGTCCTTGAGGCGGAGGCGCTGCAGCTTCATCGCTTCCATAGCCTCGTCTGACACGTCCCCGCCGGCGGCTTCGTGGCGATGAATTTCGCGGTTCACCTCGTGGTACTTGTCCGCGAGCTTCGCGAAATGGGCATTGGCCATTTTCAGCGTGTGGATCGTAGCGCGGTGTTCGGGGAATTCTTCGGCGAGTTCATGCGGAACGTGCGACATCGGCTTCCTTTCGCTTGGTACGTCATGCGCGTGGCCAGGGACGGGCATGCCGCCAACCGACCACGCGAGCGGACCACGATAGGCCGTGCGCGAGTCTTGTGGTTTGACCTCGGACAATTCGCTCGTCGCGGCGCGAGGTCCCGTGTCTGCGGCACAGCGCTCCAGTGCTGCACCGCGCGCGGGTGTCAGGAGTTCAGGTCTTGACCTTGAACAGTTCCTTCTGATCGGTCTTCTTCAGGTCGATCAGGTGCCAGGGCAGGCCCTGCTTGCCGATCTCGTCCATGAACGGCTTGGAGGGGAGCTGTTCGACGTTGAATACGCCTGGCTTCGGGCCCCAGTGACCCTGGAACAGCATCATCGCGCCGACGACCGGGGGGACGCCCGTGGTGTAGGAGACGGCCTGCGCGCCCGTTTCCTTGAAGGCGTGCTGGTGCTCGCAGACGTTATAGATCATGGAGCGGCGCGGTTTGCCGTTCTTGCCGGTGCCGGTGAAGATGACACCGATCGAGGTCTTGCCGGTGTAGTTCTTGCCGAGCGAGGACGGGGGCGGCAGCAGTTCCTTCAGGAACTCCATAGGGATGACGGGGTTGCCCTTGTACATGACGGGGTCGATGCGCGTCATGCCGACCGACTGCAGCACGTCGAGGTGCTTGATGTAGTTGTCCGAGAAGGTCATCCAGAAGCGGATCTGCTTCAGGCCCTTGATGTGCTTGACGAGGCTTTCCTCTTCCTCGTGATAGATCAGGTACGACTTGCGCGGGCCGACTTCCGGATAGTCGATCATGGCGGAAATCGAGAGCGGGTCGATTTCGATCCACTTGCCCTCTTTCCAGTATTTGCCGCGCTGCGTCACCTCGCGGAGATTGATCTCCGGGTTGAAGTTGGTGGCGAACGACTTGCCATGGCTGCCGTCGTTGCAGTCGACGATGTCGATGGTCTCGATCTCGTCGAAGAGGAATTCCTGCGCGTAGGCGCAATAGATGTTCGACTGGCCGGGATCGAAGCCGCAGCCGAGGATCGCCATGATGTTCTTGTCTTTGTATTTCTTGTGGTACGGCCACTGCCACTTGTAGGTGAACTTGGCCTCGTCACGCGGCTCGTAGTTGGCCGTGTCCATGTAGTGCACGCCCGTCTCGAGGCAGGCGTCCATGATCGGAAGGTCCTGGTAGGGGAGCGCCATGTTGATCACGAGGTCGGGCTTGACCTTCTTGATGAGGGCGACGGTCTCGGAGACGTTGTCGGCGTCGACCTGATGACAGTGGACCTTGCCCTTGCAACGCTTGGCGACCTTCTCGCAGCTTTCGAGGCGGCGGGAAGCCAGATGGATGGTCTTGAAGACGTCGCGGTTCATGGCGCACTTCTGAGCCACGACCGAGCCCGCTGCGCCCGCGCCGATGATGAGAACCGTGTCCACCGTATTGCCTCCAGCCCGCTTCAGAGCGGAATGATTTCCGCGCTTCGGAGGTAGGGCAATCGGTCATCGAATTCAACCGCCATCGCACGGTCTCGCGCGCGTGTCGCGTGGAAGAAATGCCGGCAGCTCAATTTCGACCGCTCCCGCACTCCCAGGGCGGGGCGGACGCGGGGCGTCACGCCACTGTCATACGTCACGCCGGGTTCGGCCGTTCAGGGCGTGACCACCGCAACGTCATGCGGCGTCCGCATTCACGCCGTATTGATCGCGTCTAGTCCGACCCGTTGCATCCGGGGGATGCCGATCTCAGCCAGGGTTACCGACCGTTAACCGAAATCCGCCAACATGGCAGATGGTTAACGGTTTTCAGGGCGGACGATCGGCGCCGACTCGTCGCGCTCTCCCGGTGTGGTCGGTTTCAGGTCGTCAGGGTCGTATTCATGTTTGATCGTTCGGCTGTGTTCATGGCTTCCGTCGCGGTTCTTGCTGCCGTTGCGGGTGTCGGGCCCGCGTCGGCGTCGGGTGCGCCGTCAGTAAAGGTCTCAAGCGGCAATACGGTGCCTGCCTGCGCAACGCCCGGCCGGTTGCAGGCGTATCTCGCGACGCGAAACACCTCCGTGCCGAACCAGTTCGATTCCATCGCCGTCGAATACATGAAACATGGCGAGGAACTCGGGGTCCGTTGGGACTATGCCTTCTTCCAGATGCTGGTCGAGACGGGCTCGCTGAGCTTCAAAAACGGTAACCGTAGCGGCGACGTCCGGCCCACGCAGAACAATTTCGCGGGGCTCGGGGCGACCGGCAACGGCGAGCGGGGCGAGAGTTTCCCGGACGTGTCGACGGGCGTGCGGGCCCATCTCGAGCACATCCTTCTCTATGCCGGCGCGCCGGTCGACAATCCGGTCGCAGAGCGGACCCGCAAAGTTCACGAGTGGGGCATTCTCACCAACTGGCACAAGGGCTTCAAGCGCCCGATCACGTTCGCTGATCTCGGCCAGAAGTGGGCGCCGGGAACGCGCAGCTACTTCGGCATGATCGACGGGGTCGCCGACAAATTCTACGATGAGCATTGCAAGGCGCCTGATCCGAAGCCGGAACTCGTGGCGCTCGCGCGCGGGCAGTCGGTGACGGCCGT
>DAOMWV010000107.1:0-10477 GCA_035436725.1 Hyphomicrobiaceae bacterium
GTCGGGTCATCAAGGAACCGGGCTACATCGGACAGGAATTCGACCTCGAACTGATGGCGATGTTCGTGCGTAACGAACTGCAGGCGCTGCCGACGGTGCCGCTACTGGCCATGATCTTCGCGCTCGCGTCGATGTTCTGGGCACCGGTCATCGAGGCGTCGCTCTGGCTGGTCGCCGTCATCCTGTCGAAGTTCCTGATGGTGGCCGCCTGCCGGCGCTTCGAGAGGTTGCCGGCGCACGAGGTCGACGTTGCGGCATGGGCGCGATACTTCGTGAAACTCGAATTCGTCTCGGGGCTGGCGTGGGCGGCGCTGCCGTTCGTCGGCAACTCCGTCGTCACGCCTGCGAGCCAGGCCTTCATCCTCGTGTCGCTCGTCGTGCTGATCGCGATCCGCATGACGTTCGCCTCGACGATGATGTCGATCATCTACGTCGGCACTCTGCCGATGACGCTCGCGGTCGTCATTACGCTGATCGCACAGAACCATCCGTTCTACTTCGCCATGGCGTCGATGGCGGCGGGGCTGCACGTCTATTTCATCTTCATGGCGCGACGGCTCAACGAGACCGCACTCGCGATGCTGGAATTCCGAAGCGAGAAGGACCAGCTCATCGCCGATCTCGCCGAGGCGAAGGCGATCTCGGATACGGCGCGGCTCGAGGCGGAAGCGGCGAGCGTCGCCAAATCCCGGTTCCTCGCCACCATGAGCCATGAACTCCGCACCCCACTCAACGCCATTCTCGGCTTTTCGGAAGTCATGAAGACCGAGCTGATCGGGCCGATGGCGAACCCGACCTACAAGGATTACGCGACGTCGATTCACGACAGCGGTGCGCACCTTCTCAATCTCATCAACGAGATCCTCGACCTCTCTCGCATCGAGGCGGGCCGGTACGAACTCGTCGAGGAGCCGATCCGGCTGGCCGACGTGGTCGACGACTGCTGGCGGCTTCTCCGGCTCAGGGCAGAGGGCAAGAACCAGACGGTCACGCTCGACGTGCCGCCGTCGCTGCCGGATATTCTCGTCGACCAGAGAGCGATCCGGCAGGTCTGTCTCAACCTGCTCTCGAACGCGTTGAAGTTCACGCCGCGTGGCGGGCAGATCACGGTCGGTGTACGGGCACTCGCGGACGGCGGGCAGTCGCTCGTCGTGCGCGACAACGGCCCGGGCATTCCGGCCTCCGAAATGAGCAAGGTGCTGCAGCCGTTCGGCCAGGGATCGCTGGCGCACGAGACGGCGGAAGGCGGAACCGGTCTCGGCCTGCCGATCGTAAAGAGCCTCGTCGAACTGCACGGCGGACAGTTCGTCCTCACGTCGGCGCTCAGGAAGGGCACGACGGCGGAAGTGCTGTTGCCGGCCGATCGTGTCCAGGCGGCACGCCGGTACACGGGGCGAGTTGCGGCGGCTGGATCTGCGCAACGCCCTCAGGGTAGCGGCGACTTGGCGGAGCGTGACAGCCGGCCACAGGTCCCAGGCGACATCGCGGGCGTCACCCGGCCTGCCGTCGAACGGCGCAAGATCCCCCGTCCGAGCCGTCCGCAAGGCCCGGCGGCAAGCCGCCCTTAGGCCCGGCCGCATGTGCGACGGGGCCGGGGCTGATGACACCAGTGGCAGCCGCCAAGATTGACAGTCCCTCCCCTCCAACCCACATTCCCGGAACCGCGCCGGCCTTGCGCGGACGAGGACCGAGCCGACGTGGAATCTCCCTGTATAAAAGTCTGCACCATGGACGCGATAAGCGGGCTTTGCGCCGGCTGCGGCCGTACTCTGGCCGAAATTGCGGGATGGTCTCGGATTGCGGCTGAGGAGAGGGCGGCCATCATGGCGGCCCTGCCGGCGCGGCTCGCGGCGCTGGACCCGGTGTGTGACGATGCCGGGACGGGTCGTGACCGCAGCCGGAAACGCGGCTCGGCGTAAGGAGAGGGAACGGAGGTCATGCTGTTCTGGATCGTGCTGGCCGCTTCGATCGGATTTCTCGGTCTCGTCTTGGCCGATACCCTGCTTCTCGACCGGATGCTTGAGAGCGGGTCGACCATCGGCGGACTGCAGACGGCCGACGTGATCGCGGCGGCGTTCGGACTTGTGCTCGCAGCCGCAGCGCTGGTGTCGGTGGCGGCGGGTACGCGCGGCGGGTTCGGCAAGGCGATGCGGGATCTGGCGAGCTGGTGCCTCCTCATGCTCGCGGTGGTGGCGGGCTATAGCTATCGCGAAGAGATTCTTACGCTCGGCCACCGGGTGGTCGGCGAACTGGCGCCACCGGGAACGGTTTTCCGCGCCGAAACACAGTCCGACCTCGAACGTGCCGTCCGCATCCGGCGCGGGCGGGACGGGCATTTCGTGGCGAACACCGAGATCAACGGCGTCGGCCTCTCCATGCTGGTCGATACCGGTGCGTCGACCGTCGTGCTCCGTCCGCAGGATGCGCAGAAGCTCGGGATCGACCCGGCGAAACTGCGGTATTCGGTTGCCGTGCAGACCGCCAACGGGACGACCTATGCCGCGCCTGTCCGGCTCAAGGCATTCGCCGTCGGTTCAATCGTGTTCACGGACGTGGACGCACTCGTTTCCAAGCCCGGCGCGCTCCGCGACAGCCTTCTGGGTATGACTTTCTTAAACCGATTGCGGTCATATGAATTCTCCGGGGAATACCTGACGTTGCGTATCTAACCTGGCGCGACCACCCGGACAGTTGGCGTTTCGGGGTCGGACATGGCGCTCAGAGGATCGCAGAGATTGGCTCTCGAAGCCGCCGGGACAGCACTCGTTTTCGCGGCCGGCGCCTATACGCTTCTCAACATCAGCGAGATCAGGACGAGCCTGTTCGGGCCAGTGGGTCCGAGGGCCGCAGCGGTTTCCACCCAGGCTCCGGCGTCAGACGCTGCCATTGCCCGGAGCGAGAGCAGCGGCAACCGGGGTAGCGGACGTACAGTCGAATTGTCGGCGCGCTCGGGCGGGCATTACTTCGTCGAGGCCGAAATCAACGGCCGGCCCGTCGCGGTCATGGTCGATACCGGAGCGACAATGGTCGCGCTGACTTACGAGGACGCCCGTCGCGCCGGACTATCCCCCCGCGACAGCGATTTCACACATCGGGTATCGACCGCCAACGGTGTCGCCAAGGTCGCTCCCATCATGCTCGATCGCGTCCAGATCGGCGGCATTCTCGTCCGTGACGTACAGGCAGCCGTGCTCGAAGCAGGCAAGCTGCAGACGACGCTTCTCGGCATGAGCTTCCTCGGCAAACTGTCCAGCTTCTCGATGAAGCAGGGTCGTCTGGTGCTCGAGGAGTAGCCCTCCCCCTATTCGCACCCTGCCTCAATCCTGCCGTGGATGGCAGCAAGGTGCGGACATCTTTCTCCCTCCACCCGAGTCTCACCATGCTCTCCAAGCCCCGCGCCGACCTGAAACCCAACACGCTCGACTTCGAGCGGCTGCCGCTGGTGAAACCAACCGGCTTTCGCGAGTACGACGCGCGCTGGCTGTTCCCGCAGGAGATCAACCTGCAGGGACTGAACGCGCTCGGGCTCGGGCTCGCCGTGATCTTCGAGCGGCGCAAGGTGCCGAAGCGGATCGTCGTCGGGCACGATTTCCGCTGGTATTCGTCGAGCGTGAAGCAGGGCTTGATGACAGGTCTGCTCGCGGGCGGCTTCGAGGTGCACGACATCGGCCTCGCCATGAGCCCGATGGCGTACTTCGCGCAGTTCGCGCTCGATGTGCCGGGCGTCGCGATGGTGACGGCGTCGCACAACGACAACGGCTGGACCGGCATCAAGATGGGTCTCAACCGCCCGCTCACGTTCGGGCCGGAGGAGATGAGCGAACTGAAAGAGATCGTACTCTCGGGTGCCTATGCGGATGCCGCGAAGAACGGCGGCGGGCGCTACATCTACGTCTCCGATCTCTATGACCGCTATGCCAAGGCACTCACCGACAGGCCGAAGTACAAGCGCAAGATGCGCGTCGTCGCAGCCTGCGGCAACGGCACTGCGGGTGCGTTCGCGCCGAAGATCCTCGAAGCGCTCGGACTCGAAGTGATCCCGCTCGATGCCGAACTCGACCACACCTTCCCGAACTACAATCCGAACCCCGAAGACATGAAGATGCTGCACGCGATGAGCGCGGCCGTGATGAAGCACAAGGCCGACGTGGGCCTCGGCTTCGACGGTGACGGCGATCGCTGCGGGATCGTCGACAACGAGGGGCACGAAATCTTCGCCGATACGGTCGGCGTGATGCTGGCGCGCGACCTGTCGGCTGTCTACCCGAACGCGACGTTCGTTGCGGACGTGAAGTCGACCGGGCTCTTCATGACCGATCCGGTGCTGCAGGCGAACGGTGCGAAGGCGCTCTACTGGAAGACCGGTCACAGCTACATGAAACGGTATACACACGAGCAACGCGCGCTCGTCGGCTTCGAGAAGTCGGGCCACTACTTCTTCCAGCCGCCGCTCGGACGCGGCTACGACGACGGTCTCGTCGCGGCCATTGCTGTGTGTGACATGCTGGAGCGCGCGCCGGGCAAGACGGTCGCCGATCTCCGCCGCGCGCTGCCGAAGACGTATCAGTCCCCGACCATGAGCCCGCACTGCGACGACGAGAAGAAGTACGGCATCGTCGACAAGATCGTGGCGCAGTTCGAGGCGGCAGCGAAGAAGGGTGAGAAGGTCGCCGGGCAGAAGATCCGCGACCTCGTCACCGTCAATGGCGTGCGTGTCACGCTCGAAGACGGCACGTGGGGCCTCGTACGCGCGTCGTCGAACAAGCCGGAACTGGTCGTGGTGGTCGAAAGCCCTGTCTCCGAGGCGAACCGCAACGCCATGTTCGCCGACATCAAGGCGCGCTTCGCCGCTTTCCCCGAGATCGGGAAATTCAATCAGGAACTGTGATCGCTTCGCTCGCGACCGGGAACGATGCGGGGGCGCTGCCCCTGCTCGCAGACTGACAGCGTCGCGGAATTGCTGCGACCTCGGGGCAAAGGCGCGCCTTTGCGATCCTTGTTCTGCTCCCTCCGTGCACGGTTTTGCGTGATCGGTGATGTGCGCTAGCCTCGCGGCGTGCGCGTCGTCGAGTCGGGGGACAGAGGACAATCCGCGCGCACGATCCTTCCGGAGATCGATCGATGACCTTCCGCAAATCTCTGACGTCCGCACTTGCAGCTCTCGCCATGGCCGCAACCGCCACAATCGCACAGGCCGACAGCGGCTCCGTCTCGCTCACGATCTACAAGGCCGGCTGGATCATCGGCGGCTCCGGCGGTTCGGGCGTATTGCATTTCCAGGGTCGAACCTATGGCCTCTCGACCGGGGGAATCGACTATGGCCTCGTCTTCGGCGGATCGAAGACGGAACTCTATGGCCGGGTGAAAAACATCTCGCGACCGTCCGACATCGAAGGCGTTTACGGCGCGGCCGGCGCGGGTCTCGCGGTCGGCAAGGGTGCACGTGCCATCGTGCTGACGAACCAGAAGGGTGCGATCCTCGAGCTGACCGGCAAGCAGGTCGGTCTCATTGCCAATCTGGATCTCAGTGGTCTCGCGATCACGCTCAAATAGTTCAGCGCTTGGATCGACGCGGCGGAGACGCAACCGATGCGAAGACTGGTCACGGCTATCGTCGGCATTATCGTCGGCTACCTCGTCGGTGCCGTCGTGGGCTATGGACTGGTCGAACTGCTTTCCACCAACCGGCAGGACAAGGCCCTCGAGGCCGCGATGACGGCTGCGTTCGTCGCCGGCCCCGTCGGCGCGTTCGTCGGGCTGGTCGTGGGGCTGTTCTGGCGGCGGACCTCTTAACGCCCGTCCATTCCGAACCGGATGGAAAGGAACGCACCGTAGAGGGCGACGAGGGCGAGGACGGTGTTGGCCACCAGCGAGCCGGGGAAACCTTGCCAGGCGACGTGGAAGGCTGCGGCGGACCAGGCTCCGGTGGCGACGAACGTCGGCACGCGCAGGTCGGTGACGCGCATGGGGTGGACGAACTTGATGCGCACGAAGGTCAGCACCGCGAACGTCAGGACGAGCACTGCCACGAGCCAAACGGGCATGGCGAAGGCGAAGACGTAGAACGCGAAAATGTTCCAGATCGCGGGGAAGCCGACGAAGCAGTTGTCGTCCGACTTGGAGCCGAGATCGGAGAAGTGGTAGAGCGACGACATCAGGATCGCGGCTGCCAGCACGATGCCGAACCAGCCGGGCAGGAAGCCCGCAAGCCGCAGCATCACCACCGGAATGAACACGTACGTCACGTAGTCGACGCAGAGATCGAGCGTCTCGCCGGAGACGTGCGGGGTGTTCTTCTTGACGTCATAGAGGCGGGCGAAGGTGCCGTCGATGCCGTCGATCAGGAAGGCGAGGCCGAGCCAGAGAAATGCGATCTCGAACTGCCGGTCCAGCGACGCGAACAGCGCCAGCAGCGCGCAGACGATCCCGGAGGCGGTAAGGGCATGGACGGCGGCGGCCTTCAGGAAGCGGGCGGTCATGGCGCTGGCGTCCTCTCCCTCGCCGGATCAGGAAACGAAAACACCGGCCATGGCGGCCGGCGGTCTGGACCGGGGTTGCCCGCCGGCTGGCTGCGCCCGGATGGACCGGGCCGCCGATCAGTTCGGGAAGCGATATTTCAGCGTGCCGCGGATCTGGAGTTCGCTGTCGCTCTTGTCGTCACGCGGCGAATGGGTTTCTGCCGTCGGCGCAGCCCCGTAGAGCAGTTCCAGACCGAAATCGAGCTTGGGCAGCGAACCGATCGCACCGAGGCCGGGGATGCGGATCTCCGGACCCTTCGAGGAGGCCGCAGGTTCGGTGGACGAAATCGACGCATTCGGTGCGGATGCCGTCCCGGCAGACCCTTTGGTCTCCTGGAACGCAAGGGCTGCCTGGCTGATCACGCCGAGCGCCAATCCCGCAATTATCATACGAACCGGAGTCATGTTTCTCGTCCTGCATAGTGTACACGCACTTTACGCGACACACATACGCACACCCGATACATGAGCGCGTCGCATCGTCAGCGCAAGCATGTTTCCAACGCGGTTAAGGGCGGGTGAATGTTTCGTGGGAACGGTGTGACAGTTGCGCCATGTTGCACGGCGGCACCACAGATCAAGATCCGGAAATCTCTCTGTGAAACATGGGGATTTTCGCCACAATCCCGTTTGACACGGGTTGCATGGTCCGAATCTGAACGTACGTCAGTTGGCGAAGCGGAAGTGCATGACGTCGCCGTCGCGGACGACGTAATCCTTGCCTTCGAGGCGCATCTTCCCGGCGTCGCGGGCGCCAGCCTCGCCCTTCAGTGCGACATAGTCGTCGTAGGCGATGGTTTCGGCGCGGATGAAGCCCTTCTCGAAGTCCGTATGGATGACGCCGGCGGCCTGCGGTGCTCGCGTGCCCCGCGTGATGGTCCAGGCGCGGCATTCCTTGGGTCCGACCGTGAAGTAGGTGATGAGGTCGAGGAGGCCATAGCCGGCGCGGATCAGCTGGTTGAGGCCGGCTTCCTTGAGACCGAGATCGGCGAGGAAAGCCTCGCGCTCCTCGGGGGCGAGGGCTGCAAATTCGCTCTCGATCTTGGCGGAGATGACGACGCAGGCGGCGCCCTCGGTTTTGGCGCGTTCGGCGACCCTGGCCGAGTACGAGTTGCCGGTCGCAGCCGAGGTTTCCTCGACGTTGCAGACATAGACCACAGGCTTCGACGTCAACAACATCAAGGACTTGAAGATCGGCTTTTCCTCGTCTGTGACCTCGGCCATGCGCGCGGGCTTGCCTTCGCGCAGCAGCGGCAGGACCTTTTCGATGACCGCGAGGAGAGCTTTTGATTCCTTGTCGCCCTGCTTGGCTCGCTTCTCCAGGTTCTGGACGCGCTTCTCGAGGCTTTCGAGATCGGCCAGCATGAGTTCGGTCTCGACGATGTCGGCATCCGCGAGCGGGTCGATGCGGTTCTCGACGTGGGTGATGTCGCCATCCTCGAAGCAGCGCAGCACGTAGGCCACCGCGTCGACCTCACGGATATGCGACAGGAACTGGTTGCCGAGCCCCTCGCCTTTCGAGGCGCCGCGTACGAGGCCGGCGATGTCGACGAAGGTGAGCCGGGTCGGGATCAGCTTGGCCGAACCGGCAATGGCGGCGAGCGTTTCGACGCGCGGGTCGGGGACGCCGACTTCGCCGACGTTCGGCTCGATGGTGCAAAAGGGGTAATTGGCAGCCTCGGCTGCGGCCGTCTGCGTCAACGCATTGAAAAGGGTCGACTTGCCGACGTTCGGCAGGCCGACGATACCGCACTTGAAGCCCATGGCATCCGGAATCCAGTTTCGGGGCCGCGCGAGGTTCGGGGCGGCCGGAGGTCTGCGGCTGGCTACACCGGATGGGGGCGCGGGGCAAGAGCGCGGCGCGGGCGATGAGCGGGAAGGCCGTGACCTTCGCGGAACCAACGGGGAGCTCGACCGTTGATCCCAATGGTTACGATCGTTTGCGCGTGGAGGATCCCGATGATTACCAAGTCCGCAACTGCCCGGTACGTCGGTCTGGGCAAGGATGGCAAGGGGCAGGTTTCGACAGAGTCGGGTGCGCTCCGGAACCAAGCTTACGGCTTTACGACACGATTCGAGGGCGAGACGGGATCGAACCCGGAGGAGCTGATCGCGGCGGCGCACGCAAGTTGCTTCACGATGGCGGCGAGCTTCGGGCTTGCGCGCGCCGGCTTCAAGGACGGCACCCTCGACACGACGTGCGCGGTCAATCTCGAGAAGGTCGGCGACGGGTTCAGTGTGACGAAGAGCGCGCTCACCCTCAAGGCCAGGGTGCCCGGGATCAAGCCAGACGATTTTGCGCGCATCGTCACCGACGCCAAGGCCAACTGTCCGATCAGCAAGCTCTTGAAGTGCGAGATCACCCTCGATCATACGCTCGAGGATCAGGCCACGGCGTGATCGTCGTCGTGCGAGCGGGACACGGATGAGGGGTGCGCCCTCGCGCACGGGGGCGCTCCCGTTGGATGGGGCATCCCTCGAACTCTCCGCTTTAGACTTCGATTATGGCGGTCAGCGCTTCACGTTGGCAATGCGCTCGGGAATGCCGAACTCGGTACGGCAGACTTCGGCAAGCGCTGCAACACCGTTGCGGATCACGTCTTTCGACGGGTAGGCGAAGCAGAGGCGCATCTGACGCTTGTTGCGGCCGTCGGCGATGGACCATTCGGGGCCCGGGTTCAGTGCGATGCCGTGCTTGGCCGCGACCTGGAACAGTTTCGTAGTGTCGACCGGCTCCGGCAGCTTAACCCAGATGAAGATGCCGCCGGTCGGGCGCTCGAACTCGGCCGCCGTGCCGAAGTGTTCCTCGAGGGCTGCGACCATCGCATCGGCTTTCGCTTTCAGCGCCGTGCGCAGCTTGCCGACGTGGGTGTCGAAGTTCTTCTCGCAGAATTCGGCGAGCGCCATCTGCTCGATGGCAGGCGTTCCGGCGTCGCCCTTCAGCGCGAGGATGCGGCTCATGGCATCCCACGGCGCGACGACGAAGCCGATGCGCAGCGCGGGCGCGATCGACTTCGAGAACGAACCGATGTGGATCACGCCCGGCCAGTCTGAGAGGGCGTAGATCGCGGGCGGACGTTCGCCGCTGAACACCAGGTCGGAATAGCAATCGTCCTCGAAGATCGGCACGCCGTACGCCTCGGCGAGGCGGATCATCTCGCGGCGTCGCTCCACGGGCATCACCGTGCCGGTGGGATTGTGCACGGTCGGGATCGTATAGATGTACTTCGGCTTGATGCCCTTCGATTTGAGATCGGCGAGCGTGGCGGCGAGCGCGTCCATGCGCATGCCGTCACGATCGAGCGGAACACCGACGCACTTGCCCTTGATGCGGGCGAGCTTCGTGAACGTGCCGCCGTAGTTGTCTTCCTCGACGATGACTGTGTCGCCGGGGCCGACGAGCAGCGAATTGACGAGGTCCATGCCCTGCAGCGAGCCGGATGTGATCAGCACATCGTCGGCGGTGCATGCGATGCCGGCGTCGGCCTTGAGTTTCTTCACGAGGAACTGGCGCAGCGGCAGATAACCCTGCGGGCCGGTCGAATTGTACATGGCGAGCGAGCGCGCCTCGCGCTTCATGACGGCGGTGACCGCTTCGGTGAGATCGGCGACGGGCAAGCTGTCGGGATCGTTGTGGCCGCCGACGAAGTTGAATTTCGGATAGCCGCCGAACTTCACCGCGGGCGGCGGCAGGTCGGGTGCTGTAACGGTCGCGAAATCGAAAGCCTTGGACATTGGAGCGTCACCTCGGGTGCTTGTCGTTCTCTATCCTGCGTAGCACCGGTTCCGGCGACGGCCCATTCGAGGGATCGCAACCCTGTCCATCGCGGCGGAGCGGTGAGTCACTCCTCGCGCTTCTTCAGCCGCGCAGCCATGAACTTGCGCAGGTTTTCGGCCATCGCGTTGGCACTCTTGCTCTTGCGCTCGCCGGCCGGGTGGGGCGGCGACTTCGGCGGCCC
>DAOMWV010000108.1:0-10357 GCA_035436725.1 Hyphomicrobiaceae bacterium
CCGAGCGCATCGGAGACCTCATCGACCCCGCATTCCGCAACGGTGCCGAACGTCTGGGCTACCGCTTCGTGCCCGTCCAGGCCGCCCCCATCGTGATGAACGTCAAGGGCGCCTCCGCCGCCGGCAAGTCCACGTTGCGCCCCCGCCAGAAGATGCTGGCCGAAAACCTCGGCGTGAACTGGGAAGACTTCGCCCTCATCAGTCCCGACATCTGGCGCAAGTACCTGCTCGATTACGCGAGCCTCGGCGACGCCCGCCGCTATGCCGGCACACTCACCGGCCACGAGATCGAGATCATCGACCGCAAGCTCGATGCCCACATGGCGAAGAAGGCCGAGGCCGGAAAGATGACGCACCTGCTCATCGACCGCTTCCGCTTCGACAGCTTCGCCTCCGGCGACGACAGCGAGGACGGCCGCCGCCTGCTGACGCGCTTCGGCTCGTCCATCTACATGTTCTTCATGATCACACCGCCCGCCGCCACCGTCGAGCGCGCCTGGGCGCGCGGTGAGAAGGTCGGCCGATACAAGGCCGTCGACGATCTCCTCGCCCACAACGTCGAAGCCTACACCGGCATTCCGAGCCTGTTTTTCACCTGGGCCCTGCGCCGCGACAAGCACGTCCACTTTGAATTTCTCGACAACTCCGTGCCACAGGGGACCAACCCGCGCACCGTCGCCTTCGGCATCAACAACCACATGATCGTCCTCGACGTGGCCCGCATGCTCGACGTCGATCGCTTCCGCGCTCTCAACGTCAACGCGCGCGCCCCCGGCGAGATCTTCGTCAATCCGACCGGCAAGCCCATCGAGTATTCGGCCGAATTTCTGCGCGCCTGTGTGCGCCGCGTCCCCATCGTCGAATTCGCCGATCACGCCTCGGGCGATGTCTATCTGCGCATCGAAGGCGGCCGCTGCGTCTACTGGAACGCTGCCTCAGCCACCGCCGCCAACCCCGATCCCACCTCGCGCGCCGCGGTGACCGCCATCGTCACCGCCGCCACCGTCTCCCACAAGCCGCCCGACAACGCGCCCCGTCCCCGCGCGCTCTCCCCCGCCGATGCCGACACACTCGGCTCTTGGGGTGAAGCCCACCATTTCTGAATCCGAACCGAGGCACCATCATGCTCACTCAGATCAAGGTCGGCGACGTCACCATCCATCGCATCGTCGAGGACGTCGCGCCGTTCGTCGATTTCCTCACCTTCTTCCCCGATCTTCCGAAAGAGGCGCTCGCCGAACACACGAGCTGGCTCGCGCCGAAGTGCTACGACCCCGCCTCTGGCAAGATCGTGCTGACCTTCCAGAGCTATCTGATCGTCACGAAGCATCACAGAATTCTCGTCGACACCTGCGTCGGCAACCACAAGGAGCGCCCGACGCGGCCCACGTGGCACAAGAAGACCTCGGACCGGTACGAAAAGAACCTCGCTGCCGTCGGCTATTCGACCGCCGACATAGATTTCGTCTGCTGCACGCACCTCCACGGCGATCACGTCGGCTGGAACACGCGCCTCGACAATGGCCGCTGGGTGCCGACATTCGAAAACGCCCGCTATCTCTTCGCCGATCGCGAACTCGACTACTGGACCGAGCGCGCAAAGACCCAGCCCGAAACCTGCCCGTGGATCGTCGACAGCGTTTTGCCCATCGTCGCCGCCCGCCGCAACGACATCGTCACCTCGTCGCACCAGATGACCGAGCTGATCCGCTTCTTCCCCACGCCCGGCCACACCATCGATCATTTCTCTGTGCGGGTAGGGCAGGGGAGCCGCGATGCGATCATCACCGGCGACATGATCCATTCCCCGCTCCAGGCGCGCCTGCCCGATCTCGGCATGATGTCGGACTACGACCGCGCCATGGGCGGCCACACGCGCCGCAAGCTCTTCGAGGAAATCGCCGACACCGCCACGCTGCTGTGCGCCGCCCACTTCCCGGAACCCTGCATCGGCCACCTGAAGCGCTGGAACAGCGCGTACGACTTCGTGCCGCTGGGCTGAGTGTTCCGTATCTGCGATGCAGGGCTTCATCCCGCATCGCGCCCGGGATGAAGGGTGTTTGAAGTCTGTGTCATCCCGGACGCGATGCAGCGTGAAACGGTGCATCGCTGATCCGGGACCTCGTGACGACAGCGACCGCTTTACGCTCACTCCCCGCGAAACTTCGGGGCACGCTTCTCCATGAAGGCGCGTCGCCCCTCGAGATAGTCCTCGCTCGTGAAGCAATCCGTGACGGCCTGATCCAGTGGACACATCTCGACCGGTGCGACCGGATGCGACAGCGTATCGACGCAGAACTTCGCCGCCGTCATCGTCAGCGGTGCATTGGCGAGAAGGTCCGACAGCAACGCCTCCGTCCGCTCCCTGAGTGCATCCGGCGAGACAAGCTCTGTGAGCAGCCCCATCCGCTCCGCCGCAATCGCGTCGTAAACACGCCCGGTCATCAGGATTTCTTTCGCCTTGGCCGGCCCGACCACGTTGACGAGCGGCTTGATCCAGCGAGCGTTGTACCCGACGCCGAGCTTGGCTGCCGGGATCGAGAACCGGCTCCGCTCCGACGCGAGCCGGAAATCACAGCATACCGCCAGTTCGAACCCGCCACCGAAACAGATGCCGTCGATCATGGCGATGGTCGGCTTCGGACACGCGAGCAGCGCCCCGAACCCCGAGTTGATAAAATCCTTGTGACGTTCGTGTTGCTCGAGCGGCGTCATCGCCTCGAATTCCGAGATATCCGCCCCGGCCGAAAAGGCCGCCGACCCCGCCCCGGCCAGTACCACCGCCCGCACGGCCGGGTCCACGGCCGCCGACTTCACGAGCTTCGGCAGCTCGTTCCACATCCGTTCGTTGAGCGCGTTTTTCCGGGCCGGGTTATCGAAAATCAACCAACGGACGGCCCGTCCGTCCTTGTCGGTATGGGTCTCGACGCTGATCCGTGCTACGTTGTCCATGCGGAAGGCCTCGCGTCCCGGCAGATGCAACCATTTGGTGCCGCGGACATTCCGCTTGCAAGTAACCATGGCGCGCATGACATATGCCGCGACGACATACGCGGCGTCGTCCCGGGCGAACTTCAGATTACCAGGAGATAGAGATGGCCCCGCATCAATCCGGCTCGATCGCCAAGACGTCACAGCCTGCGCTCGCCACCCACGATCCCATCTGGGCCGAGATCCGCCGCGAAGCGATCGCCGCCTCGTCGGCAGAGCCCGCGCTCGGTGGCTTCATCTATGCGACCATCCTGAGCCACGACCGCCTGGAAAAAGCGGTTGCACACCGTCTGGCGCAGCGCCTCAACCATGCCGACGTCGACGCGCATCTGATCAATCAGATGTTCGAACAGGTTCTCTCCGACGTACCTGACCTCGGCGCCATTTTCCGTGCCGATCTCCAGGCCGTCTTCGAGCGTGATCCCGCTTGCAACCGCTACATAGAGCCGCTGCTGTACTTCAAGGGCTTCCACGCCCTCGTCACACACCGCTTCGCCCATGAACTCTGGAAGGCCGGCCGCCGCGACTTCGCCCTCTACCTCCAGTCCCAGTCGAGCCGCATCTTCGCCGTCGACATCAACCCCGCCACCCGTATCGGCCGCGGCATCATGATCGACCACGGCACCGGCGTCGTCATCGGCGAGACCGCCGTGATCGGCGACAACGTCTCGATCCTCCAGTCCGTCACCCTCGGCGGCAATGGCAAGGAAACCGGCGACCGCCACCCGAAGATCGGCAACAACGTTCTCCTCGCCGCAGGCGCCAAGGTGTTGGGCAACATCCGCGTCGGGGATTGCTCGAAGGTTGCCGCCGGTTCTGTGGTTCTGAACGACGTACCTCCCAACAAGACCGTGGCTGGCGTGCCCGCCCGCATCGTCGGCGACAGCGGCTGCCCCGAGCCCGCCCGGACCATGGACCAGCGCCTCGGCCCGAACGATTGCGGTTGCGGCTGCTGATCGGGTTCGATAAGTCGTGGTCGATTGCTCAAGAGGGGAAACGACCACCTGATGACGGCTGCCATCTCACCAAGCGTTCTGGTCAAGCTCCAGACCTATCTCCGCAAGGCGTTCGGCAGCCAGACGATCGCCGTGCGCGCGCGTCCGAAGAAGGGCGACACCGCCGACGTCTTCGTCGGCAATGAGCCGATCGGCGCGATAACGGTCGACGACGAGGACGGCGAACTGACCTACCAGTTCGACTGGACGATCCAGGAAAAGCCGCAACCCCTCTCCGTTCAGGAACTCGTGCGCATCCAGACCTACCTGCGCGACAAGCTCGGCGCCAAGACGCTGTCGGTGCGCGCGCGCGGCAAGCTCAAGGACAGCTGCGAGGTCTTCGTCGGCGACGAGAGCCTCGCCCTCATCTCCGTCGGCAAGAACGCCTACGAGTTCAACATGGCCATCCTCGAGATGGATCTCGACGACATCGTCTGAAATTGCCGCAATTGAAATCTTGAACGACAGGACCCGCGCGATGGCCCTCTACACCCTCGACGACAAGCGCGTGACCACGCCCGCCTCCGGCCGCTTCTGGGTCGCCGACAACGCGGTCGTGATCGGCAACGTCACCCTCGAAGAAGACGCCAGCGTCTGGTTCAACGTCGTCATCCGCGGCGACAACGAACCGATCGTCATCGGCCAGCGGTCCAACATCCAGGACGGTGTCGTCATGCACACCGATCCCGGCTTCCCCATGAAGATCGGCGCGGACGTCACCATCGGCCACATGGCCATGCTGCACGGCTGCGAGATCGGCGACGGCGCGCTCATCGGCATCGGCGCCATCATCTTGAATGGCGCGAAGATCGGCGCTGGCGCACTCGTCGGCGCCGGCGCGCTCGTCGGCGAGGGCAAGGAGATCCCCCCGAAGTCGCTCGTACTCGGATCGCCCGGCAAGGTCGTGCGCGAACTCCGCGACGAGGACGTTGCGCGCATGAAGAACGGCGCCGCCTTCTACGTCCGCAATTCCGCCCGCTTCCGCGCCGGCTTCAAGCCGCAGGTCTGAGTGCAGGAGCCACCCTTGCGAAAGCGAAAGGCCCGCGCGATGGCGGGCCTTTTTTCATGTCGTGCGATTGGCATCAGCGCGCCGGATCGAGGCCCGCCACGGGGACGCTCGGCACAGCCTTCGTCGGGTCGAGCGACATCCAGACCCTGGCGTTGAGATAGGATTGCCGCATCACGAACTGGTACGGGGTCTTCGACCACAGCTTGATGTCGTCGGTCTTGTTGTCGAGGACGAAATCGCCCTCCGATGTCCTGGCGGTCAGCACCGCATGGCCCTCGCCCTTTTCGTCGAGCACCACGGTCATGAGCAGCGAGCTGCGCGGCCACCCGGCCGCCATGAGCCGCTGCCGCTTGAGAAGCGCATAGTCTTCACAGTCACCGCGCTTGACCGGCAGCGTCCAGAACTCGTTGCGGCCATAGACCTCGAGATCGGTTGCCGGCTCGATCTCCGCGTTCACCGCCTTGTTGATGCGAACGAGCTCGCCGATCGACTTGTCGTGCTGCGGCCGGTTCAGGTCGTCGCTCGCCCCTTCGAGACAGCGCGCGGTCTCGCGATTGCAGAATTCGACAAAGCCGTGCGGCGGCTGTGTCACGCCGTAGACTCGCAGGAACGCCGCAGCGCTGTCCTGAGTCGTGGGCGCCTTGACCGGCTTGGCATGGCCCGGCTGTCCGAACAGGACGACGGCGCCGAGGGCAACTAAAACGCTGAACGAACGCATTGGAGGAACTCCCGCACTACGCAACATCAGAACCACGTCACACGCATTCCCGGTCCCGGATACGAGACCGTCGAGATATCGACCACGGGCCTCGCCGCTCGCCGCCGTCATCCCGCATCAACCGAAAAATCTTCGGATCGCCGTCGGCGGCTGCACGTCGATGAACCTGACAGCGATGCCGGTTTCGTGGTGACGGACAACCCGCGCCCTGAGCGAGCCGAGCTTGACCTCGCTGTCGAGCGGCGGCCGTGCCACTGTCTCGATGGAGGCGCCGGAGAGGGAGACGTCGATCACCCTGCAGTCGATCGTGAAATCGTTGGGCAACAGCAGTTGCTGAGAATTGTTGACAGGTATGGAGCGCTCGTGCCGGCGGCCTTCGATCCCTGGCATGCCCGCCTTGTTGACGAGGAACATGAGCGTCGCAGCGAGCTTTTCGCGCCGGTGCTCCGTCATCACGAACGCCATGGCGAAGCCACCGTCGAAAAGGCGCACGACGTGACCCTCGAGAACACCGAGCCCGTCGAACAGCGCGACGACCCGCTCGCCCATCTCGAGGTCGACCGGCGCGCTGATGGATGCACCACCCACCGAGATGTCGCGCATGCGGCAGGGATATTCGCTCTTGTTGGCGCGCATGAAGCGGCCGAGATGATTGAGTTGGACGCGCTTGTGGATGCGCCTGTCGGCAGCGGAGCGTGCGTGCGGCGCGCCGTTTTCGCTGGGACCGAGGATTGCGGTCGATGACATGAAAAGACCTTGGAACCGGGTTGTGGACGGAAATGTCGTCGCATGCCGCACACTGCACGCCACGTGAGCTTGCCGGTTGCCGGTTTAAAAAGCGCTAAGCTCTGGTCTCTTTCTGAAACGAAATCGCGCGACCGGTGATGATCGCGCGAAAAGTGAACAAAACCTTGCGTACGCAGCGGCGGATCAGGTCTTCGCGTCATCCTCCCGGCCGAGCCCGCCTTCGACGACGCGAAAGCTGCGTCGATTGAAGCGGACGATGCGCGCTCCCGTGACAGATGCCAGCAGCGGCGCGGGCTCACGGAACTTGTCGGCGATTGCATGCGGCCGCCCATCGGGCCAGGTGATGTGCGTGGCCGAAAGCCGCGCTTTACCGAGCCGTTCCGCACCGAGGCAGCCGTCGCCGGTGATGGCCGAGATCGCGCCGAGAACGCGACTGACCTTGTCGGTCGTATGCACGAGCGGCAGCAGGATGGCCTCGAAGCGCGCGGACTTGTCGCTGCCGAGCCCCGCGGCTTCGAAGTCGATGGTCACCACGCCGCCGCGCGGCAGCGTATCGGCCATTGTCAGGAGCAGCGTATCGGCGTCGCGATCCGACCAGAGGTGGCGGAAGTCGATCCCCCGGAATTCCCACCCGAACTGCTCACAGATCTTCGTGCCAGCCAGCCGGAATTCGTAGCGCGCATGATCCTCCGGACATTCGAGGATGAAGGTCTCCGCCAGGATCGAGGCGATCTGCGAGGGTTCGATATCGAACCGCCGCGGTGCGATCCTGTCGCCGCGGACGTCGTTCCAGTAGCCGAAGAGAACCTTGTTCGTGCGCTGTATCATAATGGGAATTGCATCCGCTCTATCGGCTGCAGGACTCCAGACTGGCCCGCATCCATGATTTGCGGCTGAGGGAGCAGGTTCCGTGCCAGCGCGCGGCGGCACTGCGATTAAGTCCCGGTTAAGGTTTTTATTGCTGCCGTCCGGGTCGCGCCCCTTGCTGCGACGGTAAAGATCGGGGACAAACACGCATTGGCGGGCCAGCGGTCGGACCGTCTGTCCGAAAGGCCCGCGAAATGCAGCGACAGCCGGTTTTTAACGTCCCCGGGATGGTGCTTGCGCTCGCCACCGCCCTTGTCGCGATCCACGCTATCCTTGCTCTCGTCGACGTCGAAACCGCCAACTACTGGATTGTCGCGCTGGCCTTCATCCCGGCCCGCTTTGCCGAGGGTGGCCTCACCCTCCCGGGCGGCGAGATCGCCGCCGTCTCGTCGTGGCTGACCCACGCCTTCGTCCACGGCGACCTCATGCACCTCGGCGTGAACCTCGCGTTCTTCCTTGCCTTCGGTGCCGCCTGCGTCCGCCGTATCGGCGCCGTATCGTTCGCCGGCCTCATGATTGCCTCGACCGTGGCGGGCGCAGCGGTCTATCTCTTGTTCAACGGCCGCGCCGAGGTCGTGATGATCGGCGCATCCGGTGCGATTTCAGGTCTGGTCGGTGCCGTTCTCCGGTTTCTTTATCCAGCCCTGTTGGTCGGGCGGAGCATGCGCCTCGCCGAGGCGGCGACACTCGTCCCGCGCCTGTCTCTGAAAGGCATGTGGCGTGAGCGCGAGCCGCGTCGCGCCGTTCTCGCCTGGCTGGCACTGAACTTCATCCTTGCCGTGGCATTGCCGATGGCCGGCCTGACCTCGCCGATCGCGTGGGAGGCGCATCTCGGCGGGTTCCTTGTCGGCCTCTTGCTGTTTTCCTGGTTCGATCGCAAGCACGGCGAAATCGACAGTCTCGCCCCGCTCGTCGGCGACGAAGCAGATGACGACGTCACCCCGGCCTGACCGTTGCGTCGATCCGGCCTTGTTAGCCGCCTCCCGCACCGCACAGTCAGTGCTGCGGCGGAGACTTGCCCGCGACGCACTCCCGGCGCATGATGCCCTGACACCTTCGTGTGGCAGTTCCCCCGCCTGCGCACGATGCGCTCGATCCCGGAAATCCGGTATCTGCGCCTGTCGCCGCAGTCGTTGGCCGCCCCGCAGGTGACCGGCACGGAGGACAGCGACATGAATGTCAGCACGATCCTGAAGGAAAAAGGCAACGCGGTCGTCACGGCGGCACCGTCGAGCAGCGTTCTCGATATTGTAAAGACACTCGCCGACAAACGCATTGGCGCCATCGTCCTGTTGAACGGGGAGGGCCGCGTCGCCGGCATCGTCTCCGAACGCGACATCATCCGCCATCTCGCCCGGTCCGGTCCGGCCATCCTGAGCGCGAGTGTCGCCGACGTCATGACTCGCGGCGTCATCACCTGTACGCCTGCCGATACCATCGACGTTCTCATGCAGAAGATGACGACCGGCCGCTTCCGCCACCTTCCCGTGGTCGAACACGATCGCCTCGTCGGCCTGATCTCGATCGGTGACGTCGTCAAGAACCGCGTCGCCGAGGTGGAACTCGAGGCGAACGCCATGAAGCAGTATCTGTCGACTTGACCGAGTGCCGCCTACTGGCGTGCATCGGCGCGTCTGCCGGTGAGACGATGTGTCAACGACGCATCGCCTCCTTGCGATCTGTCGCGATCACGCGCCCATGTGCAGGATCGGCTTGAACCGGCGCCGGAGTTCGATCTCGCGCTCGATGTCGTCGATCACACGCTTGGTCGCATATGAACCACGGCTTATAAGTTCATCGGCGCGATGGAAGTCGAACAGCCCGAGGTCGCTCGTGCGTGGCGAGATGACCACGTCCGGCGGATCGCCGGCGAGGCGTGACCGCGCAATGCGGTCCTGCACGATGTTGAACGCTTCCATCATCACGGTCGAGATGCCGGGGCCGCTTTCGCCGCGGCCGAAGAACTGGCGCTGCAGCATCTTCTTGAGGGCGCGACCGTTCCTGATGAGACGATTGCCCGGCACGTCCAGTGCCGCCGTGTCATCGACCGGATCGATGGCACCGAAGTCCTGCACCGAAAGTCCGGCCCGATGTGGCATGTGTGAATCCGCATGCACAGCGGTGAACGAGCCCCGCCCGCTCATGTCGGCGTTGAGATTGACCGCGATCACGTATCGGGCGCCGAGCGCGCGCGCGACCGAGACAGGAATGGGATTGACGAGTGCGCCGTCGAACAGCCAGCGGCCGTTGTGCTGGACTGGGCGGAAGATGCCCGGCAACGCGTATGATGCCCGCATCGCATCGACGAGCTTGCCCTTGTTGAGCCAGATTTCCTGGCCCGTCCCGAGTTCGGTAGCGACCGCGACGTAGGCGCGGCCGAGTTTTTCGATATCGATGTCGCAGAGTTTCTGGTTGAGCCGGTCACAGAGCCGCTGCCCTGTGATGAGACCCGAGCCTGCGAAATTGAAATCGAGATAGCCGAGCACTTTTCGCCGCGTCAGCGAACGCGCGAAATCCTCGAGTTCGCCGAGTTCGTCTGCGACGTAGCAGCCACCGACCACCGCGCCCATCGACGTGCCGACGACGATGTCCGGTACGATCCCCGCATCCGCCAGCGCCTTGAGAACGCCGATGTGCGCCCAGCCACGAGCCGCTCCGCCACCGAGCGCCAGGCCGATCTTGAAATCCTTCATGGTGGCTCCTCCACCGTCTCTCGCCGCTGCTGCACGGCACGCCCGGCCACGGACCGAAGTCCGGTCGCCCCGTCGACGACGAAGCAAGCCGTGTACCAGCCTCGTCCCGGACGGCCCGAAATTGAAGTATGTCGTATCTGGTCTTAATGCCGACTTTCAAAAAGCGTTAACGGCCATCAACCTTCCGATAGCTCTCTCGTAACGCGCGAGCGGCAGGGTTCGTTCGCAAGGCGGAACCTCGGGATGGCGAAATCCTACGGCTTTTTTGCCCCGCCCCGTCCGAGCGGATTGCCGGCCCCCGCTCCCCCCACCGCGACCGTCCGGTAAAAACACGACC
>DAOMWV010000109.1:0-10092 GCA_035436725.1 Hyphomicrobiaceae bacterium
CATAGCCCGCAAGCGTCTGCCCGATGTGCCAGTCTGCCGTATGGATGAAGCGCATTCTTCCCCCGTTCGACAACGGGTTTAGGCGCGCTTTCAGCCTGCTTCAAGACGGGTCGAGAAAGAGCCGCGTCCGCAGGGCTTCAGGCCGCTTTCACCGGGTGGAACCACTTGCCCTTGAGCACCACGCCCTCGGATGTGATTCGCTTGTCACCAATCAGGTGCTCGCCGACGACGTCGACGTAGTCGAATTTGCCTTCCCTGACCGCGAGCACGGTGGCATCGCCGAGAGAGCCGACTTTCAGCGATCCGTATTCGAGCCGCTTCAGGGCGAAGGCTGCATTCGAGGTCGATGCCTTGACGACGTCGTACATGCTCATGCCGAGGCAGAGGAACTTCGACATCGTCGTGACCTGATCGAAGGCCGGGCCGTTGATGCAGAGCGTGTGGACGTCAGAGGAGATCGTGTCGGGCTGGAAGCCGTTGGCGAGCAGTGCGCGCGCCGTCTTGAAGGCGAACGACCCCTTGCCGTGACCGATATCGAACAGGACACCTCGTTTGCGCGCGGCAAGAACGGCCGGCTTCACAGTGCCCTGGGCCGTCGCGGCGCAGTTCGGGAAGGGGCGGAACGCATGTGTCAGCACGTCGCCGGGACGGAGCCGTTCGATAACTTCCTCATAGGACGGCGGCGGATGGTCGATGTGCGCCATCAGCGGCATGCCGACTTCATTGGCGACCTGCAGCGCCATGTCGAGCGGGGCGACACCTTGATCACCCGAGGAATGGCGACCGACGCGAACCTTGATGCCGACGATGAGATCGCGATTGGCGTCGGCCACTTCGGCGCATTCGGCGGGCGCCATCATGCGAATGTTTTCGCTTTCGCCGACCATGACTGTGCTCGAGAAGCCGTAGATGCCGGCAAAGGAGACGTGAAGATAGGCTAGGATGCGCGCTTCGGAACGTTCGATGATGTGCTTTCTGAAGCCGGCCCAATTGCCGGGGCCTGCGCTGCCCGTGTCGACCGACGTGGTAACGCCCGAGGTGCGGCAGAACTCGTCGGCGTCGATGCCGAGGGACGTGCCGCCCCAGTAGACGTGCGTGTGGAGATCGATCAGGCCGGGTGTGACGATCGCGCCCTTCATGTCGTGCGTTTCTTTCGCCGCGCCAAGGTTCCTGCCGAAGCCGGAAACCTTGCCGTCGGTGAAGGCGACATCGGCCTTACCGTCGTGGTTCTGGCTGGGATCGATGACGTGGGCGTTGGTGAGCAGGAGATCGTGGGCCATATCTGGTCTTTCGGGAGTTCGTGCGATTTTCAGTCGGGCAGCTTCGCGCCCTTGCGTTCGACAATCATGCGGTATTGATCGGGTTCGCGGTGGCGGGCGAAATTGAATGTCGAGTTCTTGTAGCTCTGGCCGACGTCGAGATCGCAGCGCGCGACGATCAGTTCGTCGTCCTGGGTGATGGCCTGGGCTATCACTTCTCCGGTGGGCGCGATGATCGAGGAGTTGCCGATCATTTCGCACCCTTCCTCCACGCCGCATTTGGCAACGCCGACGACCCATGTCGCATTCTGATAGGCCCCAGCCTGCATGACGAGCTGGTTGTGGAACTCGGAGAGCCGGTCGTGATCCGGTGCGGGCGGGTTGTGCCGCGGCGTATTGTAGCCGAGGAGGATCATTTCGACGCCTTGCAGGCCCATGACGCGATAGCTTTCGGGCCAGCGGCGATCGTTGCAGATCATCTGGCCGAGGAGTGCGCTCTTGAGGTCGACGCTGGCGCGCGTCACCGGCCAGGACAAGTTGCCGACTTCGAAGTAGCGCTTTTCGAGATGCTGGAAGGCGCGCCAGGGTTCGTGCTCTGCGTGACCGGGAAGATGGATCTTCCGATATTTGGCGATGATCCTGCCGTCCCGCCCAACGATAGCCTGCGTGTTGAAGCGGCGTAACTTGCCCCCCTCCTCGATCAGTTCGGCGTAGCCTACCGAGAAGGCGAGGCCGAGCTCTGATGCCGCATTGAACAGGGGCGCTGTTTCGTCTGATGGGAACTCGCGCTCGAAAAACGCGTCGACCTCGGCCTGATCCTCCATGAACCAGCGTGGAAAGAACGTGGTCAGCGCGAGTTCGGGGAAAACGACGAGATCACAGCCGTTCGACTTCGCCGCACGCATGAGGTCGATCATGCGCTTGACGACGGCGCTTCTGTTGTCTGCGCGCTGGATGGCGCCGAGTTGCGCGGCGCCTACCGTAATGATGCGGCTCATGCCAGAACGTCCTCTGCGCTTCTGCCGACGAGGTCGCGATACACCTTTGGGTCGGTTGCGCCTTCGGTGCCGAAGCATAGCACGCGCGAGGTCGCGTCGAGACCGAGGGCGCGGCGCATATCTCCATTGCCGGCGGCCTTGAACAGTCCGGCGAGGCCAGCGACGCCGGATTCGCCGCCGACGACTTTTTGCGCCGCGAGGTCGCGCATGGCGGCGATGGCGTCGTCGTCGGTTACCGTCATGAATGCGTCGGCGCCGGTGTCGAGCATCTTCCATGCCAGGATGGACGGCTCGCCGCAGGCGAGGCCTGCAATGATCGTATCAAGGTCACCACCGACGACGGCGAGTTTGCCGGCGCGCGCGCTTTCTAAGAGGCAGGCGGCATTTTCGGGCTCGACCACGATAAGCTTCGGACGCTTCGGGCCGAAGGTCTCCCAGGTATACGACAGAATCGCGGCGGCGATGCCGCCGACGCCACCCTGGACGAAGATGTGCGTCGGTTCGGCGCCCTGGGCCCAGGACTCGATGCCGAGTACGGCATAACCCTGCATGACGTCGCGCGGCACCGATTCGTATCCGGGCCACGACGTATCGGAGACGATCTGCCAGCCGTTCTTCTGCGCCGCCGCGGCGGAGGCACGCACAGAAGCGTCGTAGTTGAAGCCCTCGCGCACGACTTCGGCACCGAGCGCGCGGATTGCCTCGGCGCGCCCCTCGCTGACGCCTTCGTGGACGTAGATCACGGCCTTGACGCCAGCGCGCCGCGCACCCCAGGCGACGGCGCGGCCATGATTGCCGTCCGTCGCACAGGTGACGACGAGCCCATCCTTGCCGCGTGCTGCGACGAGGCGATCGACCGCATAGGCGCCGCCGAGCGCCTTGAAACTTTTCAGCTCGAAGCGCTTGCCTTCGTCCTTGTAGAGGAGTTCCGCGATGCCCGTGCGGCTCGCGAGCGCCCGCAACGACACGAGCGGCGTCGGCGCGTATCCGGCCCAGGTCTTGATCGTCTCGTGGGCTTCGCGGGCACGGGCGAGCGAGAGGATCGCCTGCATTTCGGACCCGTAGGACGATACGCGATCGAGCCGTGGATTGATGAGGAAATCACGCATGGGTCCCAACCTTCGCTGTCGACGTTGCTGCGGTGTCGTCGAGCAGATGGCAGGAGGCGCTGTGACCGGGCGAAAGGATGCGCAAGGCGGGTTCGTCGACGCGGCAGCGGTCGAAGGCGAGCGGACAGCGGGTATGGAAGCGGCACCCTTTGGGAGGGTTGATCGGGCTCGGCACGTCGCCCGTCAGGATGACGCGCTCGCGCCTGACCTCGGGGTCGGGCACCGGCACCGCCGAAAGCAGCGCCTTGGTATAGGGATGCTGCGGGTTCGAAAAAATCTGGTCGCGCGTACCGATTTCCACGATCCGGCCGAGATACATGACGGCGACGCGGTGCGTCATGTGCTCGACGATGGCGAGGTCATGGCTGATGAACAGCAGCGCCAGTCCGAGGTCGCGCTGGAGGTCGCACAGGAGGTTGACGATCTGGGCCTTGACCGAAACGTCGAGTGCGGAGACGGCTTCATCGCAGATGATGAGATCGGGTTCTGGCGCGAGCGCGCGCGCGATGCCGATGCGCTGGCGCTGTCCGCCGGAGAACTCGTGCGGCCAGCGGTTCACTGCGTCCCTTGGCAAGCCGACCTTGTCCATCAGTGCGCCGACACGTTCGTCGAGTTCGGCGTCCGTTTTGGCAAGGCCGAAATTCTGGATCGGCTCGGCGAGAATGTCGCGCACGCGCATGCGCGGATTCAGGCTCGAAAACGGGTCCTGGAATACGACCTGGACACGCTGACGGAAGGGTCGCAGCTTGGCGGGGGAGAGATCGTCGATGCGCTGGCCATCGAGTACGACCTGACCGGACGTGATGTCGAAGAGGCGCAGGATCGCCTTGCCAACAGTGGATTTGCCGCAGCCGGATTCACCGACGAGAGAAAGTGTCTCCCCTTTCATGATCTCGAATGAGACACCATCGACGGCCTGCACCTGTCCGACGACGCGGGAGAATACGCCACCCGTGATCGGATAGTGCTTCTTCAAATCGGAGACCTGGAGCAGTGGCGCGGTCATGCTGCGACGTGCTCCTTCTCGGCATGATGGCAGGCGGCGATCTGGCCCGGACCCTTGACTTCGAGCCCGGGAGCAACGGTCCGGCAGAGGTCGGTCACGCGAGGGCACCGACCGGCGAACACGCAGCCTTCGATGCGCTTCTTCAGACTCGGGACGAGGCCCGGGATCTCGTTCAGGCGGTTCGTCCCGCCGAGCTGGGACGATCCGAGCTTCGGCACCGCGCCGAGCAGCCCTTGCGTGTAAGGATGTTTCGGCGACCGGAACAGCTGCTTAACCGGGGCTTCCTCGACCTTGCGGCCGGCGTACATGACGACGACCTGATCTGCCACTTCGGCGACGACGCCGAGGTCGTGGGTGATGAGCATGATGGCGGCGCCCACACGCGATTTCAGGTCGCGCATGAGATCGAGGATCTGCGCCTGAATGGTCACGTCGAGTGCGGTCGTCGGTTCGTCCGCGATGAGCAATTGCGGCGAGCAGGCGAGTGCGATGGCGATCATGACGCGCTGGCGCATTCCGCCGGAGAGCTGGTGAGGATATTCGCCCGCGCGGCGCCTGGGTTCGGGGATGCCGACAAGGGTCAGCATCTCGATGGCGCGATCGAGGGCCGCCGATTTCGAGAGCTTCTGGTGAAGGCGCAGCGACTCGCCGATCTGGTGGCCGATGGTGAGCACGGGATTGAGGCTCGTCATCGGCTCCTGGAAGATCATGGAGATCTCGTTGCCGCGAATGTCCTCCATCTCCTCCGGCGAGAGCGTCAGCAGGTTGCGGCCACGAAAGCGGATTTCACCGGCGATCTTGCCCGGTGGCTCGGGAATGAGCCGGAGGATCGACATGGCGGTAACGGACTTGCCGCAGCCGGATTCGCCGACGACGGCGAGCGTCTGGCCAGCCTCGATGTTGAACGACACACCGTCGACGGCGCGGTTGATGCCGTCGGGCGTCCTGAAATGCGTCTGGAGACGATCGATTTCGAGAAGTGCCATCGGTCGCCCTCAGATACGTTTCGCCATGCGCGGATCGAGCGCGTCACGCAGGCCGTCACCGACCAGATTGACGGCAAGCACGGTCAGAGACAGGAACAGGGCCGGAAAGGCGATGATGTAGAACTTCACCTGCCAGAGCGTCCGGCCGTCCGCCATTATGTTGCCCCAGGACGGCACGGACGGCGGAATACCGGCGCCGATGAAGGACAGGATCGCCTCGACGATCATGGCCGACGCGCAAATGTAGGTCGCCTGCACGCTCATGGGGGCGAGCGTATTCGGCAGGATGTGTTTCCAGATGAGCTTCGGCGTGCGCGTGCCGGCGGCGACGGCGGCGTCGACGTAGGGCTGTTCGCGCAGGGTCAGTACGAGACCTCGCACAAGGCGGGCGACGCGCGGGATTTCTGCCAGCGTAATGGCAAGGATGACATTCTGGATCGAGCCGCGCGTCAGTGCCATGAGCGCGATGGCGAGCAGGATCGGCGGAATCGACATCATGCCGTCGACCATGCGCATGATGATGCCGTCTGCCCAGCGCACCATGCCGGAGACGAGGCCGATCAGCAGGCCAAAGATGGACGCAAGGATCGCGACGCCGAAGCCGACGAGGAGCGACACGCGCGCACCGTAGATGACGCGGGAATAGATGTCGCGGCCCAGCATGTCCGTGCCGAACCAGTTGACGTCGTTCGGTGCCCGAACGCGACGGGTCGGTGCGAGGGCCGTCGGATCGGTGGTTCCGAGCCAGGGTGCGAAGATCGCGAGGGCGAGCATGACGGCGAGAATGAAGATGCCGAGCGCCATGGTCGGTCGACGGCGGATGAACCCGATCACGCCGGTCCTGGGCTTCACGGCGGGCAGCACGTCGGGCAACTCGGGGGCTGCAACGACGCCGGACGAACGGGCCTTGTCGATCGTTTCGGCCATGCTCAGTACCTGACCCTGGGATCGACGAGGGTATAGATGATATCCACGAGCAGGTTGATGAGCACGTAGACGAACGAGAACATCAGGACGACACCCTGGATCACCGGATAGTCGCGGCGAAGGATCGCGTCGACGGTGAGGCGGCCGAGGCCGGGAATGGCGAAAACGCTCTCCGTGACGACCGCACCGCCGATCAGGAGCGCGATACCGATGCCGATGACGGTTACGATCGGAATTGCGGCGTTCTTGAGCGCGTGCACGAACAGGATCGCGGTGCGGCCGACGCCCTTTGCGCGCGCGGTCCGGATGTAATCTTGCTGAAGCACCTCGAGCATCGAGGCCCGGGTAATGCGCGCTATGAGTGCGATATAGACGAAGCCCAATGTGATCGCCGGCAGGATAAGATTCTCGAACCAGGGCCAGATCCCTTCGGAAAGGGGCGTATAGCCCTGTACCGGGAGCAGATCGAGCTTCAACGCGAACAGGTAGGCGAGCAGGTAGCCGACGACGAAGACCGGCACCGAGAACCCGACAACCGACATTGCCATCGCGGCCCGGTCGATCCAGGTGTCGTTCTTCCAGGCGGCGATGACGCCCATCGGCACGGCGATGACGATCGCAAGGAACAGCGTCACGACCATCAGCGAGACCGTAGGCTCGATTCGTTGCGCGATGAGCTGTGTGACGGGAAGGCTTGTGAATATGGATGTGCCGAGATCACCCTGAAGGATCTTGAACACCCATTCGCCAAAGCGAACCAGATAGGGCCGGTCGAGACCGAGGCCCTGCCTGATGCGTTCGACATCCGCCGGCGTCGCCTGATCGCCCGCGATGATCGCAGCCGGATCACCGGGCGCGAGATAGAGTAGCGAGAAGACGAAGAGCGCGACGAAACCCATGACGGGAATCGTCGCGAGGATCCGCCGGAGGATGAACGAGAGCATTCTGGATCAGCATCCCTTTCCGGACAGGTGCGTCACGCCTTGGAGACGCCCCAGAAGAACGGCAGCGGGCCCTTGGTCACGCCGGAAACGTTCTTGCGCCAGGCCTGATAGCTGAGGAAGAAGCCGGTCGGCGCATAGATGACGTCTTCGAGGGCTGCTGTATTGAGGCGCGCGATCGCGGCCTTTTCCTCGTCCATCGTCTTGGCGTCGAACCAGTTCTCGACTTCCTGCTCGACCCTCGGGCTGTTGGGCCAGCCGAACCAGGCCTTGTCGCCGTTGCCGCGAATTGCAGTGTAGGAGGCAGGATTGATGCAGTCCGCGCCAGCGTGCCAGGTGTGGAACATGTTCCAGCCGCCCTGTCCCGGAGGCGTCTTCTGTGCGCGGCGTGCGCCAACCGTGCCCCAGTCGGTCGCGACGAAATCTACCGTCATGCCCATCTTCTTCAGCAGATCCGCCGTCACTTCGCCCATCGGCTTCAGGTTCGGCTGATCCTGCGCGACGACGCACGTCACGGGCTGGCCGGAATAGCCGGCTTCCGCGAGCAGCTTCTTGGCGGCATCGAGCGAGCGCATCTTCAGGATCTCGCCACCCGCCTCCGTATAGAGCGGCGTGTCGGGTGTGAAGAAGCCCGGGATCGGCTTCCAGAGCTTGTTGTCGTCGCCGACGACCGCGCGCATGTAATCTTCCTGGTTCATCGCGGCGAGGACCGCGCGGCGGACCTTCACGTTGTCGAACGGAGGATGGAGGTGATTCATCCGGAAGGCGCCGATGTTGCCGAGCGGGTCGGCAATATCGACCTGGATGTTACGGTTCGATCGGAGTACCGGAACGAGGTCGGCGATCGGGTTTTCCCACCAGTCGACTTCGCCGTTCTGAAGAGCGGCGGACGCAGTCGCCGGATCGGGCATGATCACCCATTCGATGCGGTCGACCAGCATCTTCTTGCCGCCGGCGAGCCAGGACGCGGGCTCGTCACGCGGGACGTAGTCGGCGAACTTTTCAAACACCGCCTTGGCGCCCGGAACCCACTCGCCGCGGGCGAACTTCATGGGGCCGGAGCCGATGTATTCCGTGATCTGCTTGAACGGATCGGTCTGGGCGATACGCTCGGGCATGATGAAGGAACAGGGCGAATTGTTCTTTGCCAGGGCCAGAAGCATTTTCGGATAGGGCTTTTTCAGCGACCACCGGAATGTGCGGTCGTCGACGGCGACCAGCTCGTTCTGTATGGCGCGGATCATGAGGCCCATCGGATCGCGCGCGGACCAGCGCACGAGGCTTTGCACGACGTCCTTGGAGCGCACCGGCTCGCCGTCATGGAACTTGAGGCCGGGACGCAACTTGAACGTCCAGACGAGACCATCGGAGGACACTTCCTCGCTTTCGACCATCTGGCGTTTCGGCGTCAGTTTTTCGTCGACGCCATAAAGTGTGTCCCAGACCAGCGCCGCAGCGTTGCGCACGACGTACTGCGTGCCCCAGATCGGATCGAAGTTGGCGAGGTTCGACTGCGGCACAAAACGCAGCACTTTCGCGCCCTGAGCAATCGCAGGCGCTGCCAGGCCACCGCTGGCCGCTGCCAATACTGCACCGCCTGTCGACTTCACGAATGTCCTGCGATCCATGTCTTTCTCCCGGCCTGATGTCCAAAACTGCTGTGTCTCGAAGACCCAGTACGCCCTGCTGATACGACTGCAGCATCGCACCGCAGAGCCATGAAACCACGATTACGCTTCGTGAAGCCCAGCCGAAGATTGCACTGCAGCTGCCCACATTGCAATCATGCACAATCGGAAGGCAGGGCGGCGAGTTCGTGCACGGCCCGATGGTGCCGCGTTGCAGCATGATGCCTTCGCAGGTGCGTATGGCAAGGCCGGTGCTGTGCGCGCACTGCCTTATCTTCGGCCAGACTGCTTTTTGTTGCGGCACATGCGCGAATGTCGCACGCGGGCGGATTGCCGTGGCCGGCAGTGCAGGCGCCGAACGCAACACGCGACGGCGTCAGTCCGGTTGATCGTCACGATGCCCTCCACGCCGCCGTGAGCCCTCTCCGCCCGGGCAGCCATGCAGCCGGAGTGCTTGAAGCCTCAGTCCCCGCCTCCTTAAATGTATGTGGCAGAACCCGTGTGATGCGGGCACAAAAGGAGCAGTCCAGGACATGGCTACGAAAGACGAAACGATCGGCTTCATCGGTCTCGGCGCAATGGGGCGCGGGATGGCGTCGAACTGCGTGAAGAAGGGCTTCAAGCTCGTCGTCAACGACGTGCGCAAGGAACCCATGGACGCGCTCGCCGCTCTCGGCGCGAAAACTGCCGCCACCATCCAGGACGTGGCAAAGCAGTGCTCGATCATCATCACCGTCCTGCCGACGGGTAAAGAAGTCAACGAAGTCGTGATGGGCGCGAACGGCCTCTTTGCGAATGCGAAGCCCGGCACGATCGTGATGGATCTCTCGACCATCGAACCCGAGATGACCGACAAGATGCACTCGGACGCGAAGGCGCGCGGCATGAAGGCGGTGGACGCGCCCATCGGGCGGCTCGCATGGCACGCCGATCGCGGCGAAAGCCTGTTCATGGTCGGTGCTGAAAAGGACGACTTCGAGCGCGTCAAGCCGCTGCTCGAGGCGATGGGTACGACCATTCATCACTGCGGCCCGGGGGGCGCAGGTACGCGGACCAAGCTCGTCAACAACTATCTCGCGATTTCACTGACGCAACTCAACGCCGAGGCCCTTGCACTCAGCCAGCGCTTCGGCCTCGATCTCTCCAAGACGCTCGACGTGATCCACGGCACGACCGCGACGAATGGCCAGCTCAAGATCAATTTCCCGAACAAGGTGCTTGCCGGCGATACGTCACCC
>DAOMWV010000110.1:0-9771 GCA_035436725.1 Hyphomicrobiaceae bacterium
GTTCGAGATCTCCGGCCAGCGTGCCACGAGATATACGATGCCGACCGCGATCGACACGACACCCGGCAGAATGAAGGCGAGACGCCACCCGCCGTTGTCGATGAGATAGCCGGTGATGAGGGCCGCGCTGCCGACCCCGAGATTGCCCCAGACCCCGTTGACCGCCAGCCGCATGCCCGTGTTCTTCCAGCGCTCGACGACGATGGCGAGTCCGACCGGATGATAGATCGCCGCGAACACGCCGAGCACGAAGAGCCCGATCCCGATCTGCAGCGGCGTCGTGGCGAACGATGTCGCCACCGACACGATACCGATACCGATGAAGAACACCGCCATCATCCCTTCGCGGCTCCACTTGTCCGCGAGCCAGCCGGCGGGCAGCGAAAACAGTCCGAACGCGAGAAAGCCCGGCGTCGCGTACGCGAGCAGCTCGGCATATCCGAGCCCCCATTCACGTGTGAGCGCCAGCGCCGCGACGGTCGCGAAAATCAGCGTGAAGAGGTGGTCGAGAAAATGCCCGATGTTGAGCAGCAGGAAATGCAGCCGGTCCCGGTTCGGCTCGACAGTCGACATTAAGTGATCCCGCTTTTTCCGGCGCCAACTGTGCGCATTCTACCGCGCCCCGTCCCCATCTCCGCCAGCGTGCCCCGCGGATCTCAGCCATGCACGGGCGACTTTTGCCCCCCTCCCCGTGAACCCGGGAAACGCAAACCTGTCACTTCGCCAGTGCCGCGTCGACTTGCTGGAACATGTAGGCCCACTTTGCGTTCTGCGTCTCGACCAGCGCCGCCATCGCCGCCTTGAGTTTGGCCAGCACGGCGCAGTCGGGCGTCTTGCCGCCGCCGTCCCCGGTCGAGTTGATTTCGAGCAGCAATCTCTCGCTCTTCTCGTCGAATTCGGCGATCCTGTCGTCCTTCACGAAGCGCGCCGCTTCCGACAGGAATTGTTCGTGCGACCACCCGCGCTTCTCCTTGAGCGTGCGCAGCTTGGCCTGGAAAGCCGGTGTGTGCTTCCTCTGGATTTCGCGGAGCGTCTGCGCGGCCCCGTCGACGACCGCCTCGAAGTCCGCCTTCTCGCAGGTCACCGGGACTTCGGTCGTTGCCCAAGCTCCCTGCGCTGGCGCCGGTTGCGGTGGAGTTGTTTGGGCACGCGCTTCCGAGGGCACAAAAATCGCGAGCGACAGCGCCAGGGCTGCTATGGCCCCGCCTGTGCTACGCCCTCGATGTGCACCGCTTCCGGGCATTCATGCTCCAAACCGCCGGCGCCTCGCCGGCTCACTCGAATGCGGGCCCGAACTTGTTCGAGCGCGGGAAGCCTTTCGGCACCACACGACCCGCCTGCGCCCGCTGACCCGACCAGTCCTTGAGTTCGGACCAGGCGAGCGTGAACGTGCGACCGGCACTGTCGAGCCACGTCAGCCCTTCCTTTTTCACGAACGTCCGCACGTCCGACAGGCCGCCATCGGCGAATTTTTGCAGGATGACACCTTTGCCGCGAGTCATTTCGTTGAGTTCGTCGATCGGGAACAGCAGCATCTTCCGGTTTTCACCGACGCTCGCCACCATGTCCCCGCTGGACGGCACACAGACAGCCGCCTCGTCGCCTTCTGCCACATTGAGGACCTGCTTGCCCTTGCGCGTCGACGCAATCACTTCTTCCTCGGGCACGATGAACCCGTACCCCTGATGCGAGGCCACCAGCAGCTTGCGGCCCGGCTCGTGCGTGAACATGGCGACGAAGTCGTTGTTCTCCTCGAGATCGACCATCAGCCGGAGGGGCTCCCCGTGCCCGCGCCCGCCCGGCAATTGCGACGCTTCGAGCGTGAAGAATTTGCCGTTGGTGGCAAACAGCACGAGCTTGTCCGTGGTGTGCGCCCTGAGTGCCGTCTTGAGTCCATCGCCCTGCTTGAAGTCGAGCTTGGAAAGATCGTCCGGGTGGCCCTTGAGTGCGCGCACCCAGCCCTTCTCCGACAGGATGACCGTGATCGGCTCCTTCTCGACCATGGCCTCTTCGAGTTCCGCGTCGATGACAGGTGCATCGGAGAACGCGGACCGGCGACGGCCGAGCGGCGTCTTCTTCGAGTAGGTCTCGCGGGTCTCCTTGACCTCTTCGGCGATCCGCTCCCACTGCAGATCGTCGGACTTCAGGAGCTGCTTGAGTTCGCGCCGCTCCGCCGTGAGCTTCGAATGCTCCGCCTTGATTTCCTGCTCTTCGAGCCGCGACAGCGACTTCAGCCGCAGGTTCAGAATTGCGTCGGCCTGCACTTCCGTGAGCTTGAACCGGCTCATCAGCTTGGCCTTCGGATCGTCCTCGAAACGGATGATCCGGATGACCTCGTCGATGTTGAGATACGCGATCAGATAGCCGTCGAGGACTTCGAGGCGATGCTCGATCTTCCTGAGCCGGAAATTGGAGCGCCTGACGAGTACGACCTTGCGGTGCTCGAGCCACTCCTTCAGCACATCCTTGATGCCGAGCACGTTCGGCACCTGCCCGTGGCTCAGCACGTTCATGTTGAGCCCGAAGCGCACCTCCAGTTCCGAGACACGAAACAGGCTCTCCATCAGCACGGTCGGGTCGATGTTCCGCGTCTTCGGCTCGAGTATGAGACGGATATCTTCCGCGCTCTCGTCGCGGATGTCACCGAGGAGCGGCACCTTCTTCTCGGTGATGAGTTCGGCGAGCTTCTCGACGAGCTTCGACTTCGCGACCTGGTAGGGGATCTCGGTGACGACGATCTGATAGCCGCCGCGCCCGGTCTCTTCCTTGTGCCACTTGGCACGAATGCGAAAACCGCCGCGCCCCGTCCGGTAGGCATCGAGGATCTGCTCGCGCGGCTCCACGATGATGCCGCCCGTCGGGAAATCGGGCCCCGGCACCATTTCGACGATCTTCTCGACGCTCGCGTTCGGATGCTTGATGAGATGCAGCGCCGCAGCGCAGAGTTCGTCGACGTTGTGCGGCGGGATGTTGGTCGCCATGCCGACCGCGATGCCGGACGAGCCGTTGGCCAGAAGGTTCGGGAAATTCCCCGGCAGCACCGCCGGCTCTTCCGTGGTGTTGTCGAACGTCAGACGGAAATCGACGGTATCCTCGTCGATACCGTCGAGCAGGCGCGCGGCCACTTCCGTGAGGCGGCTTTCCGTGTACCGCATGGCCGCCGCGTTATCGCCGTCGACGTTGCCGAAGTTGCCCTGGCCGTCGACGAGCGGATAGCGAACGTTGAAATCCTGCGCGAGACGCACGAGCGCGTCGTAGATCGACTGGTCACCGTGCGGGTGGAACTTGCCGATCACGTCGCCGACGACGCGCGCGCTCTTCTTGTAGCCCTGATCCGGGTCGAGCCTGAGTTCGCGCATCGCATAGAGGATGCGGCGGTGCACGGGCTTCAGGCCGTCGCGCACGTCCGGCAGCGCCCGGTGCATGATGGTCGACAAGGCATAGGCGAGATAGCGTTCCTCGAGCGCGTCCTTGAGCTGGACGGACTCGAAGTCACCAGAACTGGGAGGAATCGGCGTGTCGGTCATACCCGCGTCCTACCCTTAACCATTCGGGCCTTTCAAGGCCGGCGCGGCCACAAGTTGCAGAAACAAACAGACCAGTATCGGCCGCAACGGAAAGACCAACCGGCGATTTTGAATCAAGCCATTGATCCAAATTGATTTAATGAAGATTTCGCCGTCCACGATGGCGGCCCGGCAGACCCATTCCAACGGCCTGGATGCCGCGTTTCCGTCGCGATGGCGCGGTATCGACATCTACGAATGCAAGGAGCCGCGCCCCCCATGAGCCTCTGTAGCCGCCGCCACCTGCTGACCTCACTCGCCGCTGCGGCCGTTTTCCCTGTCGAAAGCCTGAGGACCGCATCGGCCCGGATCACGACCGGAGCGACGGTCGGTACCCGCTTTCCCGCCCCGGCCGGCTACGTCCGAACACCGGCATCCGAATCCTCCTTCGCAGGCTGGCTGCAACGCCTGCCGCTGTTGCCCGATGGTGCACCGGTCCTGCTCCACACCGGCGCGTCAAAGGCCCGCCAGGATCTGCATGCCGCCGTCATCGACATCGACATCGGCCCACGCGACCTGCAGCAGTGTGCCGACGCCGTCATGCGGCTCCGCGCCGAATGGCTCTTTGCGACGGGGCGCCACGACGAGATTGCCTTCAACGATACCGGCGGGGGAGGCCCGATGCGGTGGTCCAGATGGGCCGCGGGCGAACGTCCCGTGCCACACGCCAACCGTCTCGTCTGGTCGAAGCGCGCGCCAGCCGACAATTCGCGCGCATCCTTCCGCCGCTATCTCGACACGGTATTCTCCTGGGCAGGCACCTACAGCCTCGAACGCGAACTCGTCCCCGTCCCCGCGCGAGACATCGAGGTTGGCGACGTCGTCATCAAGGGTGGTTTTCCCGGCCACGCCGTCCTCGTGGTCGACGCGGTCCACGCCGTCGGCGACGGCGAGCGTCGTGTGCTGCTGGCCCAGAGCTACATGCCGGCCCAGAGCATCCACATCCTGAAAAACACGGGCGAACCTGCACTCTCTCCATGGTATCATATCCGCGACGGATCCCCCGTCCCGACGCCCGAATGGGACTTTCCCGCCGGAACCCTCCGCCGCTGGCGCTGACCTCGTGAGGTGTGGCCGAACATGGATCTGCCCGATCTCCCGCGAACGGAAGCGGCCATCGTCGAACTGACGAACGAGTTTCGCCGCCAGAACAGCCTGCCCGCTTTGAAGCAGAACGGCGCACTTGCTGCAGCCGCGCAAGCCTTCGCCACATACCTCGCCCGCACGGCGAAGTTCGCCCACGAGGCCGACGGCCGCAAACCCACCGAGCGCGCCCGCGCATCCGGCTATCACTTCTGCATCGTCGCCGAGAATCTCGCCCTCAATCAGCGCTCGGCCGGCTTCAGGACGCGCGATCTTGCAACCGAAGCGGTCGAAGGCTGGAAAAACTCCCCACCCCATCGCGCCGCGATGCTCCAGCCGCATGTCGTAGATATCGGCGTCGGCATCGCACGCGGTCCCGAACGCGACCCGAAATTCATATCCGTCCAGCTTTTCGGCCGTCCGGAATCGTTGAAATACAGGTTCGAGATCGAGAACCGCTCCGGCGCGACGGTCGGCTACCGGTTCGGCGAAAACCAGCTGACCATCCCCGCGGCGACGCGCGTGACGCATACGGCCTGCACTCCGTCGAAGGTGAGCTTCGAAATTCCCTCCGCATCATCGGCCTATGATCCGAAGGATGGCATGCAGTTCCTCCTCCAGCGCGACACATCCGGCGCTCCGTCGCTCGTCATTTCTGAAAAGCCTGCCGCCGCCGGACAGGCAAGAGGCGACGTCAACCGGAAGCAATGAGCCCTGCAAGCCGCTGTCGCGCCTCCGGCAACGCCTCCCCGACCGGCACGAGAACACGCGTCTCGAGAAAGAACGCCGAAAGCCTGAGCCCCGCGAGCACATCCTCGCGCGAAACCTCGCCCGCAGCGTTGCCTGCTAGAAACGGCGGCAGCGCGAGCAGGCGCTCCTTGTAGGGCTCCCCCGCCTCTGCCGACACCGCACGGCCCGACCGGGGCGACACGTAGACGAGACCGGTCGTGGCCCCCGTCGCCGCACAGCTGCCGAGGTCGAGCCCGAAACCGAGTTCGTCGAGCAGGCCGAGTTCCCAGCGCACCATCAACGCCGGCCAGACGCTGGCGTCGTCGAGAAAGCCGAGAACGAACAGCGTGATCTCGTAGAGGTTCGGATGCGGATCGCGCTCCGGCAGTGCGCGCGCCAGTGCACAGAGCGACATCAGGCCGGCGAGGGCAGCAGGATCGTCGAGCACTTCGGTCGCGAAGCTGCGTCTCGGCTCGATCGCAAAGGTCCCGAGATGCTCCTGCAGCCGCCCGCGCCACGTGACCGAAACGTGATTGCCCTGCTGCAGCACCGGCCGCTGCTTGCGCGATTGCCCCCCGTGCACAAGACCCAGGTGCCGACCGTGCTCGCGCGTCAGCACTTCGACAACAGCCGACGTCTCCCCGTGCGGACGCACGCTCAGAATCACGCCTTCGTCGTCCCAGTGCATCGCTCACTCGTCGTCCGGCGGATGCCTGATCCGGTCGCCGTCGTCTCCGGCCCGGCAAGCGCGGAACCTGTTCAGTCCTTCGGGTACTCGAGCCCCATGGCGGTGTAGCGCTCCGGATCGTTCTCCCATCCCTCACGCACTGCCACGTGCAGGAAAAGGTGCACCGGCCGGCCGAAGATGTCGGCCATCTGTGTCCGCGCTTCCATGGAAATCTGCTTGATCGTCCGCGCGCCTTCGCCCACCACGATCATGCGCTGGCTGTCGCGCTCTACGAAGATCGTCTGCTCGACACGCACGCCCTTCTTCTTGCCCATGTCCGACCAGCCCGTCGTCTCGACCGTGATGGCATAGGGAAGTTCGTCGTGCAGCCGGTCGTAGATGCGCTCGCGCGTCACCTCCGATGCGAGCAGCCGCACCGGCAGATCGGTCACCTCGTCCTCGGGGAAATGCCAGTTCCCCTCCGGCACCGCTCCGAGCAGGTACCGCGCGAGATCCTCCACGCCCGAGCCCTTGAGTGCGGAGACCATGAACGTCGCCGCGAACGTCGCGCGCGCATTGAGGTCTGCCGTCAGTTTCAGCAGCAGGTCCTTCTTGATCCGATCGACCTTGTTGAGCACGAGAACGATCGGCACCGGCTTCGACGTGACTTTCTCGACGAGCGTCAGCACGTCCCCCGTCAGCGGCTTCTGCGCATCGATCAGCAGCACTATGACGTCGGCCTCGCCCGCTCCCGTCCACGCCGCACTCACCATGGCCCGGTCGAGACGCCGCTTCGGCGCGAAGATACCGGGCGTGTCGACGAACACCACCTGTGAGCGGCCCTCCGTCAGAAGACCGCGGATGGGCATGCGCGTCGTCTGGACCTTGCGGCTGACGATGGAGACCTTCTGCCCGACCAGCGCATTGAGCAGCGTCGACTTGCCCGCGTTCGGCGCGCCGACGATGGCAACGAAGCCGAACCGCGTCCGCGTGGTATCGTCGGGGGTATCTGTTTTCGCCTCTGTCACGGCTTCGCTCCCCAGACCCCTTCGCGTGCCAGAAGGGCTGCGGCAGCAGCCTGTTCGGCCGCACGTTTGCTCGCACCCCGCCCCTCGGCCGTCCGCTGATCCGCCTGCTTCCGCCCCGTGACCCTGACTTCGGACGTGAACTTCGGCGCATGATCTGGCCCCTCGCGCTGGATCTCGCGATAGACCGGAAGCGACAGGCCACGCGCCTGCGCCCACTCCTGCAGTGCCGTCTTCGCGTCCACCGTCGCCGTCGGCAGCGCGTCGAGACGCGGCCCCCAGTGCTTGCGCACGACGGCCCGCGCCACCTCGAAGCCGGCTTCGAGAAATACCGCCCCGAGCACGGCTTCGCAGGCATCCGCCAGGATCGTCACCTTCTCCCGCCCACCGCTGCCGGCTTCGCTTTCCGACAGGATGAGATGGTCGCCGAGCCCGATGTCGCGCGCGACCTCGGCACAGGCCTCCCCCCGGACGAGGAGATTGTACGTGCGCGCCATTTCACCTTCGCGCGCATCCTGGAGCCGCTCGTTGATGAGTTCGGCGACCGCAAGACCGAGCACGCGATCACCGAGGAACTCGAGCCTCTCGTTGTTGTTGAGCGTTTCCGCCCGCCCGCTTCCCGATTGCGCGCTCGCATGTGTCAGCGCCCGCTTCAACAACCCGCGGTCGTTGAACTTGTAGCCGAGCTTGCTCTCGAAGGCTGCCTTCCGCCGCGCCGTCACCACCCACCTATCGCACGAGGCTGAAGATACGACGCCACCGGATACACCCCGGCCAGCTCAGCGGATTGATCAATCGGCACGATTGGCCCTCGTCGAGGGCGACGGAAAAGAACATGAGATCCGCGCGCCCGATGAAGTTTTCGAGCGGTACCGGCCCGACGTGGTAGAGCGCCCGGCTGTCGGTCGAGTTGTCGCGGTTGTCCCCCATCATGAAATAAGTGCCCGCCGGCACCTTGTAGGCCGGCGTATTGTCGAACGGCCCGCTCGGCTCCGCGTCGAGCACCGTGTACTTGACGCCGTTCGGCAGCGTCTCCTCGAAGCGTGGCGTCGATCGCATGATGCCGTCTTCGTCGAGTGCTTTGAAGTCCTCGATCCGACGCTTAGGGACCGCCTGCCCGTTGATGTAGAGCACACCCTGCCGCATCTGGATTTCGTCCCCGGGCATGCCGATGACGCGCTTGATGTAATCGGTCGAGTTGTCCCTCGGCAGCTTGAAAACGGCGACATCGCCGCGCTTCGGTTCAGAACCGAATACCCGGCCGGAGAACGGCACGATCCCGTACGGGAACGAATACTGGCTGTAGCCATACGACAGCTTCGAGACGAACAGGTAGTCGCCCACCAGCAGCGTCGACTTCATCGACCCCGACGGGATGTTGAACGGCTGATAGAAGAACACGCGCACGACGAGCGCGATCAGCAGCGCGTGTACGATGATCTTGATCGTCTCACCCATGCCGCCTTCGTGGCCGGACGCGGGCTTCGACTCCCCGCCGGCACCCGCCGGCGTGTTCTTGCCCGACCACATCTTGAGGCTCATCGTGTTCTCCCGGAGAACGGCACGACCAATCCCGAAACGCATTCCGGGACGGCGCCATACTGAGGACCGACCCTATAGCCGGTCCGAACCGCCCGCACAATCGCCGCTTCCAGACGCCACGCTCGGCCAATGGCGGGAGAGACCCCGCCAAAATCATTACTTATCAATAATTTGATCTCTACCAGTTGGCCGCACGGCCGAAATGATCACGACCGCTTGGGCCTGCGGGAAATCGTCCGTCAGTGTCAGGTCGATCCGCGCCTCGTATCCCTCCGGCGTGATCCGTTCGAGTTGCTTGAGCGCCCCGCCCGTCAGCCGCATCGTCGGCCGCCCGCTCGCGAGGTTCACGACGCCCATGTCGCGCCAGAACACTCCGCGCCGGAAGCCCGTCCCGAGTGCTTTCGAGCAGGCCTCCTTGGCCGCGAAGCGCTTGGCATAGGACGCAGAACGGTTGGCCCGGCCGTCCGACTTCCGCCGCTCCGCCTCGGTGAAGACGCGCTTCAGAAAGCGGTCGCCGAACCGCTGGATCGACGCGTCGATGCGCCTGATGTCGATGATGTCGTTACCGATGCCGAGGATCATGACAGAAATCTATCGCAGCGGGTGCGGTATCGCCATGCCCAACATGCCCTTGGCGCAACTGGACCCCCGCCATGCCACATGATATGCGAGCCGCCATGACGACGACAGTGCGACCGATACTCGACTTGCGACGACGGCAATAGCCGGCGGCGGAGCATCGTTTTGCGCCCCGCCCTTTACCGCCCGTCGATCAACGCCCGCATCGAGACCGTCCATGTTCGATCAACTGCGCACCGTTTCCCCCGAACCACCTCAAAAGCCCTGGTCCGAGCCGTCGATCTATCCCTCACGCTCGATGACGTCCGAAGACCTGCCGATGGTCGTGGCGCTCCACGACGAGACCTTCGGCCCAGGTGCCCTGACCCGCAGCGCTTATCGCGTCCGCGAGGGCCAGCCATCCTTCACACCTTTTTGCCGCGTCCTGTTCGACGGCGATCGCCTGATCGCGGCCATCCGCTACACCGCCATCACCATTGGCGGCCAGGGCGACGCGCTGATGCTGGGGCCGTTGATGGTCGCCGCCGGCCACGCCGGCCAGGGCCACGGCCGCCGCCTGACGTCGGAAAGCCTGAAGGCC
>DAOMWV010000111.1:0-9749 GCA_035436725.1 Hyphomicrobiaceae bacterium
CGAAGGCTCCGGGACAGCATGGCGCGATCCGCTATTCGCTGGCGGCACTCAAGAACATCGGCGCGTCCGCGGTCGAAAGCATCGTTGCGGAGCGAGCCCAGCGCGGTCCCTACAAATCGCTCGCCGACTTCGCCTCACGCTTCCAGCCGAAGGCGCTCAACAAGCGCGGGCTCGAAACCATGGCTGCGGCCGGCGCATTCGACACACTCGAAGCTAACCGCGCGCTCGTCCATGCCAACGTCGACCAGATCATGGCGACGGCCCAGCGCATCCAGCAGAACGAGGCGGACGGCATCATCGACATGTTCGGCGGGGGCGGCTCGCAGCCGGCGAAACTCGATCTCAGGGGCAACAAGCGCTGGACGCCGATGGAGCGGCTCGGGGAGGAATTCAAGGCGATCGGCTTCTACCTCTCCGGCCATCCGCTCGACAGTTACGGCTCGGTTCTCGCCAAGATGGGTGTCACGTCATACGCCGAGTTCGAGCCGAAGGCCGGATTGCAGGCGACAGCGGCCAAGCTCGCGGCGATCGTCGTCTCGGCGCGGGAGAAGCGCTCGCAGAAGGGCAACAAGTTCGCGTTCGCGATGTTCTCGGATGCCACGGCACAGTTCGAGGCGGTGATCTTTTCCGATACGCTCAATGCGTGCGGGCACCTGCTCGAGCCCGGCACGCCCGTCATCGTGTCGGTCGAAGCCGAACGCGTGGAGGACGCGGTGAAGATGCGCGTGCAGGGGCTGCAGAGCCTCGACGAAGCGGCGGCAAGCGTACAGCGCGGGCTCAGGATCGTGCTCGACCGGCGGCTGCTGGCATCGAAGAAAATTACACTCGACGGGTTCAAAGGTGAACTCAAGGCACCGACGGGTGGGCCGAAGTCTGGCGGCGAAATTCGCATCGCCCTCGAACTCGACGACCGCGAGCGCGTGCTCGAATTCGCGATCCCCGGCAAGTTCGACGTCGGCCCCAACATGCAGGGTCATCTCTCGACCATCCCCGGCGTGCTGGATGTGGTGGAGTTGTGAGCGAAATGTCATCCCGGATGCTTCGCAGCATGAAGTGCCAACGAAATGCTGCGATGCTGATCCGGGACCTCGATATGCAGCATGAGGTCCCGTGTCTGCGCCGCAGGATTGCATCCCGCGCCGCGCACGGGATGACATAGAGGCAGTATGGACCCGCTCCTCGTCGTCTTTGCGCTGGCGTCGGCCGTCTGCTACGCACTCGGGCTCGTGTTCACGCAGTTCGGGCTCCGGTCGTATCCACCGATCGCGGGGGCGTGCATCTCGGTGCCGACGTCGATGGCACTGTTCGTTGCGTTGTCGCCGTTCGCGCTCGACTGGTCCGGCGCGTCGGTCCGTCCCGCCCTCATCTTCGCGGCTGTCGGCGTCATCTTTCCCGCACTCAACACGTTTCTCACATTCTACGCCAACCGACTGGTCGGGCCGTCGATCACAGGCGCGTTCTCGAACATGACGCCGGTTTTCGCCGCGATCCTCGGCGGGCTGATGCTCGGCGAGGTGCTGACGGGTGGGCAGATCGCGGCGATCGGAACGGTCGTTTTCGGCGCAGCCCTCATCTACCTCGGGCGCGGACTTGCGGTGCCGAAAGCAGTGACCTGGGCCATCATGCTGCCGCTCGCGGTGGCTGCGATCCGGGCGCTGGCGCAGGCGGTGGTCAAGATCGGCCTTGCGGAATGGCCGAGCGCTTATGCGGCGACGACCATCGGCTACATGGTTTCGGCCGCCATCATCCTGAGTGTCGGGACTGCGCGCGGCGCGCTCCCGCGCGGCGGGGTGCTGCGAGACCGGTTGTGGTTCGCCCTCGTCGGGGTTCTCAACGGATTGTCGGTCCTGTTCGTCTACGCGGCACTGACGCGCGGGCCAGTGTCGGTCGTCTCGGCACTCGTCGCGTGTTTCCCGCTCGTCGTACTGGCCGCGAATTTTCTCATTCGCGGGGACCGCACACTCACGCCCGCCATGCTCATCGGCATCGCGCTCACCGTCGGCGGGGTGGTGGCGCTGGTGTTGAATTGAAAAGGGAAAGGGCCCCGTGCGGGGCCCTTTCGATGCGATCGGCACCGACGCTCGATCACCCCGCCGGTGTGCACTGGGTATTGCAGGGGACTTCCTCGCGTTTTTCGACCGTGCCCTTGAAGGCGGAGAAGTTCTCGCGGAAGCACTTGTTGCCTTCCTGCACGACGCGCAGGATCTGACCCTTCGTCGGCATCACCTGACACTTGACCTGCATGCCACCGGCCGCCGGTGCACCGGGTGCCGCCGCCTGGGCGAGCGACATCGGGCCCGAGGTCATGCGCGCGGCATCCTTCGGCGCTTCGTCGGCGTGGGCCGAGGTCGCGATCAGGTTCATGAACGAGAACGCGGCGCCCGCCCTCTGGAGCTGATCGAACGCGATCCACTCGTAGGCCGCCTTGCCGTTCGGCGCGGTGATCTTGATGGCGATGTCGCCGGAGCGGTTGCAGGCTCCGACGTCGACGCGCGTGCCCTGGTTCACGTTGAGGGCGCGGTAATTGATCTGGCAGTCGAAATTCTTCATCCACAGGTCATACTGGGCGAGGCGGTGGGAGACCTGATTGTACGGAATGTTGTGCCGCCAGGACTGGTAGAGGTTCATGGCCGTCGGCACCGCGCCGCCGATGGCGGCGACGATCGCGACGATGCGCGCCACGAACAGCGGGCCGGCAAGGGGGCCTTTTTTGTCGTCCTCCTTGTAGGCGTGATAGACAGCTTTCGGATCGATCGTCTGAGACATTGTGCGCTTTCCCTCGAAGCCGGCAAATCCTGGGGACATGGTCAGGGTGGTCATCTTACCCGTGCCTTTCTATTGGGCAAATCCGGGATTGTTATGACAAGGGCGGTTTGAACGGGGGGTGATGGCGGCGTTTAGGCGGGGTTCACGGGGAACGGCGCGGCAGACTAGCGGCCGAGCCCGGCTCGCTGACGGTAGTATCTAGCCTTTTCGTCGTTTCGCGGCATGCTGTCACCGGTTTCAAATAGGGTCGCCAACGTGCTGGCTGCACTGAGTGCTTGCGCTGCTGTGACCTCGGGCGTCAACCCAGACACCCCAAGTTTGGCAAGGCGAAGAGCGGGCTTGCCGAATACGCGAACCGGGCGGCGCCAGTCCCGTTCCGCAACACACGCTTCGAGATGCGGGCCTGCTTCACCCATTAAGTGTACTCTCGTCTCTTGCCGTTGATTTTCGGCCAACCTCACAAGTGACTTTCCAAGTCCGCATTTGTGCAGAACATGCTTTTTGTCCCGTACCGAGCGGCGGAACCAGTCGACTTCGCTCAAACGATCCAATTCTTCTGAAATAGTGGCGACACTGCCATTTGCCTTCAAACCTTCGAGGATAGTCGCAACAGCATATGCGCCGCGTGCATCACCACCAGCGTCAACAGCTGCGAACTCCGCCAACGCGCGACGCAGGTCGTCAGGGTCAATAGACTTGTTGCTGTGAAACTCTCCGCTCCAATGCGACGCGAGCAGATACCGGTAGTCCGTGTCGCCCGAGGCGGCTGCGCGCTTGAGATACTCCAGTCCGTCTGGGTTACTGTCGTCATTCGACTTGCTAACACTATTTAAGGCTCGAAAGCCGTATAGCGCTTGAGCGTGAACGTCTCCGCTTTGCGCTACCGCTTTCAGCTTCTCAAGGTCCGCTTGACTCTGGCTTCCGCTTCTGTTGAGGGCCGAGGTCGACAGCCATACTAAGTTGTAAGCTGCAGCCTGTACGCCACGATTGCGAGCCTGCTCCAGTGTTGCTCTGACGGCCGTCGCCGAAGAGCACGAAATTTCCCTGCTAGCACATAGCACCGCAAGATTGTTCGCGGCTGTGGCGTCACCGTAGATGCCGACCACACGAAAAATCAGAGCTGCGGGCTGAAAAAAGCGAAATTCGGCAAGTAATGCGCCAGCATAGTTCAGCACGTATGCACCGGGCGGCAGGGCCGGAGCTAGCAGCAATCCCGCAATCGCTAAAAACATGTTGAAAGGTTTGAAACGCATGACACCCTCGTCCGAGTGCGGAACATTAGCTTCCGCCAAGTAAAAATTGGGTTCAAGAAGGAATGGCCGTGGGCGAGTATTGATTGACAATCCCCCCGCGTTGCCGCCGCAACAGGTTTCGGCTAGACCGTCGCCCCATGAGCAAGACACCCGCCAAGTCCCCGAAAGTGCGCATTCCCGACGGCAAGACCATCCACGTCCGGGGCGCGCGCGAGCACAACCTGAAGAACGTCGATCTCGCCATCCCGCGGGACAGCCTGACCGTATTCACGGGACTGTCGGGGTCGGGGAAATCATCGCTCGCGTTCGACACGATCTATGCCGAGGGGCAGCGGCGGTACGTCGAGAGCCTTTCGGCGTACGCGCGGCAGTTCCTCGAGATGATGCAGAAGCCGGACGTCGATCACATCGACGGGCTGTCGCCGGCCATCTCGATCGAGCAGAAAACGACGAGCCGCAACCCGCGCTCGACCGTCGGCACGGTCACGGAGATCTACGACTACCTGCGGCTCCTGTTCGCGCGCGTCGGCGTGCCGTATTCGCCGGCGACGGGCCTACCGATCGAGGCGCAGACGATCACGCAGATGGTCGACAAGATCCTGGCGCTGCCGGAGGGAACGCGGCTCTACCTGATGGCGCCGGTCGTGCGCGGGCGGAAGGGCGAGTACCGCAAGGAGCTGGCGGAGTGGCAGAAGAAGGGTTTTCAGCGCGTCAAGGTCAACGGCACGATCTATGAGATCGCGGAAGCGCCGAAGCTCGACAAGAAATACAAGCACGACATCGACGTCGTCGTCGACCGCATCGTGGTCAAGAAGGATCTCGGCGCGCGCCTCGCCGACAGTCTCGAAACCGCGCTGAAGCTCGCGGACGGGCTCGCGATCGCGGAGTTCGCCGACAAGCCGCTGGGCAAGGAAACGACCGAAGGCGCCAACAAGTCCAAGAACGACACACACGAACGCATCATCTTCTCCGAGCGCTTCGCGTGTCCGGTGTCCGGATTCACGATCGAGGAAATCGAGCCCAGGCTCTTCTCGTTCAACGCACCGGCCGGGGCGTGTCCGAAGTGCGACGGGCTCGGCACGGAGCTTCGCTTCGAGGCGGAACTCATCGTGCCCGACACGTCGCTGTCGCTGAAAGACGGCGCGATCTGGCCGTGGTCGAAGACGGGCAATCCGTCGCCCTATTACGAGCAGACGCTGTCGGCGATCGCGAAGCACTACAAGGTGTCGATGACGACGCCTTTCGAAAAGCTGCCGAAGAAGGTGCAGGACGCGATCCTCCATGGTTCCGGCGAGGACGAGATCGAGTTCGCCTATGAGGACGGCACGCGCGTCTATCGCACGACCAAGGCGTTCGAGGGCGTGATCCCGAACATCGAACGGCGCTGGCGGGAGACGGACAGTGACTGGGTGCGGGAGGAGTTGTCGCGGTATCAGGCGGCGCATCCGTGCGACGCGTGCGGCGGGCATCGCCTGAAGCCGCAGGCGCTGGCGGTGAAGATCGCGGGGCTGCACATCGGCGAGGTCGGCAACTTCTCGATCAAGGCGGCGAACCAGTGGTTCGAGGAACTGCCGAAGAAGCTCACGGCGAAGCAGACCGAAATCGCCACGCGCATCCTCAAGGAGATCGTCGAACGGCTCAAATTCCTCAACGACGTCGGGCTCGATTATCTCACGCTGTCGCGGGGGTCGGGCACGCTGTCGGGCGGGGAATCGCAACGCATCCGGCTCGCCTCGCAGATCGGTTCGGGGCTCACGGGCGTGCTCTACGTGCTGGACGAGCCGTCGATCGGGTTGCATCAGCGCGACAACGCGCGGCTCCTGGTGACGCTACGGCACCTCCGCGATCTCGGCAATACCGTGCTGGTCGTGGAGCACGACGAGGACGCGATGCTGGCGGCGGACTATCTCGTCGACATCGGGCCGGGTGCGGGTGTGCACGGCGGGCAGATCGTGGCGGCGGGGACGCCGGCCGAGGTGATGGCGAACCCGGACAGTCTCACGGGGGAATACCTCACCGGGCAGCGGCAGATCGCGGTTCCGGCGAAGCGTCGCGAGGCGCAGAAGGGCCGCGCAATCAAGGTCACGGGCGCACGCGAGAACAATCTCAAGAACGTCACGGCGGAGATCCCGCTCGGGCTGCTCACCTGCGTCACGGGTGTGTCGGGTGGCGGCAAATCGACGTTCCTGATCGATACCGTGTTCAAGGCGGCGGCGCGGAAACTCGCGGGCGCGCGCGAAGCGCCGGGGGCGCACGACAAGATCGAAGGGCTCGAATTCCTCGACAAGGTGATCGACATCGACCAGTCGCCGATCGGGCGCACGCCGCGCTCGAACCCGGCGACGTACACGGGCGCGTTCACGCCGATCCGCGACTGGTTTGCGGGGCTACCGGAGGCGAAGGCGCGCGGCTACGGCCCCGGCCGCTTCTCGTTCAACGTCAAGGGCGGGCGCTGCGAAGCCTGCCAGGGCGACGGCGTCATCAAGATCGAGATGCACTTCCTGCCCGACGTCTACGTCACCTGCGACCAATGCAAGGGCAAGCGCTACAATCGCGAGACACTCGACATCCACTATCGCGAGAAGTCGATCGCCGACGTGCTCGACATGACGGTCGAGGAGGGCGTGAAGTTCTTCGCCGCCGTGCCCTCGATCCGCGACAAGCTCGAAACGCTGGAGCGGGTCGGGCTCGGCTACATCAAGATCGGGCAACAGGCGACGACGCTGTCGGGAGGCGAGGCGCAGCGCATCAAGCTCTCGAAGGAGCTGTCACGGCGCGCCACGGGGCGGACGCTCTACATTCTCGACGAGCCGACGACGGGGCTGCATTTCCACGACGTGGCGAAGCTGCTCGAGGTGCTGCACGAACTTGCGGATGCGGGTAACACGGTCGTCGTCATCGAGCACAATCTCGAGGTCATCAAGACCGCCGACTGGATCATCGACCTCGGGCCGGAAGGCGGCGACGGCGGCGGGCGCATCGTCGCTGTCGGCACGCCGGAAGACGTGGCGAAGGTGAAGGAAAGCTACACCGGGCATTTCCTGAAGGAACTCCTCGCGCGGCGGGCGAGTGGTGGTGCGGGTGCTGGCGCGAAGGCGAAGAAGGGGAATGGCGGGGGCAAGAAGCAGGCGGCGGAGTAGGTGGGATGGCTTCGCGATGTGTCTTTCTTTTTGGTGCCGGAGCGAGCTTCGGAAGCCAAGCGACCGACCGTCCACCACTAGGTATCAATGGCTTTTGGACCGCAATACGCGAACACCTAGAATCGAAGGCGGAACATCTCAATATTGCAAACCCCAGCATCCATAGACTGCATGCACAAATAATGATCCAGGAAATGATGAATTCCAATCCCGAGGAAGGGATGGATTATATCACTGCAGGCACCGGGAACCGCGCATTGTTCCAATGGTTACTTGCGGACTTTTTCTACAAATTCGCTCCCAACGTTGACAGTATTTATTTGCGCTTATTCAATGAACTTCGCGCACGAGGAATGCTTGAACACACATCGCTCGTAACAACCAACTACGACCTCCTGATTGAGCGGAGCTTGCGGCTTGCACGTATTCCTTTCTCGTACTCCTTAAAAGCAGATAGTGGCGTGCCACTACTCAAACCTCACGGATCGTGCAATTTTTCGTTCACCAGCGACAGAGTACGACTTGGAGCCGGCGCCGTCTTTATCGGTTTTAGACATGAACTTGCTGGCAACCTTGTGTTGTTGTCGCAGGATCAAGTTGAAGAAAGTTTTTGGCGCAGCACCCCGCGCTTCGGTCCAGCCATGGCGCTCTACAACCCGCAGAAGGCGCGCGACACAACCTGCGTCGAAATCGAGAACGCCATTCGACTACTTCCTTCGATATTTGCTTCCGCTGATCGAATTATAATTATTGGCCTCGGTTTCTATGCACATGATTCCCATATTTGGAATTCAATTTTATCATCCGCCTCATCCATGCTTTACGTGGGCGATAAGAATAGCGCACAAGCGCTAGCCTCTTTGCGGCTTCCTAGAAAGTCACTACATGCGACTGGGTATTTCGCAGAGGCGATGGAGGAAATAATAGACTTTTGCGTGTCGTAGCGATGTTTGTCCAAAATAAATGGACCGTGATTTTTGAACACTCGCTCGCAATCATTCAGTGAATGGCTGGGCGAAACAAGTGCAAATAGTGCCGTCCCACCATTGTCATCCTCGGGCTTGTCCCGAGGACCCTGGACGCAGCGCCTTTTGGCATAGAGTTTGTTGCGCATGCTGCCGCATCGCCCTCACCGACGAAGCCTCGGCGGGCTGCGCCATGGGTCCCGGCCACAGGGCCCGGAATGACGGTGGGGGATGTGGCGCGGGTTGCGCGCTCTTTTGACTTCTCCCCTTGGGGAGAAGGTGGCGCATGCGCGGGTGCTGCGTCGGCACCCGAAGCGCCAACATAAGAGCGCGGATGAGGGGGCCTGTGTTTCGATCCGAAGTGAAGGCACCCTCACCCGCATCGTGCGCGTTGCTTGGTCGTCGCGTGTGTTCCCTCTCCCTCGAGGGAGAGGGAAGCCGTGCATTCCGCCGTCGGTTGGGGATCGCTTCGTGTGTCGCAGTACGCTCACAAGAGAAGTCTTCGCGCGGACGCCTGGGTCCCGGGCACGATGCCCGGGATGACGGTGGGGGACGTGGCGTCGGCCGTGATCGGTCACGGATGACAACGGGATCTGGCGCTGTGGGCTTGCGAGGATGCGGCGGCGGGGTCATGTTGCTAACGGGATTCCTTACCGGAGATGACGACATGACACTCATTCGCTCGACTGTTGCCGCTGTTGCGTGCGTCCTCGCGTTCGGTGCGACAGCCGACGCCAAGCCCGCCTGTGTGCGCGCGGGCGGCGAGGCGACGATGGTTACGGCCGATCTGGCGAAGTTCATGGCCAACGCAGCGCTAGAAAATTCGATCAAGGCAAAGGGGCTCAAGGCGTCGGGCCCGGTCAAGATCACGTGCAAGGCGCCGGCGCCGCTGACGTACTGTCTCGCTGAACGGCGGGCGTGCAAGTAACGCACGGGGCGAGCGTCGACACCGATGAGCGAGAACAAGCAGGGCGGCGGGTTCGAAGGCGGGTTCGGGCCGGAAAAAATCTGGCCGCTGATCGCGGCCGGCATGGCCGTGCTGATGGGCTGGCAGTATTTCCAGTCGCAGCAGCCGCCCGGCGAAAAGGTCGCCATGCTGCGCGCCAACAATCCCGACGGCACGCCGGGCGGGCGCGTCACGCGGGCGGACTGTGTCGCACAGCAGAACCGCGTCTGGATTTCCACCGAGGACTTCACCGAGTGCATCGCGTATGTCGCGGCCGAGGCCCCGGCGGGCGCGGCGAACACGGGCACCGGCCTCATCTTCTTCAACGGCGACGTGCCGGAAGCGCAGCGGGCTGACCAGGCGAAGCCCAACGTCGCGGCGGCGGAACTGAAGCGCGCTCTGTTCGGCGAGGGGCGGGCACTGGCCGAGGCGCTGATGGTTCAGGCCGCCATCGAGCACGACGCGGGCCAGCCTCAGCAGGCGCTGGCGTTGTGGCGCGCGGCCCGGGACATGCTGTTGAACGATCGCGCCACGCTGGCGCAACTGCGCGCCGAGGACATCGAGGGTTATCTGGATCTGCTGTTCGACCTGGCGGGAACCGATGCGACCACGGGCGGCAACGCATTGCTGGATGAAGCTTTCACGGTCTCGCAGTTGGGACAAACACCGGCCGCCGGGC
>DAOMWV010000112.1:0-9672 GCA_035436725.1 Hyphomicrobiaceae bacterium
ATCTTCGAGTGATGGAAGCACTCCGTCAGCCGCACTCCCTATAGCGCTACGACCGTTATCTGCTCCCACGAAACGCCCTCGTTTGAGGTTGGAATTTTCCGCATCGTTCCCGAGGCTGGGGAGAGGACGGAAGACCATGAAGTCATCGAAGTTCACGGATGCGCAGAAGGCGTTAATCATCCGGCAGGGTGAGGACGGCACACCGGTCGAGGAAGTCTGCCGGCAGGCGGGGATCAGCCAGGCGACGTACTTCAATTGGAAGAAGAGGTATGCCGGCCTGATGCCGAGCGAGATGAATCGTTTGCGCGGGCTAGATGAGGAGAATGCGCGTCTGAAGCGTATCGTGGCGGATCTGCCGCTGGACGTCGTGTCGAAGACGCGCCTTCGGCACGATGATGTGTTGCAGGACGTGATCAAGCGAAAGCTCCGAAGGCTATCCTGAGGCGCAAGCTGGTTGCCGAGATGAGCGGAACGTGGCGGGTATCGTATCGCCGGGCCCGCGGGCTCCTGAAGATCGCGCCCAAGACGTACCGTTACGATCCCGGCGCCCGGGACAGGCCATACGCGAGACGAGGATCCAAGGGATCTGTGCCACACGTGTGCGCTACGGCTATCGCCGGGTGCACGTTCTGCTGCGTCGTGAGTGTTGGCCGATCAATGTGAAGCGCGTTCGCCGGCTCTACAGTGGTTTAGGCCTGCAATTGCGCAACAAGACGCACCGGCGGCGGATCAAGGCGAAGCCTCGCGAAGACCGACAGCCGGCCACCGGAGCTCATGACGTCTGGGCTATGGACTTCGTGCACGATCAGCCGGCGATGGGCGGGAAGAACCGGATTCTGACGCTGCTCGATACCTAATCGCGTTTTGCTCATGCGGTCGAAGCTCGGGCGCAGTATTGGGCGGACAATTTTGTGGCAACTTTGGAAGCAGGTCGCCTCGAAGTGGGTTATCCTAAGACGATCCGTGTTGATCAAGGCACGGAGTTCGTGTCGCGTGACCTCGATCTGTGGGCTTACACTCACAACGTCGTTCTGGACTTCTCGCGGCCCGGCAAGCCGACGGACAACGCGTTCATCGAGGCGTTCAATGGTCGTTTGCGCGCGGAGTGCCTGAACGCGCACTGGTTCATGACGCTGGCGGATGCGAGAGAAAAGCTTGAGTGTTGGCGTAGAGACTACAACGAGGTGAGACCGCATGGAGCAATCGGGAACAAGGTCCCGATCTCGTTACTGAATCCCGCTGGCGCTACCAGCCCGTCAGCGGCGAAAAAGGCCGAAAACTCCAGCTTCGAATGAGGGCACATTGGGGCTCAGAGCGCCTGGACCTCGATTACCAGCGGCGTTGATGGCTAGGATGTGCTTTGACGAACGAAGTAAGGCGCTTTGTTTGTCGTCAATGCAGCATCGGCGTAACTCAGCGCCTTGCCTTCCGTCTTGGATCAAAAGCGACCACACGCGAGCTGTTCAAATCCGCGTAAACTTCGCCATCGCTTCGCGGAAGGAGAGCCCCTTGCGCAGAAGCTCCTCGGCGGCGTGATCGTCGGTCGTATAGCGCGATGCGAGTTCGGCGACCTTCTCGGCATCACGGGCGGGGATGCAGACGACGCCCGAACCGTCGGCGACGATGACGTCGCCCTGGTGGATGCGTACGCCGCCGCACACGATCGGCTCGCCTATCGTTTCCAGTTTCAGGCGCGACCTGCCCGTCAGCGGCGTCATGTGGCGCGTGAACACCGGAAGCTTGTGTTCGAGCATTTCCTCCTTGTCGCGCACGCCGCCGTCGACGACGAGGCCGCCGAGGCCCTTCACGGTCGCGGCGAGCGTTGCGAGCCCGCCCCAGGTCGAGACGGCGTGGCCGCCCATGTCGACGCAGATGACATCGCCGGGGCTGGCGGCGTCGATCATGTGGCCGACCTTGAAATCGGCGCTCGTGTAGTCACCGGCATTGCCTACCGCGTGGCGCACGGTCACCGCACGCCCGACGGCGCGTGTGCCGGGTACGACCTGGCCGATGCCGCTGAGCACGCCGGGGAAGGCGACATCGTCGAGAGCGTTGGCGATCGTCGGGGTGGCGAGGTTCTTGTAGATGGCGAGGACGTGATCGGGAACGGTCGTGGTCATGTCAGGCCTTCGATGAGGTGTTTGCCGTGAGCCAGGTCGAGAGACGCTGCATCGCTTCGCGCAGCTGATCGGGCGAGCGGAGAAAGCAGATGCGGAAGCAATCCTCGCCGCCATCGCCGAATGCGGTTCCCGGAGCGAGCCCGATGTTGGCTTCGTCGACGAGACGGAGGGCGGCATCGAGGCTGTCGGTTATGCCGTCGACGGCGAAGAACGCGTAGAATGCACCTTCTGGCGCGCTGAAGCGGACGTTGTTGTGTCGGCTCAGGGCTTCGGAGACGACGGCGCGGCCGACGCGGGCGCGCTCGATCATTTCCAGGGCGAAGCTCTCGCCGTCTTCGAGGGCTGCGATACCGCCGCGCTGCATGAACTGGGCGACGCCGGAGGAATTGTACTGGATGAGGTTTTCGATGGTCTGGCCGAGGTCGGCGGGGGCCTGCAGCCAGCCCATGCGCCAGCCGGTCATGGCCCAGTTCTTCGAGAACGTCTGGACGAACAGGATCCTGTCGTCCGCGCGGCGGATCGTCTGGAAACTCGGCGCCATACCGCCCGCGAAATGGAAGCGGCCGTAGATTTCGTCGGCGATGATCCAGAGATTTTTGGCGCGCGCCAGATCGAGCACGTCGGAGAGAAACCCTTGCGATGCGGTCCAGCCGGTCGGGTTCGACGGCGAGTTGACGACTATGGCGCGGGTTTTCGCCGTGATTGCGGAAGCGAGCGCGTCGATGTCCAGTTCCCAGCCGTTGCGACCCAGTGTCATGCGGACGGCAACGGCGCGCGCGCCGGTGGTTTCGATCGCGCCGCGAAAATTGGGCCAGGCAGGTGTGGGCACGAGGACTTCGTCACCGGCACCGACCGTCATCTGGACGGCGAGCTGGATCGCCTGCATGCCGCCACCGGTGACGAAGAATTCGTCGGGTGAGAAGGACTTCGCATAAAGCCGTTCGTGATAGCGGGCGAGGGCTGCCCTGAGGTCGGGAATGCCGCGTTGATGGGTATAGAAGGTTTCGCCACGGGTGAGCGCCTCGACGGTGCGGTTCGCGATCACCGGTGGTGTCGGGAGATCCCCTTCACCGGCCCAGAGCGGGATCAGTCCGGGTCGGCCGAGACCATGACGGAAGACGCGGGAAATTCCGCTCTCGGGGAGATTGGCGGCCGAGGGACGCAGCGCCTGATGCAGCGGCGATGGCATGGTCGAAGAAAACTCCCGGGATTGATCGTAGCCGGTACCGGCCTGCCGGGGAGACTAGACCGCCGTCGGCCTCAGCTACAACCCGCAACGGATGCGGATCAGACGATACCGAGTGCAAGCTGTATCGGGCGGAAGGAGCGGCGGTGGAGCGGCGTCACGCCGAGCCGTTCGATCGCGGCCTGATGTTCGGGCGTGCCGTAACCCTTGTGCCGCTCGAAACCGTAGCCGGGATTTGTCTGGGCGAACTCGACCATCATCCGGTCTCGCGTCACCTTGGCGACGATCGAGGCGGCGGCAATCGAAAGGCAGCGCGCATCGCCCTTAACGACGGCGCGGGTCGCACAGGGAAGGCGCGGCGCGCGATTACCGTCGATGAGGACGAGGCGTGGGCGCGTTTTCAGGCGTGCGACCGCATCAGCCATGGCCCACATCGTCGCGTTGAGGATGTTGTCACGATCAATGCGATCCACGTCTGCGACCCCGATGGCCCAGTCGATCGCTCGTGTCGTAATTCGCGCGTACATGAGTTCGCGAGCGTCCGCATCGAGGCTCTTGCTGTCGGCAATGCCGTCGGGAATGTCGGCGGGATCGAGAACGACGGCCGCCGTCACAACGGGGCCCGCCCAGGGGCCACGGCCGACCTCGTCGACGCCCGCAATTGGGCCGCCGGCGAGCTTCAGTTCCGTGTCTTCGAGTTCGAATGTGGCCTTCATGGCGCGGCCCCGCAAATGCAGAACTGCAATTTCGGAGGATTCGCCGTTCGCGGCAATCGCGGTACCAGCCGGCTTGAGGTCCGGGCGCGTCTCAGAAGCGGTAACGGTAGCCCATGACGAATGCGTCCGATCCGCCATGGACGCCATTCATGAGGCCGAAGATGCCGGATCGGTGATGAATGCGCATGACGAGTTCATGCTCGGGCTTGTCGGGCAGCGCAAAGGTAATCTCGGGGGAGAAATAGTGCAGGAGCCGCGATGTCGGCTCGCCGGGTTCGTCGCGTTCCGATCGTGGCAGGCGCGAGATGTAGTTGACGCCGATACTCGCTGCGACCGTCGTTCGGATAATGTGGTTCCACGGAAAGTTGTCGTACCGGATGTAGCCCGCGACCCAGCCATCGGTGGCGCCGACTCCAAAGCGATGGCCTAGACCGACCTCAGCTTCGAAGGTGAAGTGACGGAGGAAGCGCACGACGTTGTAGCTCGCAGCCCCGACGATCACGGCCTCTTCGCGGAACGATTTGTCCCACCACGCTTTCGGTGCGAACTGCATGTCGGCGTCGATCGAGGCGTAGCCAGCCATCAGGCTGAGGGCCCATTTGCGGTCGTCGTTCACGCCCTTCACTGGGGCGGACGACTGGGCGAGCGCTGGTGCGTGGACGAGAACGACTGCCAATACGACGAGAAGCGCCCAGCAGATCGAACGCGGAGCCTCGCGGCCTGGCGAGCACCGGTTTCTAGCGAAAATGTCCGGTATTCTCATCAAGGCGGGGAAGGGTCCATTCAAGACGTTCGGGCTCGGGAGGCGTGAAACATCATTCCCCCCGAAAAACAATCGATGATGCTGCCAGATGCCGGAAACGCGACTGATGTAAGTTCTACGACCATTTTTTCCGACTCGAGACAACCTGCACAGGGTTTTCTACCCAACTTTCTCAGGTTTCAGCGCGGGATTGTGGCAAATTTGATACGAGGGCGGACGACCGGTTCGGCACTGCAAGGATTTCAATGCGAGAAACCATGCGCCGTGGAGACTATCTGTGTTGCCGGATGGACCGGTTAACGCTGCCAGAACCAGCGGGTCGCCGGAGCCGCCTGCGTCTCGGCGGGTTGAGGCGTCGGCCCGACTATCGTCATGGTGTTAGCCGCAGCGGCCGGTCGTTGCTCAGCCACGTCCGCAGCCTTTGCGGGCGACGCGGCGGGGCCGCCCAGATTGGATTTCTGCGCTCCGTCATCGATGGTGCGCACCACCGATGATGTGGGGCGTTCGGTTCCAGCCACGGGCAGGCCCTTCACGTCGGTCTCGATAGCCTTGTCGAATTCGGGGAGCGTCTTGAGGGTGTCCCTAGCCTTGAGATGGACGACCCTGTAGCCGCGGGATTTGAGTTCAGACAGGAGTGACGCGATCGCCTTGCCGGTCACGGGCTGGATGTCGTGCATGAGCACGATGCCCTTGCCCTTTTTTTCGAGCTTGTCGATCACCGATTTGACGGTCTGATCGGGCGAGCGAAACTTGAAGTCGAAGCTGTCTACATCCATCGAGAACATCGCGATGTTCCGGGACTGGAGATGCTTGATCGTCTCCGGACTGTCGGCCAGCTGCGGGAACCGGAAGAACGGCGCGACGGGGCCGCCGACGGCCCGCGCCACGGCGCTGTTGCCCCGCTCGATCTCCGCGATCGCTTCCTCTGCCGACTTTTTCCTGCGCAGGTTCGGATGGCTCCAGGTGTGGGTGCCGACCGTGTGGCCTTCGGCAGCCACGCGGCGGATGATCTCGGGGTAGCCGAGCGCCATCTTGCCGATGGAAAAGAACGTGGCCTTCGTGCAGTGATCGCGCAATGCCGCAAGGACGTTGTCGGTATGGATCTTCTGAGGGCCGTCGTCGAAGGTGAGCACGATTTCCTTGGGCTGCAAGAAATCGTGCGCCTTGTATTGCTCGAGACCGAAGCCGGGGCCACCGGTCGTATCGATTTCAACGGTGCGCGCGACACCGAGGCCGTTGGCGTTCGCGCAGGCTTTCTGCTGGGCGGAGGCGGGGGCCGCGCAAAGGGCCACGAGGGTGAGCGCGAGTACGGCTGGCGCAGCTGCGGGATGTTTCATCTCGGTGCTCCGGTGCAGCGTCGATTCGTGGGGAATACTGTGCTGCGTCGTCACCGCTCGCGCAATAGAGGAGCGGTGGTAGCGTAACGCGTTACCGGTCAGGTGTTGCCGTGCAGCCGGCTCACCCCCATAACTCCGGCGACGGGGGAAACATTGTCGCGCCGCGATAGCCGATCGGCGGTGCTGTGTCCGCCGCCAGCAGCAACGGGCCGTCGAGATCGATCCAGTCGGCGTCCTGTGCCACCAACATGGCGGGTGCCATCGCGAGCGAACTGCCGAGCATGCAGCCGACCATGATCCTGAGGCCGAGTGCTTGCGCCTGCCTGCGAACGGCGAGGGCTTCTGTCAGGCCGCCGGTCTTGTCGAGCTTGATGTTGACGGCGTCATATAGTGTCGCAATGCGTGCGAGATCGGCGCGGGTATGAAAACTCTCGTCGGCACAGACCGGTACGGGACGGGGTAGGTCGCGGAGCGCGTCGTCGCGACCGGCTGGTAAAGGCTGTTCGATCAGGTCGACGCGGGCGCCGGATGCGGCCGCAAACATCGCGGGCAGAATCTCGAGATTCCATCCCTCGTTGGCGTCGACGATGATGCGCGCGTCGGGGCGAGCCGCGCGGATCGCATTCAGTCGTTCGACGTCGCCGGGTGAGCCGAGCTTGATCTTCAGGATGGGCTTGTCGGTATTGGCGCGGGCGGCCCGTGCCATGGCGTCCGGCGTGTCGAGGCTCAACGTGTAGGCCGTGGCGCGTGAGTCAATCGCGGGCAATCCGGCGAGAGCGGACACCGTGTGTCCCGACGATTTGGCCGCGAAGTCCCAGAGTGCGCAATCGACCGCGTTGCGTGCGGCGCCCGCGGGCAGTGCCGTCTGGAGTTCCACGCGCGACAGTGGCGCCGACGTGATCGCGTCGAGAACACTTTCCGGCGTTTCGCCATAGCGGGCATAAGGCGTGCATTCGCCACGTCCCGTCGCCGTACCGTCCGTGATGGAAACCGCTACGACGACGGCCTCGGTGCGGCTGCCGCGTGCGATCGTGAACGCCGAGCGAAGCGGGTAGCTCAGCACTTCGGCGCTCAGGTCCAGGCCGTGCGATCGTTGCGTGGCGATCATGGCGTCCGAGGTATTGGAAAACTCAGGCGAGGCGACCGGAGGCGTGCGCGAGGAAGAGGTAGACGCGGCCGCTGGCGGATGTCAGGTGCGTGTCGACCGTGCGCCCGGTCGGGTCACGATGCTCGCTATCCCTCAGGACGCGTTCGAAGTCGGCGAGAAAGCGATCGACCGTCGCCCGGAAGCCGGGTTCGGTCGCGTAGCGGCGGACGACCTCGTCGAACATGCGGCGGCCATCGTTCGAATAGATGGACCGGACCATGATGCCGCGCTGGCCGGCACGGAAGCGTGACCAGATGGCCGCCGTGGTGTCGGGATCCAGCGCCCCGGCGATGACCTCGAGGTTGATCGGCGCGCCGGCGGGAGGCTCCTCGGCGGGTGCCGGGGGCGGTGGCGGATCGGTATTGTGAGAGGCGCGTGCCAGGAGGTCGCCGAGGGTCCAGTTGGAGCCGGCATTTGCCGACGTCGGGGTCGGCGGCGGGGCGACCTGGTTCGTCGGTGGCTTCGGCTGGACCTGGGGCTGGGTCTGACGATCGAGATAGGTCGCGGTCAGGTTCGGCTGTTCCTGTGGCGGGGTCAGCGCCGCCGGCGGTCGCGGCAGGGGAGGTGTCACGTCGCGGCGTGCGGATTCGCGCCCGGTTAGCGTGGAGAGCTGATCGAGGGCGCGCAAATGGTCGGACAGGCTGCGGCGCATCGTTTCTGCGGTTTCGCGCGTCACTTCAGGAATGCGCTGGGCTTCCCTGCGCAGGCGTTCCTGTTCGGCGGCGAATTCGGCGGCTGCGCGCTGGCTCTGTTCGCGCAACTCGCTCGAGGTTTCGTTGATGCGTGAGGAGAGCGCGCCGAACTGTGTGTTGACCTCCCGGCTCACGGTGCCGAACTGTGACCGCATGTCGGTCAGATGGCGCTGCGCCTCCGCTTCCGTCTCGCGCTTCATGCGCTCGAAATCGGTGAGCGCGGTTTCCGCCTGCCGCAGGGCACCCTGCGCCATTTCGTTGGTCAGGGCGCGGGCGCGCTTCTGGGCATCCGTCAGTGAAGTTTCGAGGGATGCCGAATAGCCATGGATGGCCGAGTCGAACTCGGTCGTCTTCACGGCGAGTTTCTGCAGCGTATCGTTCAGTTCGCGATGGCGCGTCTGGAGCGTGCTGTCGATCCGGAAATTCGCGGTTTCGAGCGCGTTGGCGGCGCGCATGATCGACTGGCCCTGATTCTCGAAGCGGTTGGTGACGTTGCCGATCTGCATGAGCAGGTTTTCGGAGACGTTCTTGAGCATGTCGGCCTGGCCGGAAAGCCCCTCGATCGCCTTGACCGACTGACGTGTGATGCTTTCGGACGTGCGGCGGACGGCGTCGATGCCGTTCATCAGGGTGTCGTCGAGGTCGACGGCCTGACGACCGAGTGTTTCGGCCAGTGTGCGGGCATGGGTTTCCATGGCGGCGGAGAGCGCGCGCGCCTTCTCGCCGATGACGCCGTCGATGGCCTGCGTCTGGGAGAGGATCGACTGATCCATGAGCTGCAGACGGGCGGCGAATGCACTGTCGAGTGCCGACGTGCGCTCGACAAGGGCGGCGTCGAGGGCTTCGGCGCGCTGGCTCAGGGCGCGGCCCATTTCGTCCGAGCGCAGCATCAGGCTGGCGTCGAGGGCGCGGGTGTATTCCTCGAAGACCGACTGCATCTGCTGGGTGCGGTTGCCGAGTGCCATGTTGATCGCGCTCGAGTACTCGGCGAGCACGGTTTCCAGATGGCTGGTGGACGAGCCGAGGGTGGACGACAGCCGATGTGTCGTGTCAGTCAGAGAGGTTTCGAGGCGGTCGGTCGTCTGGGTGAGCGAGCCTTCGAGCGCGATCAGGTTCTGGCCGGCGCCTTCGATGATACGGGACAGCTTGGCCTGCTGGCTGGTCAGCTTTTCTATGAGGGCGGGGACTTCGTCGCTGATCGAGCGCAGGGTCTTGTGGACGTCGCCCGACGTAGAGACGAGCTGGGTGCGTTCACTCGAAAGCTCTGTCAGGATGTTGCGGATGCGGTGTTCGTTCTCCTGGAACGAACGTTCGAGCGTCGAGACCTCGTTGTGGACCATCGCCTCGAGTTCGCCGGCGCGACTGATCGCGTGGGCGACGGCATCGTTCATGAAGCCGACCTGCTTGCGGACGGACTGGCCGAGCGATGCGATCGACTGTTCGGCGGCGCGATCGGGTTCGGCGAGGCGCACCGCGACCTCGGTCATCGCCGACGACATCAGGCGCAATTCCTGTGCCCGCCAGACGAGCATGGCGAGGAACCAGAACAGCGCGATCGGGATTAACATGGTCGCGGCGACGGTGAGCAGCGTCGGCTGCGTCAGCACTGTCCAGAAGTTCGGTGCGGCGGCCAGTTCGGGGGCGATCATCGCCCAGCCGAAAAGCAGCGAGAGCAGGAACCAGATGCCGGAGCCCACTGCAGCGATGGTGA
>DAOMWV010000113.1:0-9637 GCA_035436725.1 Hyphomicrobiaceae bacterium
TGATCGCGCGCACGGATGGCGATCACAAGATCACCGGGCGCCGCCGCTTCTCCATCGGTCGCGAGCACGCCCGCATCCGCCATGATGCGCTTGTTGGCCGGCGTCGCCATCATCATGCCGGCCTCTTCGACACCGTCGAGCGCTGCCACCTGCCGGCTCATGCGCATCAGCGCGACGCTGTCGAGATATGTGCCCTTGCGGACTTCGTTGACGATGATCGGCATGTCGGTTCGCTTTTTCACTCGCGTTCGTGGATTGATCAGACGTGCTGGCCGCCGTTGATGTGCAGTTCCGCGCCGTTGACGTAGCTCGACTGATCCGTGCACAGGAAGTAGATCGCCTTCGCGACCTCCTCCGGGTTCCCGAGTCGGCGCATCGGGATCTGCTCCTGCACGATGCGGTCAGTGCCCGGCGACAGGATCGACGTATCGATTTCACCCGGTGATATCGAATTGACCCGAATGTTGCGTGGCCCGAAATCCGCCGCCATCTCGCGCGTCAACGCCGCCAGAGCCGCCTTCGATGTCGCGTAGGCCGCACCCGCGAAAGGATGCACGCGCGATCCCGCGATCGACGTCACGTTGACGACCGCACCCCGTGCGGCCTCCAGTTCCTCGACCAGCCCGCGCGCCAGCAGGATCGGCGCGAAAAAATTCACCTGGAAAACGCGCGCCCAGTCTTCGAGTGGCGTTGCGATAGCGCCGAGCCGGGCTCCGCCAGGTCCCTTCGGGCTGATCGCCGCGTTGTTGACGAGCGCATTGAGCCGCGAACCCTGCGCCTTGAGCCGCTCCCGGATCTCGGCCGCGGCACGTATCGTATCGGCGGCATCTGCGAGATCGACCTGGATGTGATCATCGCGCCCCATTTCCCAGGGACAGTCCTCGGGAAATGGCTGCCGCGAACACGAGATAACGCGCCACCCGCCCGAGGAGAACCGCTTCACGGTCGCATGCCCGATCCCGCGCGACGCGCCCGTGAGCACCAGGGTCTTGCGTTCGGCATTCGCTGTCTCGGGCATGGCGAAACCTGACCTCGTAGGTAGCAGACGGGGCAACGGAACTAAGACTGCGTTGGGCCATCCGGCCTTAAACGCCCATCACTTCGCCAACGCGCACGAGCGCCTTTTCGAAGCACCCACGAGGCGCCTTGACGATACCGGCGCCGACTTGCCCGACGCCCGGCTTCTTGTGCGCGACACCCGTATTGATGGTCGGCATGATACCAGTTTCGACGACCAGCCGCACGTCGATACCCGTCGGCACGCCCTTGTAGTCCATCGCCGGGATCGTCCACTCCGCGTTCTCGCCGACGCAGATTTCCCCCATCGAGCGCGTAAACACCGCTGCCTCGGACGCATTGCCCGCACCGACGAACCCGACCACAGCCGGCGACGCACCCATCGCGAACCCACCGAGTCCGATGGTCTCCACGATCGCGCTATCGCCCATGTCCGGATTGGCGTCTGCTTCCGTATATCCGGGAAAATATAGACCCTTCGGCATCTCGACGGGCGCCGTGAACCAGTCGTCACCCGTCCCCGATACTCGGATGCCGAAGTCCGTCCCGTTCCGGCACATCGCCGTCACGACACTCGACCCCGCGATACCGCGCGCCGGATCGGTCATCGCCTTGCCCATCGCCATCGCGACATTGAGAAAGAACTGGTCGTTCGCCCCGATGAACGTCAGGCATCGGGCCAGCGCGGCACTGTCTGTCGCCGTCGTCGCCAGCGCCGGCGCGAGCAGGCGCATCAGGAGCGACGAGCACGCGACGTTGCGCTGATGCATCTCGTCGCCCATCGTGAGCCCGCGTGCCACCAGCGCCTTGAGCGGAATGCCACCCATCTGCCTGAGTGCGCGCCCGAGTGCCGGACCGAGATCGCTCGTGAGCCAGCGGATCCGGTCGAGCACTTCCTTGTCGTTGCCGCCAAAGCGCATCACCTTGCCGAGACCCTCGTTGATCGCGCAGTACGCGCGATTGCCGAACGCCTTGTTTTCGACGACGAGAAGCATCTGCCCGCGCGTCGTCATGCCGGTCATCGGCCCGACGCAGTCGTAGTGATGGTTCGGCGCGAACCTATACTCTCCGCGTGCGGCCTTCCTTTCCGCGTCGTCGAGATCGGACGCCCATCCCTCGAATACCGCGATCCCCGTTACCGCGCCGCGCATCGGCCCGCACATGCGATCCCACCCGATCGGCGGCCCGGAATGCAGGATGGTACCAGCGTCGAGCTTCGGCACGGCTTCGCTGGCCGGAATGCAATCCACCAGCACCGGGTCCGCCGACAGGATGCGTCTCAGAGCCTCGGCGTTCGCAGCTTCGATTGTCTGACCGATATCTTTCATCTGCCCTCGATGGCGCTTTCGACTTCGTATTCCGCGACCCGCATCACGCGCCGAGCTTGGCGAGCAGCGCAGCGAGTTTCGCATCACCACCCGCCGGCGGCTGCCACTCTACATGCACGACCTTGACGCCCTGGAGTGCCAGCTCGTCCGCAAAGCCCTTGAGCCCGACGTTGACGACGACAGGCGGCCCCTGGAGCAACTGCCCCGCCGGCAGGTTCGGCTGACCCGCGGTCCCGCTTTCAGATCTGGCCATTGTCATACACCTTGTAGGCTGCATCTACCGCCGCACCGGCCGGCGCGCTGTAGCCGTTCCGGCGGAGCACCGCTTCGAACGACGCGAGGCACCGGAGCACGTTCGCCTTTCGGCACACGTAACCCATCGTACCGATGCGCCACACCTTGCCATGCAGCGGGCCGAACGAGGTGCCGATCTCGATGCCGAAATCGTTGAGCATGTCGGCGCGAACCTTGTCCGCGTTCTTGACCTCTTTCGGAATGAGCACGCCCGTAACATTGGCCATGCGATGTTTGGCATCTCCAAAAAGCTCGAGACCCATCGCTTCGAGCCCGGCCCGAAGCGCTCCGGACGCCAGCTTGTGGCGCGCGAAGCCCGTCTCCAGCCCCTCCTCGAGGACCACCCGCGCGCATTCCCGCGCGGCATAGAGCATAGACGCCGCTTCCGTATGATGATTGAGCGCCTTCGGGCTCCAGTAGTCCATCACCATCGCGAGATCGAAGTAGTTCGACTGGATGATCGGCCCGTTGCCCGCGATGTATCCTGCTGGCTTGATCCCCTCTTCCGTGTGCCGGCGATGGTTCAGGATCTTCACCACACGTTCGTTGAACGTGATCGGAGCGATGCCCGGCGGCCCCGACAGGCACTTCTGCAAACCCGCAGCCACCATGTCGATCTGCCAGGCATCGGTCTCGAAGGGGTTGCCAGCGAGAGATGCAGTCGCGTCGACGAACAGGATCGCGTCGTGCTTGCGGCAGGCCGCGCCGATCTCTGCCAGCGGGTGCAGCATCGTCGTCGACGTGTCGCCCTGGCAGATCGCGACCATCTTCGGCTTGTGCTTGGCGATCTCCGCTTCGATGCGGCCCGCCTCGAACACCGTGCCCCATTTCGTTTCGATCGCGATGACCTCCGCCCGCGCGCGTTTTGCGATTTCGGTCTTGAGGTGACCGAAGCGGCCGAAGATTGGCACCAGCACCTTGTCACCCGGCTCGATGACGGAGTGCATGCACGCTTCGAGGCCCGCTCGCGCGGTGCCGTCGATCATCATCGTCTGCTCGTTCTTCGTCCGGAATACATGGCGATAGAGTTCCATCGTCTGCGCCATATAGCGGCGGAACTCCGGGTCGAACTGACCCTGGATCGGCACCGACATCGCGCGGAGTACACGGGGATAGAGATCGACCGGCCCCGGCCCCATGAGCAGGCGCGGGCTCGGTTCCAGTTCTTCGAAGGTATCGATTTTGGCGGACAAGGCGGGACCCCTGATTGTGGAACCCCGAGTGATAGGCCGCCCCGCCCCGACCGGCAACCACCAGCCCCGGCGAAGAGTTTAAAATGCCATGCAATTATGTGGGAGCGGCCCCGTCGGCCCGCGCCATGAGTTCCAGATACCGCTCCGCGATGCGCCGCCAGCTGAACGCTTGCGCCCGGACACGCCCGAGTGACCGTTTGAGCACGAAAATCTCGTCCCGCGCCGCCAGCTTGCCGACTGCAGTGGTCCAGGCCTGCGGCACCTCCGGATCGGCGTAGAGCGCCGCCTCCCCGCCCACAGACCGCAGCGCCGGAATATCCGAGGCAACGACCGGGCACCCCCAGATCATGGCCTCCACGACCGGCAGCCCGAAGCCCTCGGCCCGGCTCGGCAGCAGGAACGCGACCGCACCCTTCAAGGCGGCCGCCACCTCGTCGTCATTGAGACGGCCGACCAGACGGACGTTGCCCGGCACCTGCCCGAACCTCGCAAGGTCGTCGTGCCCTATGCTGCCCGACAGAACTATGTCGAGCCCCATCGCATCGAGACCCGAAGCAATCTTCCAGAACAACTCCGCGTTCTTGTGCGCCTGTGGTCTCACGTATCCGAACACATATGGTCTGAGAAATCGCACCCTGGCCTTCTCCGGCCGCCATGCCCGCGCATGATCGGCACCGTTCCAGGTGACCGCGATCTTATCGGTCCCGGCAATTCCGAACCGCACGAGGTCTGCCGCCGACTGGTCGGATACCGTGGTGATGGCGAAGCAGCGGCGTCCCAGCAGCGGCAGCACCACGCGATGCGCCAGCCTGAAGCCGGCGCCATAGCTCTCCGGCTGCAAGCGTGTCTGCATGTCGTGGATGCAGACGATCTGCTTCTTGATCGCCACGGGGGCGAGATTGCAGAAGCTGAGAAGACCGCCCGAAACGTGACGTGGCAGTTGCAGCTGGCACCACACCTGCGGCAGTCGCGGCCGCCGGAACTCGGGTACGACCCGTACGGGAATGTTGTGAAGGTCCGGATCCTCGATGGGCGCCGGTACTATGAGCGACAGATCGAGCCCGCGCGCGAGCGGATGCCCTTCACCGACGAGACTGTCGAGGGCACGGGTGACCTCAGTTGCATATCGCTTGACGCCATCGGCGGCATTGAGCGTGAAATCGCCGTTGATTGTCCAGGCGCGCATACCGGCGTCGGCAGGCCCCGTTGCCTCCCGGACCGCGTCGGTCTCGTCTTTGACTGATGACTGCCTTGCTGGACCCATTTGCGAACCCACCGTTCCGAAGCTCGATGGTCACACCGGCCCGGGCCGACCGCGATCCATCCATCCGGCCACGCAGGATGCTTCGACACCGATCCGCCTACCGCTTTCGACCTAACTCAAGGCGTTCCGAAGCACCGAACGTGTACGTTTCGTGCCGATTTCCCAGCTTCACCGGCCGATGCTTCGCGTCGATCGTGCCAAGGCTTCCGCGGGATCTCGACAATGACGGACTGGACCATAAACGGCCGCTTTCTATCCCAGCCCATTACCGGAGTGCAGCGCTACGCACGCGAAGTGACGGCCGAACTCGATGAGATGATCGCCGATAATCCCACGCAGCGCCCCCGCGTTCGCATACTCGCCCCGCCCGGAACCCGCGACATCCCGTCCTATAAGGCCATCCCGGTCCAACGAGTGGGGCGGCTCACCGGCCATCTCTGGGAACAGGTCGATCTGCCACGTCACGCAGTCGGGCCTGTTCTCTCCCTCGCCAATACCGGTCCACTATTCATGCGGAATCACGTCGTCTGCATCCACGATGCGAACACCCGTGTCATCCCTGGCAGCTATTCCAGAGCGTTCCGCCTCGCCTATCGCTTCCTCCACCCTGCACTCGGTCATACCGCACGCACTGTTACGACCGTATCGCACCACGCTGCTGCCGACCTCGTCCGCTACCGCATCGCACCCGCACCGAAGATCGTCGTCGCACCGAACGGCACCGAACATACCGCACGGTGGCGTCCACGCCATACCGCTGAGACCGCTGCCGTCGCCGGACCGGCCACCATCGTCCTTCTGGGATCGCGGGCACCGCACAAGAATATGAAGCTGGTCCTCGATCTCGCCCCTGAGCTCGCCGCCGAAGGCTTTCGCATCGCTGTCGTGGGCGTCTCGACATCCACATTTGCCGACGACGCGGTCGGATCGATCCATCCGGCCGTCCACTTGCTCGGCAGGATCGACGACGATGCCCTCGCCGCCCTTTTCCGCGACAGCCTCTGCCTCGCGTTCCCCTCGCTGACGGAAGGCTTCGGTCTGCCACCGCTCGAAGCAATGGCGCATGAATGCCCGGTCATAGCCAGCACCGCCGCCTCGATACCCGAAGTTTGCGGCGATGCGGCACTCCTTGCAGATCCGACTGACCCGGACGCCTGGCTCGCAGCGATCCGCGCCCTGCGCAAGGAGCAGGCCCTGCGCCGCAGTCTGATCGAAAGAGGTCGGCGCCGTATCGGATCGTTCAGCTGGCAACGAACTGCCGCCTGCTACATGGAACTGATGCAGAACGCTTCCACCGCTGGCGCTCGCACCGGCCCACGCCTTGCTGACAAGGGCCAACCCGCCAGCTACGGCATCACCCCGCCGAGCGCCGCCGCGCAACCGGCTCACACATCCCGCGATTGAGCCAGATGGCCGCATCGAGCGCCGCACTCATTTCCCGGTTGAAGCGTTGAGGCCCGAATTTCACAGCATTTGCGCGGCACGCCTCCGGTGCAATCTCTCCCGATCGCGCCTCGAACGTGGCGACGGCCGCCTTCAGTGCTTCGACTGTCTGCCGGCCGAACAGGATGCCCGTCGGCTCCCGCGATTGATCGAGCGGCGCCACGATGTCCGACGCCCCGCCCCGTCCGAAGGCGATCAGCGCGGTCCCGGCCGCCTGCGCCTCCGCGAGTGCGATCCCGAAATCCTCACACCCCGCGAACACCAGCGCCTTCGCACGGCTGACAGCATCGACATAGCGGTCCTGCGATAGATACCCGGTGAACGTCACATTCGGCGCCGGCGCGCGCATCAGTTTGTTCGCCTGCTGTCCGTCACCGACCACCAGGAGGCGCTTGTCCGGCATTTGTCGAAACGCCTCGATCACGAGATCCGTGCGCTTGTAGGGCGCGAGAAACGACGCCGTGACGTAATAGTCGTCCTTGTCCTCGACGAGTGGAAACGCATCGACGTCGACCGGTGGAAAGACGACCCGGGCCTCCCGTCCATAGGTGCGTCTGATCCGCCCCGCCACATATGTCGAATTCGCCACCATGAGATCCGGCCCGTGCGCAGTGCGCGTATCCCACTGCCTGAGCTTGTAGAGCATCCGCCGGTAGAGCAGTGCCTTCGGCCCCCAGCCCATGCGGGCCTGCTCGAGGTAGGAGAACTGCTCGTCCCAGGCATATCTGACTGGACTGTGCACATAGCAGAGATGGGGCTGATCCGGGCGTGTGATGATCCCGCGCGCGAATGCCGCCGATGAAGAAATGACAGCATCGTGCCGTGTCACATCGAACTGTTCGATGAGAAAGGGACAGGCGAAGAACAGCGCACGATAATACCGCTCGATCGACGGCAGTCTCTGCGCCGGCGATGTCTTGAATGCGACACCGGCAAATTCGCGCGCTTTCAGCTCGTCGTCGAGAAAATCGAAGAGAGTATACAGCGTCCTGGCCCCGGATAGCCGCGCGAGTCCGGCGGCGACCCGTTCACCGCCTCTCCAGGACGGGCACCAGTCGTGTACGATCGCGATGTCGAGCCCGCTCCAGACCATGTCGCCTCCGCGCACCGCGCGTGGCATCGTTTGAACGCGTGCACCCGACTCGTCAGCGCCTGCCATTGCGTTTGCCTCCCCGATCGCTGCGCCGGCGTCGACGCATGCCGCCCGCTCAATTTCCTGCTCGGTCTTGATCGCGGACAACCCGCCCATCGGATGACGAACAGTCGGCACGCGCACCTCCCCTACGTCCAAAGGCGTAGCACTGGCTCGCCTTCCCGATGCGCGACCTATCCATTCGCAGGCTGGAGTCCATCTCGGCAGGCGATGCCCCACTACAGCTACGTCCTTTTTCGGCGCTGCGCCGCAGGCACGAATGGCACCAGATGAGACAGGGCGATGTCGTGTTTGGGTCAAGTGCCTGCAAGGCGCGCCATTGCCCGTGTCGACAGACGGACGAACCAGGCCACGCGACATGAAACTTGCCGTCGCCATAGCATCAGCCAATCGCAGTGCGCTTGTAGCGTCGACCGTCGCACGCCTGAGCGAACAATCACGATTGCCTGATGGCATATTCGTCTGCACGCCCGATGCCGGACCGATAACCAGACACGCTCCTGCCTGCTGGACGATCGACGCACGCGACCCCGACGTCGGCACGACAGATCAGCCCGTGTTGATAACAGCCAAGCAGGGCCTGAGCGCCCAGCGCAATCGACTGCTTTCGACGGTCATCGAGCGCGGCTTCAACATCGTCACCTTCATCGACGACGACTTCCTGATGTCGCGCGACTATCTGGAAAATGTGGCTGCCGCCTTCGCTGACAATCCCGATTTCGTCACCACCATGGGGCACGTGAAGTACGACGGCATCCGTGGCCCCGGCTACACGTTCGACGAAGGCGTAGCACTTCTTGCCCGCCTCGAAGGCGATCGACCAGATCAAAAACTGCCACCGGTCATCGATCATCCCGGGGCATATGGATGCAACATGTCGATACGCCTCTCCGCCGTAGGTGCTCTGCAGTTCGACGAGCGCCTCCCCCTTTACGGCTGGCAGGAAGACATCGACTTTACGAACCAGTTGAGCCGCCGCGGCCGCATTGTTCAGCTTTCCAGCCTGCGTGGCGTACATCTCGGCTATCGCGCCGGCCGCCAATCGGGAACACGCTTCGGCTACTCGCAGATTTCCAATCCCGTCTACCTCATGCGCAAGGGTACGATGCCGATCGGCTTCGGAACCGAACTCATGTTGCGAAACCTCCTCTCGAACCTCTCGCGCAGTCTGGCCCCCGAACCTCATATCGACCGGCGGGGCCGTCTGCGCGGCAATCTGCTTGCGCTCCGCCATGTCCTGACGGGGCGCATCGAACCCGAGTTCATCTTGAAACTCTGATCATACCTGCGGAGTGCCAAAATGCCGCGCCAAAAGACGAAGAACCGCAGTCATGGCCGCAAGTCGCAGCCCACGGTGAACCGCTCGCCGACCAGACGTCCACAACCAGCGACGACCTGGACACGAACGATTGCCCTCGTTGCCCCTGCTGCCGCATCGCTGCTGCTGATCTTCGGCGGCTTCGGCGTTCTGCAAGCCAACCCCGGACAATCCGACTACATGCTCGGCACTGCCGATCGCGTCAGAATACGCGTCTTCGAATGGCGCCCCGCACGCGACGAGGTACACGAGTGGTCGGCACTGAATTCCGAGTATGCGATCGGTGCGAACGGCCGCGTTTCGATGCCGCTGATTGGCGAAGTCGCCGCGTCCGGCATCACGACGGCCGACCTGGCGAAGGCGATTGGCCTCCGTCTCAAGACGCGCATGGGGCTTGCCGACGCCCCCGACATTGCCGTCGAGGTCACGCAATATCGTCCGTTCTACCTCTCCGGATACGTCGAAAAGCCGGGCGAATATCCCTATCGTCCCGGCCTCAATGTGGGTCAGGCGCTCGCACTGGGCGGCGGCCTGCTGCGCACCGGCGAATTCGGCGCCCAGAGGCTCGATCGCGAACTCATCCAGACCTCGGGCGATCTCGTCCTCGTTTCGCAGGAGTTCAACCTT